>CAIPPO010000237.1 GCA_903866915.1 uncultured Mucilaginibacter sp. | reverse complement strand
CAATTACGCCTTCAATTCTTACCTGTCTTTCGAGTGAGTCCCAGAAAAATAACAAAGAACCCAGAGGATTTTTGGCGATCTCTTTTCCTTTGCGGCTCAGGTAATTGGTATAAAACGTGAAGCCATCCTGGTTATAGCCTTTCATTAAAACTATCCGTGCCGAAGGGCGTCCATCGGTTGTGGCGGTAGCCAGTGTCATGGCAGTAGGTTCGTTTTGTTCCGATTTAACGGCTTCGTCAAACCATTTGGCAAACTGCTTTATAGGTTCTGCTGCGGTTTCTTTTTCTGATAGTGAAGCCGAGTGATATTCTTTGCGTATATTCTGTATGTCCTGTTCGTTCATTCCTGCAAACTTACAAATTAATTGCCCTGTAAAATTATCCGCTATTTCATATTTTAATAAATGAACATATTATTACCTTAGGCTTTATAAATAGACAAATAATTTTCTATGCTTAGTCAATTAGCACCGGCCGAAGGACGTCTTTTGATATCAGAACCATTTATGCTCGATCCGAATTTTAAGAGATCGGTGCTCCTATTAACCGAATGCAGTGAAGCCGGAGCTATGGGCTTTATACTGAACCATGAAAGTGAATTTCATCTTGGAGAAATATTGTCTGATCTGCCTTATTCAGAACTGCCGGTTTTCGTTGGCGGGCCGGTTGGTAAAGACACCCTGCATTTTATTCACCGGGTTCCTGAAAAAATAGAAGGTGGTATCGAATTAGACAACGGACTCTATTGGGGTGGCGACTTTGAAGCAGTAAAAGAACTATTAACCAGTTATGGTTTAGCCGATGGAGAGATCAAATTTTTTATCGGGTACTCAGGTTGGACCTCAGGTCAATTGGATTCAGAAATTGAGGATGATGCCTGGATCGTAACCGACAAATTCAATGCTGAAATACTTTTCGCCAACGATGAGCAGAATATGTGGAAAGACGTCGTAAAAGGCCTTGGTCAACGCTATGCCCATATTGCCAATTTTCCTGAGAATCCGGAGTTGAATTGATTTTAAAGTCCGGACTTTCGGACTCCCGATGGCTATCGGGACGCCGACTGTATCGAACTTAATTCCCCTCCATCTCCCTTGCCGATTCCTCCACTTTTTGTTTCAGTTGCTCTTTGTAAGCAATTAAGTTTTTTACCAGGCTTTCATCGGCAGTTGAAACAATCTGGGCGGCTAAAATACCGGCATTTTTTGCAGCATTAAGCGCCACGGTAGCTACAGGGATACCATTTGGCATTTGTAAGATGGAAAGGATAGAGTCCCAGCCATCAATAGAGTTGCTTGATTTTACAGGAACACCAATAACCGGCAAATGGGTAAGTGAAGCTACCATACCCGGTAAATGGGCAGCACCACCCGCTCCGGCAATAATTACTTTCAGGCCCCGGTCAGCTGCTGATTTGGCATAACTAAACATACGATCGGGTGTACGGTGTGCCGATACAACGGTAATTTCATAGGCAACGCCTAATTCTTTCAAAACATCAGCAGCGTCCTGCATTACGTTCAGGTCAGATTTGCTGCCCATAATGATGCCTACGGTTGGGTTACTCATATTATTTGTTTTAAGTCCATAGTCCATAATCCATGGACGACAGCTTTTTTCGATTGTTTTTTACTGATCATTCAGCATCTTTTACAGGCAATTATAGGCATGGCCCTCAACTATTGTCTATCGACTAAGGACTATTGACTATGAAATAACCTTCAACGTCGCCTGCACAAATCTTGCTTTTTCTATTGCTTTTTCCCTATCATCATCAACAATAGTCACGTGTCCCATTTTGCGGAAGGGTTTGGTTAGGGCCTTGCCATATAAATGTACGTATACACCTGCACATTCCAATACCTTTTCAATACCCTGGTATACTGCCGGGCCTTCGTATCCGGGTTCGCCCAATACATTGATCATGATGGCATTACTGAGGCAGGTGGTATCGCCCAGCGGCTGGTTGAATATTGCCCGCAAATGCTGTTCAAACTGCGACACTACATTACCCTCTATGGTCTGGTGACCGCTGTTATGCGGGCGTGGTGCCAGTTCATTTACCAATATACGACCTTCTTTGTCCAGGAACATCTCAACAGCAAGCAGGCCGGTAATATTCAGCTTTTCGGCAACGCTGATGGCAATGCGTTCAGCTTCCTGTTGTACATCAAACGGGAAAGTAGAAGGGGATATTAAAAACTCTACCAGGTTAGCTTGTGGGTTAAACTCCATCTCCACCATCGGGAAGGCTTTAGTTTCCCCATCGGTATTGCGGGCTACGATCACCCCGATTTCTTTTTCAAAATCCACCATTCTTTCTACCAGGCTGGGCTCAGTAAAAGCATTTTCGAGGTATGATTCGTCTTTAACTTTATAAACACCCCTGCCATCGTAGCCATCCCTGCGCAGTTTTTGGATATACGGGAAGGGGATATGACTATTGCGTAACTGCTCTTTCGACGATATCACCTGGAACTCGGCTGTAGGGATATCGTTTTCTTTAAAAAACTGTTTCTGCAGCGCTTTGTCCTGTATCAAACGGATGATGCGCGGTTGCGGGTAAACCATTATGCCTTCTTTTTCTAATTGTTCGAGCGCATCAACATTAACCTTCTCAATTTCGATGGTGAGCAGATCTACTTTTTTGCCGAATTTATAGACGGTTTCATAATCACCGAGCGACCCGACAACAAACTCATCGCATAATTTCCGGCAGGGGGCATCACGATCCGGATCGAGAACTTTAACGGTCACGTTGTAATTAATGGCCTGTTGTATCAGCATGCGCCCCAATTGTCCGCCGCCTAAAATGCCAAGTTTAAGGTCTCCGTAAAATGCTTTCATGATCAGGATGCAAGTTTAGCCTAAATCTTTCAAAAAGCATAATGGCCCCGACTTTGATTCTCACTAATGTTCCGTCAATCCGCCCGGAGTTTGGCCTATAGAGAAAGTGTATTTCCTTCAGCATTATTCCAATTTTACTTAAATGAAAAAATTATATAAAAATTTATATGAATTGATTATGAGTGATATATAAATATATAAGGAACTATGTAATACATAATACCATATTTAACATATAACTTAGATTATAATTTAAAAAACAAATATGAGATCAATTTTAATTACAGTGATGCTGCTGGTAGCCAGCGGCACACTCTGCATGGCGCAATGCGACCAAAAGGTAAGCTTCAGCTCAGGTACAACAACCCACCTTGACGCCAACGGCGGCGTCAAAAATACGGTTGCCGAACAAACTACTTTAACTTTTGATAAAATAGACCTGCTAGTGGCTATCAGCAGAGACGGGGCCAATATGAAACTGACAGGTAAAGTAAAAAGTTATGTCTGCGAATGGAAGATTCCTTTTAAAGAAGGTAAAACAACATTGACAGGAAGCCTGGTGAACGATAACGGTGAATCGCGCGATTACACGATCACAATAGAAGGCAAGGATGGCAAAATAGAGTTGCTTGCAGTAAGTCAGGATGAACCCGATGACCAGATCAAATTGGAAGCCGATAAATTTCAACAGGCATTATAAGGCGCGGCAGGGGGAAATAGCAGTTTTGATTATGTATTTTGTAAATATTTTACTGTTTTATCGCTTAACACATACTGTAACGTACAATTTACAATGATATATTAAACAAAATGACCCAAATGTTTGTTACTTTAACAGAATATTAAGTTAAGATCACTTTTAATTGAAAATATTGCATTTTTTTAAGTAATATTTTGTAAAAAAGCTTCGTTTTAATATAATTGGAAATAAATTAAATAAAAAAAGATTCATGAAAAAAACAGCTTTAATTGTAAATGCATTTTTTGCCCTTTGTTTGTTTGTAAATACCTCTTTTGCGCAAACAGCACCTGCTGCGCCTGCTGCTCCAACAGGCGATGTGGGAGTAACGTTGGCAGGATCAGATAATACCAGTGTAGCCGCTTTTTTAGTTAAAGTGGCCAATTTAAACCAGGCGCTGGCAGCCTCGGGACCGTATACTGTTTTTGCGCCGACCAATGATGCTTTTACAAAGCTGTCGAGCGCTAAATTGGATAGTCTTTTAGCCGATCCAACCAAATTGGCTACCCTTTTAAAGGCCCATACGGTAGTTGGTAAATTTGAAAAAGCTGATCTTGTGAAAGCACTTAACGCTTCTAAAGACCGGACAGTTGCGTTTAAAACGATCGACGGTGGCAATCTTACATTATCATACAGTGGTAAATTGATCCTTACCGATGATAAGGGTAATAAAGCAAATGTGTTGCTTTACAATTTGCCGGCAACCAATGGCGTGGTCCATGGGTTGGGCGATGTATTGATTGGAAAGTAAAGAATTTTTAATTTCAAAAAGCCCGGCATAATCAATGCCGGGCTTTTTTTGTTTTAGTTAAATGCTGTTTTTCATCTAAATCAGCTGATTGCCAGGCTATGGCGAAGTAAATGGCCCTGCATTAGAACCTTTGGGAATAACTTTATTAACAATTAAAAATCGAATTCCGACTAATGTTAATAAATCTGGAAAGTTTTGATATAGCGGAATGGTATTTATAAATAACTGATAATTACAAAGATATAAGTTGAATTAGAACAAATAAACTGAGACGAAACAGGCTTTTGTATTATTGATTAAGTATTTTTAAACATCACTTGATTTATAGCTGCTGTTTTCCCTACATTTAATTACTGATGAATCACCCCAAACGAATTATTGAGGTCAAAGAATTGCTTCGTGATAAAACACGAAATAGCGTTATTTTCACTGATCAAGGCTTAACCATTGAGAAAAGCTTTGGTTTGGGGAAAAGCGCGTTTATTGCAAGTGCTGATATTGCTGCTTTTCGATTTGGAGTTAGGGAGCTTAAAGGTTTCAGGTATACATTTGGCCGGCAATACTTTATTGAATTGAAGGATTTCAAACATAACCTGTATCGCATCAAATTTAGTAGCTTTTATGGTATAAAAAATAAAGAATATTATAGGGTTTGGGCCGATCTGCTACAGGATATCTGGGATTATTACCTTGCTAACCAGCTGAATTATTATTCGGAAATGTTTAACATTCAACAGGTTTTTGATTTGGCCGGTGTTACATTTCACGCCGACGGTATCAGTTGGAACAAACAGCAAAAGGTAACCTGGGATAAAGTTGGTTTAAAGAGCTGCCAAAGCCATTTCATGATTCATCATACCGATAACCCCGATCAATTCAAATGCTGTGTTTTTTCTATTGATTGGAACGCTGTTGTGCTGCAATCTCTCCTGAAAGATATCATAAGGGAGCATGCCAGGGTGAAACGGGGTATTCGCAGGGGGTTTTAAACTCTTTTCTCTGATTTTCTTTCATGATTGAGAATAAAATTACCCGCATAGAAATACCGGCCTTTTTTAGCAAGAAAATTTCTCGAATTCTGGTGTTTGGTGAACAAGGGTTAAGCATTGAAAAGCCTCTAAGTTTTGCCCCTGTTTTAACCATTGATGCTGATCAGATCGTCGCTTTTCGCTATGGTATTAACTGGATAAGTGGATACCAATTCAATATTGGTCGGCAATATATAGTAGAGATATTAGATGAACGCGGTCAAATTTTTCCCGTCAAGCTTCGCAGTATGTATGGGATACGCCGGAATATTTACTATTCCAAATGGTCGGACATAGTTGCTGCGCTGTGGCATTTTTATTTTAGGCAGCTTTTTGAAATGCGTTTTCAGCAATACCGTTGTAAAGAACGTTTTGATTTTGCCGGTGTAGAATTTCATCCCTTCGGGATAAAGTTTGACGAGTACAGTCTGTTTTGGAATGAGATCAGACTCAGTAATTACAAAAGCTACTTTGTTGTTCATCACTATGAGGACTTGAAAAAGCGCAAAAGCTTTAATTTTAAAAACGACTGGAATGCTTCCTTGCTTCAGGTGCTATTGAAAGAAATAAAAAGGGAGCAAGACCGATTAAGCGTGTCCGATAATTAGGATGTTGGTTTAAACAGGCAGTAATTATTTCCCGGCAAACAGCAATTGCTCATTTACACTTTGATCATCCGTTCACCTTCAATTTTTTTCTGCAATTCCAATATGGCCCCGATCAGTGCTTCCGGACGCGGAGGGCAGCCCTGCACATAAACATCAACGGGTATCACCCTGTCTACGCCTTTTACCACATGGTAACCATGTTGCCAGTAAGGACCGCCGCAATTGGAGCACGAGCCCATGGAAATAACATATTTAGGTTCCGGCATTTGTTCGTAAAGCCGTTTGATGCGTTCGGCCATTTTAAAGGTAACCGTACCGGCTATAATAATCACGTCGGCTTGCCGGGCCGATGGGCGAGGAAACACCCCAAAACGGTCCATATCATAAGTTGATGCAAACGAGCCCATCATTTCAATAGCGCAGCAGGCGATGCCAAAACTCATTGGCCATAAAGACGATAGCCTGGCCCAGTTAAGCAGATCGTTTAATTTGGTTACGATAGCACCGCCGCTTTCTTCTATTCCATCAGGATTCATTCTCTGGCTTTTTAAAGGTTGGTTTGAATAATGGTTTCCTTATGGGCGCTGTAGCTGTAACGGTAGCGGTTTCTTTAATATCAGCAGTAGTTTTAAATGCAAACTCCTGCACTTTATAAGCGCCTTGTTTTTTGTTCAATTGTTCATACAGTGAATGCGGTACCTGAGAATTTACAGTAGGGATAACCGGGCGGGGTTTAATCCAGTCGAGATCGCCTTTGACCCAAACGTAAATCAACCCTATGATTAAAATGCCCAGGAAGATAAACATTTCAGTGAGGGATAACCAGCCCCAGCGCTTATCGGCAGCCTGCAGGCCCTTATTACCAAACACCGTAGCCCAGGGTAATACGAACACCATTTCAACGTCGAACAAAAGGAAGATAAGTGCAATAACATAAAAACGGGAATTGAAAGGAACCCAGGCACTGCCTACCGGTTCTTCACCGCATTCGTAAGAGCTAAGTTTTTCGGGATTGGGGTTGTTTGGCGCCAAAATACGAACGATAAAAAAGGCAAAACCCACCATAATTATTCCTGTGATCAGGAAGATGAATATCTTTCCAAATTCGGATATTTGCGAAACCCCGTCCATGAATACAAATTTAGCAAAACAAACAGATTTTGACGCAATAATAATAGGCGCAGGTGCTTGCGGCCTGATGTGCGCCGTGCAGGCCGGATTTTTAGGCAAGCGGGTGTTGATATTGGAAAAAAATGAACGGGCAGGAGCAAAAATATTGATCAGCGGGGGTGGCAGGTGTAATTACACTAATCTTTTTACTTCGCCGCAGCAGTTTATTTCGGGAAATGAGCATTTCTGCAAGTCGCCCTTTGCTCAGTGGACCGTAGAAGATACTATTGGCTTTTTTCAAACCTACGGTATAGAAGGGCAGGAAAAGACACTTGGGCAATTGTTCCCAATTACTAATAATGCCAAAGATATCGTTGATATATTCACCAATCTTTGTTTTGACCTGGGCCAGGAGCTAAGGTTAGGGGCGGAAGTTACGAAGGTTGAAAATATTGAAAACGGTTTTTTGATCTCTTACCTCCGGGACGGCAAAACGAAAACCGCCCAAACACCAAAACTGGTTATAGCATCCGGAGGTTTGCCTATTGCTAAGATGGGCGCTACCGATCTTGGAATGAAGATTGCCCGACAGTTTGGAATGAAAGTAACTGAAACGGCACCAGCTTTGGTTCCATTGACGATAACAGGAAAAGATCAGCCCTGGTACGAAACTTTATCCGGCAACAGCATCTTTTGCCGGGTTTGGAACGACCGGGCAAGTTTTGAAGAAAATATCCTGTTTACTCACTGGGGATTGAGCGGGCCCGCTATTTTACAACTGTCGTCTTACTGGCGGCCCGGCGAATGGATCTATATCGACCTTTTACCAAATGAAAACATAGCGGAGTTGATACAGGAAGAAAGAGCGCTAAACGGCAAAAAAACCTTGCTGGTATACCTGGCAGGATTGTTTACCCGGAAATTTGCAGAGGCGCTTGCTGAAAAACTGCCGGTTCAAAAAAATCTGGCATCACTTAGTAACCCCGAACTGGAGATTATCAGAAAACTAATTCATGAATTTACGGTAAAACCTGCCGGTGATAAGGGCTATGATAAAGCTGAAGTGATGCGCGGCGGCGTTTCAACTGACGAGCTTTCGTCTAAAACACTCGAATCAAAAAAAATACCCGGATTGTATTTTGGCGGCGAATGTGTCGACGTTACCGGCTGGCTGGGAGGCTATAATTTTCAATGGGCCTGGGCCTGTGGTTATGTTATCGCCCAAAGTATTTGATTGGTTTGAATTAATTTTGAGTGGTTTTGGGGCTATCACTGCCTGCATGGGATGACTTCATCGTCCTAAAGTAAACTATCAATTTCTGAATATTACTGAGGTTGTATTGTCCTGAATGTATCTTATCCACCACTTCCGGTTCATCGCCCATGATATCGCTCATGATGTCGACGAAATTCAGCGGTGTCAATTGATCCATTTGAGCTGTGTTTGGGCCGTAATAGTAGGTAGTTTGAACTTTACCCTCACGCACACCTCCGCCACCAATATTAACAGCTACACCGGCTGCTGCACCACCATAGCCACCGGTACCCATGCCTACTGCTCCGGTAGGATGAACACCTAATCCTCTTTCTGAACCGGTTACCGTACCAACAACCGCTACATAAAGTTTGGTTTCTTCGTTCAATTCAACTTTTACAAAATCCAGTTCTTGTTTGGTCCAGGTTTCGTTGTGTGGCGCATGAGCCACCACGAAACTGTCGCGGCCAACCATAAATGATTTCAAATCGCTTGCACTTAACTTATAGGGGTTAGTTTTTTCGTTGTCCCTGAATTCAATAAATCCTTCATCTTTTATGGGGCCTTTGCCCGAGGGGTTGCTATTGATCAACCCAATAACTTTATTGCCCTTAATATCGGTAAATGACCCTTGCTGCCATTTTTGTGATTTTGCTGATACAGCGATCAGGGTGAGAAATAAAATGATTAAAATTGCCCGCATAATTAATAAAACAAAATAACGGAATTTCCTTTGATTTATGATGACAGTAGACCTGCGTAGCGATACCGTTACCAAACCCACACCTGGGATGCTTGAAGCCATGTGGAGTGCCAAAGTTGGTGATGATGTTTTTGGTGAGGATGAGACCGTAAGCGCGCTAGAAGAAAAACTGGCAGCCCTGTTTGGTATGGAGGCCGGTTTGTTTTGCCCTTCAGGTACCATGACGAACCAGATCGCAATTAAATGTTTTACCCAACCATTGGATGAACTGATCACCGACCAGACTTCACATGTTTACCGTTATGAGGGAGGTGGTATAGCCTTCAACTCGGCCGTATCTACCCGTTTGCTAAACGGCAACAGGGGCATTATAACTGCTGAAATGATAGCGCCTGAGATCAATTCAAATGATGTACATTATCCGCATACCAGCCTGGTGGTACTCGAAAATACGGTGAATAAAGGAGGAGGGAGCTGTTATACCCTGGATCAAATTAAACCAATTGCCGAACTCTGCCAGCAAAAAGGACTAAAACTGCACCTGGACGGCGCCCGCATTTTCAACGCGCTGACACATACCGGCGATCGTGCTGTTGATTATGGACAGTATTTCGATGGTATTTCTGTTTGCTTGTCAAAAGGTTTGGGTGCACCGGTTGGTTCAGTATTACTTGCCAGTAAAGAAACTATCAAATATGCACGCCGTGTACGGAAAGTATTTGGTGGCGGAATGCGCCAGGCCGGTTTTCTGGCTGCTGCGGGTATTTACGCACTTGACCATCATGTTGAGCGATTGAAAATTGATCATGCGCATGCCGCCTTACTTGCTGAAGCCTTAAAAGGCAAAAGCTGGGTCGCAAATGTTTTACCCGTTGAAACTAATCTGGTACTGTTCGATACCTTCGAACCTGCAAAAAATATATTGGAGAAACTTCTCGGAAAAGGCATCAAAGCCAATTCTACCGGCCCTAACCGCATCCGTTTTGTAACGCATCTGGATGTGCACCCCGATATGGTGGAGTATGTGATCCGGTCACTTACTTTTTGAGTTCGGGAAGTCCGCCGAAGTCCGAAAGTCCGGACGTCCGAAAGATTGGGTTCGTGTAGAATGTAAATTTGGACAAATTGATCATTTATAGATTTACGAAGTTTTTAAAACTTCGTAAATCTATCATTTCAAAACAAACTCCGAACCCGAAACTATCTTTCGGACTTCCGGACTATTTAATCTCCCTGTCGGCAGCCTGCCGCTCAACCATCCACCCGGGATATTCTTTGGTCAGGGCGCTTACTTCATTGATTCGCGCCAGGTCATCGGCAGTTAGTGCAATGCTGGTTGAATTGACGTTGTCATTTAACTGATCGATATTTTTAGCGCCGATAATGGTACTGGTAACACCTGGTTGTAAGCGTACCCATGCCAGCGCGATCTGTGCAGCAGATACGCCGTATTGTTTACCCACTTCGATCAAAACGTCGATGATATCATAGGCTTTTGGCTTATTTACAGGGGGAAAATCGAAATTATCCCGGCGCGAATCACCGGCCTTTTCATTGTGGCGGGTATATTTACCTGACAGGAAACCGCCTGCCAAAGGGCTCCAGGGCATCAGGGCCAGGTTTTGGTCTTTTGCCAGCGGTAAAATTTCGCGCTCAATATCCCTGCTGCTCAGCGAGTAATAGTATTGTAAACCAATGAATTTATTCCATCCATGCTTCTCGGCAATACCGATGGCTTTCATCACCATCCAGGCCGGCCAGTTACAAACGGCTACGTAGCGTACTTTGCCCGTTAGTACTATATCATTTAATGCCCTTACCGTTTCCTCAACTGGTGTTTTGGGATCGACGCCATGGACGTATAAAATGTCGACATGATCGAGTTGCAGGCGATGCAGGCTTTCATCAACCGATTGAAAAATATGGTAGCGGGAGAGACCTACATAGTTTTTCCCTTCGCCCATCCGGCCGCGTACCTTAGTGGCGATCACCAGGTCGTTTCTGTTGATACCAGTGTCAATGATCGATTGCCCCAACAGGCGTTCTGATTCCCCATAAGAGTAGATATTTGCAGTGTCAATAAAATTGATACCCGCATCTACAACAGTTTTCATCAATTCATTCACTTCCTGCTGTTGAATTTTGCCGATTGCTTCCCAATAGCCCTTGCCACCGAAAGTCATGGTGCCAAAGCATAATTCAGATACCACCAGGCCGGTGTTTCCTAAAAAATTGTATTTCATAAAATTTGGTGCTTTTTTGTAAAGTAAAATTCAGTGTTTAACGGTAAAGAACCGTCACCCTAAGGTCAATATACTTTATGTTTTTTGATATTCCCATTCCCAAACTTCGCCCTCATCCTCGTCTATAGCGGTACCCACCAGTTTGAAATTATTTTTACGTAGTATTCTTACGGAGTAGTTTTCTTCTTGCAGCGTCAAAGCAGTTATCCGCAATGTTGGGTCGGTCGCCATAGCGAGATTGACCAGCATTTCGGCAATTTGGTTTCCAATTCCCTGGTTCTGAAATTTATCGAACACACCATAAGCAATTTCCACTTTATGGTTAATAGGTTTACCCTTAAACGCGGCACCCGCTACCAATTGCCCTTCATGTTGAACAAAATAGCATATCCAGGGAGGAGTGAAGCCAATCCGTTTATAGAAATCGGTACATTGTTGCAGGTTTTCGACACACTCCGCCCGGTTGGTAAAATCTTCGTTTTCGTGAAGATGCTCTTTGATAGGCAGGAGTTGCATGGTTAAGGACAAGATACGGCAATTACTGTATTTAAAGCAAAAAAAAGCCAACCCGATTTGGGATGGCTCCTTACATTTAAAAATATTACCTGAACTTATTTTTTGCCTTTTTTAGTAGTGATGACAATTACACCGTTTTTCCCTTTATCACCATACACTTTGGTTGCCGATTCGTCTTTCAATACAGTTATCGAGTAGATATCTTCAGCTGCTACTCCTTTCAGGCTTTTAGCTTCCTTGCCATCGATCATATATAAAACTCCTTTATTGAAATTTTTGATGGTCGTTTTTTGGCCCTTTTTAACGTCAGCATCGTACAAAACGTCGTCTCCGTGTTTATTTTTATATTTTACACCAACCAGTTTAACTACATCTCCAGATTGTACTACTCCTGTAGTTATAACGGTATCTAAATTTAATTTTATATCATTTGCGAATACTTTAACGCTATCAGAAGTAACTATATAAGCCGTGCTAACATTAACTTTTGGCGACGCTTTAACATGTACGTTGCTTTTAACTTTCTTTGTTGATTTAACCTTTACGTCTGCTATAACTATATTCGGCGCAACTTCTGAAACGATTACAGGATCATTTACCGTGGTATAGGTTATCATCCGCGCGGTATCAGCATCATTTTTAGTCGCCTTAACATTAATTGTAATGATTTTTGTTTTGCCATCAGTAACAGTTTTGAAAGAGTCAACTTTTAAAGTAAGATAAGTTTTTGCGTTTTTACCCGGCGGCGCAAGAGGTGCTAAATTCTGACCTTTTTCTATCCTGGCAGCCAGGCTTTTGCCTGCTTCAGAGTCGCGTGTTGCAGCAAACAGGTAGGCTGCCTTATCCAGTTTAAAATCTACATATTTAGATGCATTCGCTGCAGGAATCAGGCTTACCCCAGTTATTATTGCAGGATCAATTGACAGTAATTCAGTCCGGGTAGCTTTGGCGCCGTTGATCACATATCCTACGGAATCAAGTTTATATTGTCCGAAAATTAAAATTTTGGTGTTGCCATCCTTCGTCTTCCCATTGTAAATGGTATCGCCATTTTTGACACTGGATTTTATGCTGGTCAATACACCAGGCTTGCCTGCGTTTGTTGTTTTTTGATGGTTTAGGACAGGAAGAAAATTTGAACCAATAGCACTAAGGGTGATTTTTGTTGCCCCGGCTTTTGAAATACTGAATACCAGGAGTAACAGGATTACAGCAGGAGCCACCAACAAGTAACGGCTTAGGTTTAAACGGGAAGATCTTTTTGCATTCATCATAATGATTCGTTTTTTTAAGGTTGATATATTGAAATGATTAACAAGTCTGTTCGATGAGCCTGCTACGGTCAAATGAAGTAAGCTATATTGGTATTGTTTACTGTCGACACCTATCTCTAATATCTCGCGGTCGGTAATAAACTCTATATTTTCGCGAACTGCCTTTTTAATGAGCCATATGCCCGGGTTGAACCAGTAAAATACGGTGCTCAATTCGGCCAGCAGGATATCCAGGGTATGCCATTGATTGATATGTACCCGTTCGTGCGCAAGCACTTTATCGATATCGGCCGAATTAAGCTGATGGGGATTTAAATAAATACTTTGCCAGAATGAAAATGGACTGACATCGTCGCTTACTACACGAACGGTTTGCTGGTTAATTTGAGCTTGGGCTGAAGCACGATGCAGGCGGTATAGCGACAAAAACTGCAGGAATAGCCTTAGCGCAAAGAGCGTGGCTCCTGCCCAGAAAATTGTTTCGGCCCAAATCCAGTAAATGTGATGGTCGAAAGGTTTTACCAAATTATTAGCCGGCTCTTTCCATGAAACTATAATATGCTGAACCGGAGCAACAATTGCCTGGTGGTGCTGTACAAAATCATTTAGGTTTATCCAGGGATATATAGTTGAAAAAAGAATAGCCACCACCAGGTAAACCCGGTTAAGCGTGTAAAATGTGAGGTGCCGCAGTACCAGGTAATAGCCTAGGCAAAAAAGCACGAGCGCTATATTTATTTTTAGCAAAAAGGTGAAAAGTGCTGGCATGGCTTTACTTTTTAGGGTTTTCGATAAGTTTAATGATCTCCTTTAATTCATCGGCGCTGATCTTTTGCTCACTGGCGAAGAATGTAACCAGGTCTTTATAGGAGTTTTGAAAATAATCGCTTACAAAGCCGCTCATGAATCGCTTTTTATATTCTTCTTCCAAAATTGCAGGCGTGTACCTGTAAGTATTGCCTATTTTTTCGCTGTTCAAAAAGCCTTTGCGCTCCAGGTTTTTAATAGTTGAAGCCAAGGTAGTGTAGGGGGGCTGTGGCTCCAGATGGTCCAAAAAATCTTTCACCGTACCCGAACCGCTTTCCCATACGGCCTGCATTGCTTCTTCCTCTTGTTTAGTTAGTTTCTCCATTGCCATTACGATTGTTTCGTAAAACTACGAACTATTCGTAGATATCCAAATTATTTTACATTTTTTAACATTTTTATTTTTCGTGCCATTTTGAAACTGCAAATAGTAGGAGCAATGTATCAATGTTTGTTTGTGGCCGTGCTATTTTATTATTTTTAGCCTATGACCAATGATGCAGCAATTACTATCCGCGATGCACGCGAAGACGATCTGCCAGAAATACTGGAGATATATAATCATGTTATCGTGCATACCACATCGGTATACAGTGAGGTGCCACATACCATGCAAATGCGGCTGGCCTGGTACCTGGATCGTATTGCCAATGGCTTTCCGGTTCTGGTAGCTGAAGAAGGAGGGAAGGTAGTTGGCTTCAGCAGTTTCGGTCATTTCAGGATTTGGCCCTGTTACCGTTACACGGTTGAAAATTCAGTTTATGTGCAGGTCGACCACCGGGGTAAAGGTATCAGTAAACTCCTGTTAGCTCCGCTGATCGACCGGGCCAGGGCAATGGGATTACATGCGATGATAGCCGGAATCGACACCAGCAATGAGGTTAGCTACAGGCTGCACCTATCGTTTGGATTTGTTGAGGTAGCTCATTTTAAAGAAGTGGGGTTTAAATTCGGCCGCTGGCTCGACCTGAAATTTATGGAGTTGACGCCTTTATAGGTCAGACCTGGGGTGTTAACCTGCTGTTTTTTTGTGAGTTACAGTACGTCAATTAGATGTTGGTAAGTTGCGCTAACCCTAAAAGGCACTAAGGCGTAGAAGTATCCGATCTGTTATAGGTAAGATTAATAACAAATACGTTCTTTACCCAATCATGAAATCCCGTGTTCATAAGTGTGCGAACCGGGATTTTTTTGTTGCTATATTTTCAACTTTAAAAGTTTCCGCTCTAAATACCCCCCGATAAGCACCACAGCAAAAGCTACCACCCATGACCGGACGAAGCCACCCCATGCAAAATTTAAAAAGTGAGGGTATACAAAATGGAATATTTTATAAAAACCTACCTGGAAATAGGGGATCAGGTAACAGGTCAGGGTTGCCGTACCCGCCGGCCAGATCAAATTAAACCATTTTTTTTTGCCTTTCAAATCAACCAGATAAGCTATACCAGTGAAAACCAATATACTGATGCCGGTACAGATCATAACCCAGGCGGGTGTTGAATGTATCTTCGATATGCCACCCGTATAAGGTCGTAAAATAAAGCCCAATCCGATTGATGCAGCGCCGGCAAGTAAAAGCTTTAGCCATAAACCGGCGTTGTAACTCTGAGCCACCAACCGGCTGTACCCTATTGAAATAATGATACCACCGAGTACCTGCGCTAAGGCCGAACCGTCGGCAATCCCTGTAATATTGATCCTTATATGCCAGCCATGAACTGCAATATTGAGTCCCAAGAACGCCAGAAAGGCTATGATGAGTAGGACCAAATTTCCTTTTGCGAAAAAATAAACAAAGGCACTTACCAGGTAAGCCCAGCCAATAATACCTAATATACCCCACCATTCGGGCCGCATCCAATGCGTTTCAAGGCTGCCGGTGTCACCTCCTTTATATAATATCGCCATGGTAATTAAAATAACTACCCCAAACAACCGCAATATATTTTGATTGAGTTTGCTTATCGCTTCCGAATAATCAATCCAGACCAGGAAAAATGCCAGGGTGATCAGTAACTCCCAAAGGCCTTCCGGAAGCAGGGCCAAACGACTATAGCTTTCGAGGTTGACATGAAAAAAGCCCATCAACAATAAAGCAAATGAACGGGAAATTATACCAAATGAAATAGCTATTGCGGATTCTCCTTTACTGATTTTACGGTTAAGCGCATGGGGTATTGATAAGCCAACAATAAACAGGAAAGCCGGAAAAATAGAATCCGCGAAACCCATCCTGTCTTCAAAATCCTTTGCATGATCTACCCAATAGGGTAGCCCTTTAACACTTTCCAGGTCGTTTACAAAGATCATCAATAACATATTAAGCGCCCGGTAAGCGTCGATAGAAGGCAAGCGTTTGGATGTTTTTGCCAGAAATGTTTCGGACATTTTTTAACGTAATTTAATAGATACGTAAAATATTAAAATCTTTTTAAATAACGCATAGCGCCAGGGACAAGGCACTATCTTTCGGTGCTTCGCTTATGGTAACGCGGCAAAAGTTTTATATAATTGCCTGTGTTCAAGTTTTCCTATTAACTTCAGGCACGTTTCCGGTAAATATGTATACATTTTTTGCACTGGCATTTTCATCCCTGCTTTGGCCCCTAACCTGGGCATTGGTATTATTGGCAATCGCCTTGCTGACAAAACAGCCTAAACGCAAGCGCTATTCTTTGATTGGGGCGATTCTGATATTACTTTTATTTTCGAATCGCTGCCTGCTCAATTTATTTGCACGCGTATGGGACATACATGCAGTTGCACTTCCCCCGGGGAAAATTTACAGTGCTGCCATAATATTGGGCGGCTTTACCGGAGAAAACTTTCAAAAACAGGGCTATTTCAACGATCATAGCGACCGTTTAATCGAGGGTTTGTATTTGAAAAGCGCTGGACGTGTTGCCCATATTGTTATAAGTGGAGGCAATAACCGCACGAACGCCAGTAATTTTACTGAAGCAAAATGGGTGAAAAAAATAATGCTCGAAATGCATTACCCTGATTCAGCAATTTTGATCGAACAAAAGTCGACTAATACCAACGAGAACGCTATGTTTACCCAAAAGTTACTGGATAGCGTCCACCTCAAACCTCCCTATTTATTGGTAACATCAGCTTTTCATATGCGACGGTCGTTGTATATTTTTAAAAAGAAGGGTGTTTCGGTCGTTCCATATCCCTGCGATTATTTGGCTGGAAATACACCAAACTCGTTGTTTGATTATTTTGTGCCCAGCGCCAGTGTAACTTACGCCTGGGCCTATTACCTGAAGGAACTTGTTGGAATAGTAGTAGAACATTTAAAGCCTTGAATGGAGCAGCCTTACCGCATTCCCGCTAAATCTTATACTTTTGTTTTATGCGAAAAATATTAATAGCCAATCGCGGCGAAATTGCGCTCAGGGTTATGCGTTCGGCCCGTGAAATGGGCATTAAAACCGTTGCGGTTTACTCTGCGGCCGACCGTGAGGCCCTGCACGTCAGGTATGCCGATGAGGCAGTTTATATTGGTGAAGCACCCTCTAATCAATCGTACCTGGTTGGCGAAAAAATCATAGCAGCATGCAAATTAACTGGCGCCGAAGGTATACACCCTGGTTATGGGTTTCTTTCAGAAAACGCAGCCTTTGCGCGCCTTGTTCGCGAAGCAGGATTGATACTGATAGGACCTTCACCTGAAGCGATGGAGGTGATGGGCAATAAACTATCAGCCAAAGCGGCAGCATTGAAATATAATATTCCGATGGTGCCCGGTACCGAAGAGGCGATCAAGGATATCGGCGAAGCAAAGTTAAGAGCTGTTGAAGTAGGTTTTCCGATACTGATCAAAGCAGCGGCTGGTGGCGGTGGTAAAGGCATGAGAATTGTTGAACAGGTGGACGATTTTGAAGAGCAAATGCACCTTGCAGTTTCTGAAGCAACATCTGCCTTCGGGGACGGCTCGGTATTTATTGAACGATATGTTTCGTCGCCCCGGCATATCGAAATACAAGTTTTAGGTGATACGCATGGCAATATTGTGCACCTTTTTGAACGCGATTGTTCCGTGCAACGCCGGCATCAAAAGGTAGTGGAAGAAGCACCGTCGTCTGTGCTTACACCAGAAATACGTCAGCTGATGGGCAAATGCGCAGTTGACGTAGCTCGCTCGGTAAATTATACGGGTGCCGGAACAGTTGAGTTTATCATGGACGATCAGCTCAATTTTTATTTCCTTGAAATGAATACCCGTTTGCAGGTAGAACATCCGGTAACTGAATTGATCACCGGAATCGACCTGGTTAAAGAACAGATCAATATTGCAAGGGGAGAGGCTATCAGCTTTAAACAAGAGGACCTGGAGATCAATGGGCATGCAGTTGAGCTGCGTGTATATGCCGAAGACCCAGCTAATAACTTCCTGCCCGATATCGGTACGCTGCAAACCTATATAACCCCGAAAGGACCCGGAGTAAGAGTAGATGATGGTTTTGAGCAGGGGATGGAAATTCCCATTTACTACGACCCCATGATCGCTAAATTAATTACTTATGGCAAAGGCAGGGGAGAAGCTATAGCGCGAATGATCAGGGCTATTGACGAATACCATATCACAGGTATTACTACTACCCTCGGCTTTGGCAAATTTGTGATGCAACATGAGGCTTTCACTTCAGGCTGCTTTGACACGCATTTCGTAAAAAAATACTTTACACCCGAATTTCTTCAGGAATCTAACGAAGATGAAGCAATGATCGCGGCTATCATAATGGAAAAGTTACTTGGCGACCAAACCTTTAAACGAGAGGCTACTACACTAACGGTAGAAACAACTGCCTGGGTAAAAAACAGGAAAGCATTATAAAGGTAAATAGCCTAGTACAAGATATTTAACAATAATGGTTTTTACCCTAATCTGTGAAATAAAGACTTTATCTAAATTCTGTGATGCAAACCAGCAAGTTGTTCTAGTAATCCCACCTGCGCCTCATTTATTTTAACTTTTGCCATTTCTATATCAAACCATTCACCCCTGTCAATTTCGGGGAAATATTGTTTTTTGCCGGAACGCGGGGGCCATTCCATTTCGAACAAATTACTTAAAATAGTGCCTTCATCCAGGTCACCTTCCAACGCCCAGGCATATATTTTTTTGCCGCTTTTTAAAACTACCGGCTGCAGCGCAGTAAAATCCCCCATAACCTCAAACCCGGTTTCTTCCCGAAATTCCCGTTTAGCAGCATCCAATGCCAGTTCGCTCTCAATAAACTCCCCTTTAGGAATTGACCATGCCCCTTCATCTTTTTTTAAATAATAGGGTCCACCGGGATGAACAAGGAAAACTTCTAAAAGTGCCGCATTGAAACGGTATAATAAAACACCAGCGCTTTGTTTGGACATAGCAAAAAATGGATTTAAAAGCAAGTTAACAAAAGACAAAACTTTAAATGTTATTTTTACTTAGTTATTAATATCCTAAAACTATGGCCGAAAATAACTGGACGAAATTTACGATCAATGCCGATTTTAATACGGATGCCCGCACAATTTACAATGCCTGCGCCACACCCGCCGGATTAGAAAGCTGGTTTCTGCGTAAAGCAGCATTTTATTCAATCACCGGACGCTTACGCGATCCTGATGAATATATTTTGAAAGAAGACACCTACAATTGGTACTGGCATGGTTTTGATGATAAGGCCATCCAAAAAGGTATTGTGCTGGAAGTTAACAGCATCGATTTTTTGAAATTTACATTTACTGATGATACTGTTGTTAGCATCAGCATAAGAACTGCAAATGGCTTAACGCTACTAGAGCTTACACAGGAAAATAT
>CAIPPO010000236.1 GCA_903866915.1 uncultured Mucilaginibacter sp. | reverse complement strand
TGTGGAGCTAACCTGCTGGCAGGCAATAGTTTACAACTTAACTTTAAACCGACCGGAAATTTTTGCGATAACAGGCTTGCAAATAGCTGGCTTACAGTGAGATGCTATTTCCGGTCGGACGCCCGTGTTTGAACACTTAAGCCCCTGGCAGTAAAACACTTACAAAAAAACCCAAAAATGACCGGAAATCTGATGGTCATAAAAAGCCCCTTTTGGGCCTCCAAACGCATTTTTAGAGGCTGTTTACAGGCGTTTTACGTGAACACTACATTGTTGAACGCTACAAACAAAAGTCTCCAGGCTTGAGATTTTACACTAAAACGTATACGAGACGGAATCGAACTTTGAAAGGGAAAAGTATATCAACCTGGAAGGAAGGAGCTAGTTATATCCATAGCTTGAAGAATAATCAATATCGATATGTTTTGTAAAATATCTATTGCTCTTTTTTAAACTTCATTAATTATTCATCAGAAATATGTTTCTTAGCAGCATAAATCCCTATTGAAGTGTCAAAGTAAAATGAGTATTAACAGGTTTTTGCTGCTTTTGCTTTTTTTACCCCTGCTTGGCCGGGCCCAAACAACAACAATCGCCGGCAAGGTAACTACCTCTGCTTCTCTTACAGGTATCGGGAAAGTAAGCGTCTTTCTAAGCAATTCCTCTTTTGGTACCGAAACAGCCGATGATGGTACATTTCGCCTGGTGGGTGTTAAACCCGGGCAATACACGTTAGTAGCCAGTTCAGTAGGATTTCAACAGCATACCGAACAAATATTAGTGGGGGCCGAGCCGATTCAATTGAATATTGCTTTAAAACCCAAAATAAATCAGTTACGTGGTGTTGTCATCACCACGGATGCCGATTTTAAACGAAACCTCGAGATTTTTAAAAAGCAGTTTATCGGCGAAGGCGAGAATGCTAAAAAATGCGAGATCACCAACCCCCATGTGATTAACATGATCTACCATAGCCGCAAGTTGGAGATGGAAGCCTGGTCAACGGATTTCCTGGTGATCGAAAATAAGGCGCTGGGATACCGGATTAAATTTTTGGTTGATACGTTTTCCAGTTCAGGGCTTACTAATATTACCGAATGGCAAGGGCAGGTGGTTTTTGAAGAACTGCCAGGCAGCGCGGCGCAAAAACAAGCTTGGAAAATAAAACGTGAAGAAACTTATTTTGGATCGGCCCGGCATTTTTACCGCGACCTGTACCGAGGTACACTTGGCCAGGACGGTTTTATTATGTATCGCCTATATCGGGAAATAAACCCGAACAGGCCCGATGAAGCCATCATTCAACAAAAATTAAAAAAGTTTGTGGCTTTGCGGCAGCGTGACTCGGCACTTTACTGGCAGGACAAGGGACGTATGTCTAGATATTACCATGAACACTTGTTTAAAGAGCCGCTTCAACCTTACGAAGTATTTTCCAATACCAATGCACGCGGGATTTTTGCGCTTCATTTTACCGACTGCCTTTATGTGGTTTATACCAGGAGGAGGGAAGAGACTGATTTTAAAGACCTGTACCGCCCACTCGACATGGAAAATTTTGAAACAAGCGTTGTCTCTATGCGCGAACCATACGCACTTTTCGATATGAATGGCGTAGTATTTAAAGGTGTACCATTAAATGAAGGCTCCTGGTCAAAATCGCGTATTGACGATCTGCTGCCATTCAACTATGACCCCGGGGATGAGAAGGGGGGGAAGTGAAGGAGTGAATGAGTGATTGTGTGAGTGGGTGAGTGAGTGGGTGAGTGAGTGGGTGAGTGAGTGAGTGAGGTTCAGGGAAGCCCTATCCTCTTAGCTATCGGGAATCTGAAAGTTTTGGTTGAACCGTTTTTAAATAGGTCAATAACCTAATGTGCCAAATGCCAAATGCCAAATGACCAATTACGCGCAGCAAATGACCCAATGACCCAATGACGCCCAGCAAATGACCCAATGACGCGCAGCAAATGACCCAATGACCCAATGACGCGCAGCAAATGACCAATAATCACCTCTTTTTCCTTTCAATTGAACAACGTACCTTTGACCCATAGAAAAGATGAAAATAATATATAAAAGCTGGTGGAAAGTTTTGGCAGTGGTTATGATCGGTTTTACGCTAATAGCAGGCTTCCTGGTTCCGGTGCCTTCGCTGCCTATCCTGCACGAAACCATACGCAATTTATATTTCCACGTTCCGATGTGGATCGGAATGATGTCCGTTTTTATTATCTCGGTGATCTATAGCCTTGCCTATTTAAATACCGGAAAAGAGGAATACGATATGGCCGCGGTGGAAAGTGTTAATGCAGGCTTGCTATTTTACTCACTTGGATTGATAACCGGCATGATTTGGGCCCGTTTTACCTGGGGCGAATTTTGGAGTGGCGACCCCAAGCAAAACAGCGCTGCTATTGCTTTCCTGCTCTACTGCGCGTACCTGGTGTTGCGTAACTCTATTGATGAAGAACAAAAAAGGGCAAAGATATCGGCCATCTACAATATTTTTGCTTTCCCTATAATGGTAGTGTTAATATTTATTTTACCCAGGATGACTGATTCTCTACACCCTGGCAATGGTGGCAATCCCGCCTTTGGGAAATACGATCTTGATAATCATATGCGTATGGTATTTTACCCGGCTATGTTAGGCTGGAGTTTAATGGCGGTATGGATAGCCAGTATCAGGTACCGGATCCGTTTAATTGAACATAAAAGAAATACGATAAATTAATCTTTGCCTAACCTGTTTTTAAGCTTTTTTTTCTGAGATTTATACCACAATATACTATGAAAAAACTATCGATCCTGTTATGCTTAACCTTATCAACGATAGCGGCATTTGCCCAGGGACAATCCGGTAACGGTATGGCTGATGAGTTTTACAAATCGGGTAGGATATACGTGGTGATAGCCACGATCAGCATTATTTTTGTTGGTTTAGCCATTTATTTGTTCTCGATCGACCGACGCTTGAAAAAAATCGAAAAAGGAAATTAGATCAAAACCTGAACCTATTTGGTTTAAACCTCGTTTTAATTGAATAAATGGGTTGTGTAGCATAAACACTAACAACTTAAATTTGCAATATTGGTAATTTTTGTGCCAACTTTGTGCACTTTTTTGATAATCTAATAATTATTCAACTACAAATTATGGCAAATAATAATCCGATCGCCAACCAGGAAAACCTTCATTTTTTTGGCGACGTATGTAAAAACTTTGATTATGCTGCTCAATTCACACATCATGACGCAGGTTTGCTCGATCAGATCAAATCATGTAACAGTGTTTATCGCTTCCGATTCCCCATCCGTAAGGGTGATGGTTTCGAGGTAATTGATGCCTGGCGTGTTGAGCACTCCCAGCATCAATCGCCAACCAAAGGTGGTATCCGTTATAGCGAAATGGTAAACGAAGATGAAGTGATGGCGCTGGCCGCATTAATGACGTACAAGTGCGCTATTGTTAACGTGCCATTTGGCGGTGCTAAAGGCGGTATCCGTATCAATCCTAAAAACTATACCGTTCAGGAGCTGGAAAACATTACCCGCCGTTACACCGTGGAATTGATCAAAAAGAATTTTATCGGCCCAAGTATCGACGTACCTGCACCCGACTATGGTTCAGGCGAACGGGAAATGAGCTGGATCGCTGATACCTATGCTACCATGAACCCCGGGCAATTGGATGCTATGGGTTGTGTTACGGGTAAGCCAATTGCTTTACAAGGTATACAGGGCCGCCGCGAGGCAACCGGACGTGGTGTAGCCATCGCCGTACGCGAATGTGTAAGCGTTGTTGAGGATATGAAAAAAATAGGTCTGCAACCCGGTATCAACGGCAAAAGGGTTATTATACAAGGTCTGGGTAATGTAGGTTTTCATACGGCCAAATTTTTAGCAGAATTTGGTGCTGTGATCGTAGGTTTATGTGAGTTTGAAGGTGCTATTTATAATGAGGATGGACTCGACGTTGAGTCGGTATTTCAGCATAGGAAAGAAACCGGTTCAATTTTGGGCTATAAAGGCGCTAAAAAAGAATTTACCAATTCGCATCTTGGTCTTGAGCAGGATTGCGATATCCTGATACCTGCAGCCCTTGAAAATCAAATTACCGCTGCAAATATCAATAATATCAAAGCAAAGATCATAGCCGAAGGAGCAAACGGACCTACTTCACCTGAAGCTGAGACTGTTTTCTATAGTAAAGGTGGTCTTATCATCCCTGATATGTACGCCAATGCAGGCGGTGTAACGGTATCGTACTTCGAATGGCTGAAAAACCTTTCACACGTGGCATTTGGTCGTATGAATCGTCGTTTTGAAGAAACTGCCAATACTAACCTTGTGAACATGGTTGAAGGCATAACCGGCGTCGCTTTGAGTCCGCTTCAGCGCTCAACTATTATCAAAGGCGCTTCTGAATTGGAACTGGTTAACTCGGGTTTAGAAGATACCATGATCCGTTCTTATCACGAGATCAGAGAAACTTTTAAGAATACTGAAAAGATCGACACTTTACGTACTGCAGCCTTTGTTGGAGCAATCAATAAAATTGCTGTTTCATATAAAAACCTGGGTGTTTGGCCATAATTATTATTGCTGTTAAATTTTTTAAAGGCGGAATTTTCCGCCTTTTTTCGTTTTCTAAATTTTACTTACTGTAAATAAGAATAGTTGATTTTAGGCATAATATGGCTTATTTCTGTTTTTGAATGATAAAACGAACCACTAGTTTTAGTAGGGCAATTAAAGCCTCCGGGTATTATTTTTTGTTAATATTTGACAAAATATTAATAGTTTGCACCGACTTAAATTATGGAACAACATCGTCAAAGGCGATCAAAGCGTAAATCAAACAGGGGTAAAAAGAAGATAAAGCCAGCATTGGTGATCAAATTGATCATTTATGCTCTTGGTATTTTTTCATACTTCTATTCTCAGACGCAATACGCCAATACGCTGGTTGCCTTTTTTCCAACCTTATTGCTAATTGGGCTAATTTCGGGCATCATTAGTTCGTTGATCATTGAACGGACGGTAAAATACTACCTGTTCTCCATTATTTTCTTTGGGAGTTTGTTTACAGCTATCTTTTTTAAATTGAACACAAGCTTTGCAAGCAGCAAGGAAGAGAAGATCAAAGTCCGTATTCTTTACAAGGCGTTAAAGTCGAGCAGTTCTGATTTTTCTCATGTTACGGTTGAATACAATGATTTTAACCGGGATATTGAAATTGACAGGTCGCAAGACTATATGATAGGTTCCGCGGTATATATGGTGCTCACCGTACGCAAAGGTTTTCTGGGTTATTATGTCATCGAAGACAAAGAATTGGTAAAATAAGCGCCCGATTTGAATTTATAATCAATCTAAATAATACAAATGTCTTGCAATAAACATTATTAGCAAACCGTTTTGTATTTTTGCAGGACGGAAAAATCAAATACCGCTGATGAAAAGAAAATCAATTTTTGGTTTAGTAGTTATTGCAGTAGCCATAGCAGTTATAATCAGTACCTACGCGAGTTCCAGTACCTATTCATCTTTTAGCGAAGCTAAAGAAACCAATAGCGAATTGCATATCATAGGCCACCTGGATAAAAAGAAAGAGTTGTATTACGACGCTACCAAAGACGCCAATTATTTTTCGTTTTTTATGACCGACAATAAAGGTCAGGAGTGTAAAGTGGTGTTTAGCGGTACTAAACCCGAGGATTTTGAGCGATCACAGCAGATCGTTTTAACCGGTCGGATGTTAAACAATGAATTTCATGCATCGAAAATTCTGATGAAATGTCCATCTAAGTACACCCAGGACAAATTAGAAACTACCGAGGTCTCGGCAAAAAAGGCCGACATATAATTTGATGACTACAGATTTTAAAGGCGAACACCTTTTACCCGGACAAATTGGGCAGATATTCGTTGTGCTTTCTTTCGGCTCGGCACTGCTTTCTTTTTTAAGTTATTATTACGCCACAACAGCTAAAGACGGTAAGAACGATTCCTGGCAGTTTTTGGGTCGCATCGGCTTTTTTTTAAATTCGGTATCGGTGCTTGGCATAGGTACCTGTTTGTTTTATATCCTTTATCAGCATTATTTCGAATACCATTACGCCTGGGCTTATACCCAACGCTCATTGCCGGTATATTACCTGGTATCAGGGTTTTGGAACGGGCAGGAGGGTGGCTTCCTGTTGTGGACCTTCTGGCAGGCAGTTTTAGGTAATATTTTGATCTGGCGGGCACGTTCATGGGAGCGGCCTGTAATGACCGTTATTTCACTTTCGCAGGTTGTTTTGGCAACCATGGTGTTGGGTATAGATGTTATCAATGTGCGTTTAGGAAGTTCGCCCTTCCTGCTTTTGCGTGAGGCGATGGATCTGCGGGAGTCTGCTCCTATATTCAGAACCAACCCCGAGATGTATCACAATTACCTGAGCTACATCACCGACGGCCAGGGTATGAATCCTTCCTTGCAAAATTACTGGATGGTTATTCACCCGCCAACCTTGTTTTTAGGACTGGCTGCGGTAGTTGTTCCATTTGCTTACGCAGTAGCCGGGTTATGGCAAAAAAAATATTCGGAATGGATCAAACCTGCAATTCCATATACGCTATTTGCGGCAATGGTACTGGGAACAGGCATCATCATGGGTTCGTTCTGGGCTTACGAATCACTTAATTTTGGTGGTTTCTGGGCATGGGACCCGATAGAAAACGCGTCCGTTTTTCCCTGGTTGACACTGGTGGCAGCCTTACATGTGATGATCGTTTTCAAAAATACCGGGCATTCTTATGCCATTGCGGTATTTCTAGCACTGGTAAGTTTTGTGCTGGTATGGTATTCGTCCTTCCTTGCCCGTAGTGGTGTTTTAGGCGATACCTCGGTGCATGCATTTACCGATCTGGGTATGTTCTGGCAATTGGTTATTGGTATCCTTATTTTTCTTGGTTTGGCAATTTATATGGTTGTTTCAAGGTGGAAAGAATTGCCTCGTTCACAGAAGGATGAAGATACTTACTCGCGTGAGTTTTGGATGTTTGTTGGGTCGGTTTTCCTTGCACTGTCTTGTTTGCAGCTGATCGTGGTAACTTCAATACCGGTTTGGAACGCTACTTTCGGTACCAAAATTGCCCCGCCAAATAACGAGGTGGCACTATACAATGTATTCCAGGCCGCTTTTGCAATCCTGGTCACCTTACTTGCTGGCTTCACGCAATTTCTTAAATACAAGAAAACAGACCCTTCCAAAATATTGCCTAAAGTTATCGCATACCTGGTACTGGCCGCCTTGATAGGTGCTTTGATCGTTTATGTGACGGGCGTATACCATTTGAAAGTGGTATTTAGCTTGTTGATGATAGGCTCGGTTTATTCGGTGCTGGCTAATGGTAAAATACTGGTAGAAGCTTTTAAAGGTAAATTTAAATTGGCCGGTTCGGCAATTGCCCATATCGGTTTTGGCTTATTAATGGTCGGGGCTTTGATCTCGGCCGGCACCAGTAAGGTTGTATCCGAAAATAATTCCGGTCAGCAATTCACTACCGAGGTAACAAAAGAGACCAACCCCCGCGAGAATATCCTGGTTTACCGGAACGAGCCCGTTAAAATGGGCAATTATATCGTAAATTATATAGGCGATTCTATTTCGGCTCCCAACCATTTCTATAAGGTATTATACCAGGAGCTTGACAGTTCCGGAATGATCACCAACCAATTTCTGTTGAAGCCGAAAGTACAGGTTAATAAAGGTGCCGGAGGCTTTACTGCATCACCGGATACCCGCCACTATTTGTTTCACGACCTGTACACGCATATTACTATGACCAACTCGCTATCCGTCAATGAAAATGTTGATGGTTCAGACGCGCACGGACAGGAAGATGACGATAAAAATTACGATCCACCGATACCCCACCAGGTAAGTGTTGGTGATACTATCCGTTTCCGCGAAGGTTATATTGTATTTAAAGGTTTAAGTAATGAAACCAGTGTGAGTAATCTGCAATTAGGCAAAAACGATGCAGCTATCGGTGCCAGTCTGGATGTTGCATCCCATGGTAAAAATTTCCAGTTGAAACCACTTTATATCATTAAAAACAATAGTGTTTTCGGTATAGCCAAAAAGGTTGATGAAGCTGGGCTAAAGGTAACTTTAACCCGAATTTTACCTTCGATCCGTAAAGCGGAGATCATGGTTTATCAGCAACCTGTGGGAAAAAAGAAGTTTATTGTGATGCGCGCAATCGATTTCCCTTTTATCAATTTCTTTTGGGCCGGTACGATTATCATGGTTATTGGCTTCCTGCTTTCTATTTTCAGAAGGAATAAAGAGTTGAAGGCGAGTTAGCTCTGTATAGATTTACGAAGTTTTTAAAACTTCGTAAATCTTATTATTCGAGAATTAATAACGAATTAAAAATTCTTCGCAATATCTTACAGCAATGCGTATCACCCTCATCGGTTCAGGAAATGTAGCCACACATTTAGGCGCAGCTTTTAAAAACGCATGGCACCAGATAGTGCAGGTATACAGTCGTGATGCTCAGCATGCGGCTTTACTGGCCTACCATATCAAAGCTGAGCCGATCAACAGTTTGAATGATATCAATATTGAAACAGATCTGTTTATTGTTGCAGTAAAAGACGATGCCATAGCTGGTATTGCTGAACAACTTGCACGCTATGATAAATTGATCGTTCATACTTCCGGAGCAACTTCTCTGGCAGTTATAGAACTTTTCACTACCAAAGCTGGCGTTTTTTATCCCCTGCAAACCTTTAGTACCAATAAAGAAGTAAACTTTAGAACTGTACCGCTTTGTATTGAAGGATCCAATGAAGCAATTACAAAACTGCTTTTGAACCTGGCCTGGACCGTCTCAGAAAACGTCAGCCGTGTTGATTCTGAAAAACGTAAAATATTACATCTTGCTGCAGTTTTTGCCTGCAATTTCCCCAATTACCTGTACTATGCGGCTGGAGCACTTTTAACTGAACACGGCCTGGAATTTAATTTGCTCCGACCGCTCATCGCCGAAACCGCTGCTAAAGTACAGGAGCATTTACCACAACAAGTACAAACCGGGCCTGCCATTCGCAACGATATCAATACGATGCAGGCTCATCTGCAACTTTTGGAGCAACATGCCGATTTAAAGCAGGTTTACAGCCTGTTAAGTCAGTTGATTATCAAAATGAACAACAGCACTGACGCAGGTGCATAATTTTGCTACTTTTGCCCCAATGGACATTTTTAAAGTAAAGATTAACTTTGAGGAAGCAGGCCACGAGTCGGTGGAATTTCCTATAGCTGAAGGAGAATCAGTGCTGGACGTATGCCTGGAGAACGGTATAGAACTACAACACAATTGTGGTGGCGTTTGTGGCTGCAGTACCTGCCATATTTATGTAAATAGGGGAATGGATAACATCCAGGAAATATCTGATAAGGAAGAAGATTTTATCGACCGGGCAGTAAGTCCTCGTATTAATTCCCGATTGGGTTGCCAATGTGTGATTATCGACGGCGATATAGAAGTTACGCTACCCGACCAAACAGGTTTCCTGGGACATTGATTTTAAAGCAAGATATTCAACATTCCATCATTACAACCTCCCGAAAGTTATCGGGATAACCTTCTAACAAAAATGAGCGATAACAAATTTGCATTACCCATTCACTGGAACGATTACGAAGATATTGCCATTGAGCTTTATGAAAAGTTTGGTGATGATTTCGACGAATCGAAGATCTACCGGATCCGTTTCACCGACCTGTTGGAATGGGTGCTGAGCCTGCCCAACTTTGCCGGCAAACGCGATGACTCTAACGAAGGACACCTGGAGCAGATACAGTCGGCTTGGGTATATGAGTGGAGGGATAATCAATAGATAGTGAATGTGTGAATGAGCGATTGAGGGGGAGTCCGGAAGGCTTAAAGACCGTAAGAAAATTGGCTAGTTGCCACTCCCCAATGCCAAATGCCCAATAACGCGAAGCAATTGACCCAAAAATGGAATCCTTTTTAAATAAACTAAAAGATATAACGACTTTCGTATTTGATGTAGACGGGGTGTTGACTGACGGTTCGGTTTATGTGACTGAGTCGGGCGAGCAGTTCAGGCAATTTAATATCAAGGATGGGTATGCCTTGCAGTTAGCCGTTAAAATAGGCTACAATATATGCGCAATATCCGGAAGCAGGTCGAAAATAGCCATTCATCGGTTGAATACTCTGGGAATTAATGATGTTTATATTGGAGCACATTTAAAAACCGAGCGGTTCAAATCATACCTCGAATCAAAACACGTAGGGCCAGCAAGCGTATTGTATATGGGCGATGATATCACCGACCTTTCGGCCATGAAACTGGCTGGCCTTGCCGTATGTCCGGCTGATGCTGCCGAAGAGATTAAGGCAATCAGTCAGTATATTTCACCCTATCCGGGTGGTAAAGGCGCCGTACGCGATGTGATCGAAAAAGTGCTGAAGGTGCAGGGGAAATGGATGAGTGATCAGGCGTATTCATGGTGATTAGTAGTTCCGATAGCTATCGCGATGGTTTTATTGTTTGAAGGTGTATTGTTAAAACCGATTTCAATTTCTTAAATTCTCAAATTTTCAAAGCCCAATGACCAAAGTGATTCTCGCCTCCAAATCTCCCCGCCGTCAGGAGCTGCTGCGCCTGATGGAGATCGATTTCCGCATTGTGTTAAAAGTTGTCGATGAATCCTATCCTGATGGATTAACGCCCGAGGAAATAGCAGTTTATATAGCTGAAAAAAAAGCAAGAGCGTTTGATGAAGAAATAGGCGACGAGATTGTACTTACAGCTGATACTATTGTAGCCATTGACGGAGAAATACTGGGCAAGCCCGAAAATGCCGACCATGCTGCCGAAATGCTAGGTAAATTATCGGGTAAAGTACACCGGGTAGTAACAGGGGTTTGCCTGTTGCATAATCACCGTTACAATCTATTTCACGATGTTTCGGAAGTGTTTTTCCGGAAATTGAGTAAAGAAGAAATACGCTTTTATGTTGATAAATACCAACCCTTTGACAAAGCCGGTGCCTATGGGATACAGGAATGGATCGGCCTGATTGGTATCGATAGGATCAATGGTTCCTATACCAACGTAGTTGGGTTGCCCACGGAAAAATTGTACCAGCAGCTAAAAAGGCTTTCCTGAAAAACGGAGAATTTAGTTAATTTTACTGCAAATATTATTGCAGTTTATTATGGAAGATCCAGAAGTACCGACCGAACATTTGCACGAACACATCCACGAAGCGGTGCACGAAAGCCATAGCCGCTGGTCGATGAGTGTCGCTATTTCTACAGCGTTTATGGCGGCTTTTGCAGCTGTAAGTAGTTTAATGGCAGGCCATTCCTCCAACGAAGCCTTAATTGCCCAGATCAAGGCATCTGATAAATGGTCGTACTACAACGCGAAAGGCATCAAAGCAGAAGTAAACGATGCTGTACTTCAACTAAAAGATTCTAAGAAAGACACCTCCCTGGCGGCCGTTGCCCGTAAAGCAAAGCTGAAGACTGATCAAAAAGAAATACAAAAGGAAGCTACCGAGCTTGAAGAGGAATCGGAAAACCAACTGCAGAAAGACATGTTGCTGGCCCGGGCCGTTACCTTTTTTCAGATAGCTATTTCAATTTCCGCTATGTCGCTGTTATCCAAGAAAAAGTCTTTATGGTACGTCAGCCTGGTGATGTTTGCCCTCGGTATACTCCAGTTCCTCATCGGATTATTCCCGCACTTTTTCGGCTGGTTTTCTAACCTGTGACACGATTTTTGAACACGATTTACGGGATTTTGTTTTGATAGACAGGATTGTTTGAACACGATTTACGGGATTTTATTTAGATAGACAGGATTGTTTAAACACGATTTTTGAACACGATTTTCTGGATTTTATTTAGATAGACAGGAGGATTAGCATCATGTCTATCCTTTCAATCACTTAAATCGTGTCCGACTAACATCTTTTGTCTGAACCTTGATTCGTAGGATTTGTGGATCGGCATGAAGGTATTGTAATCAAACTAATTAACCTTCCAACCAATAAAGCTAATACAATTAACACAACCATCCCGATAGCCATCGGGACAACCCAATCCATCAAATCCCAAAATCGTGTCTTAATCGTGTCTTAATCGTGTCTTACTTAAACACAAAACCATTATTCCCCCGATTTAAATCGGGCAAAGCAGCATCGGGGTCTACTACAACGCTTTTGGCTTCTGTAGTGGTTGGGATTACAAAACTTACCATTCTGTTCTGTATCCAGGCTTCAACCGGTACCTGAACCCTTTTGGAGCTCCCATCTCTTAGTTTAACTTCTACCGTAAAAGGCATGGGCATTTGTTCAAGGTTGGCCACGGTTACCTTTAAACCCTGTTTAGGGTCGTTGTGTACATATTCTGCAGCAACCAGTTCAAAATCAAGCTTAAGGTTATTATAATACCAACCTTTCCAGAACCATGATAGATCTTCCCCGGCACCATTGTCCATTGAACGGAAGAAATCGTCAGGCTGTGGGTGTTTAAATGCCCATTGGTTTATATAGTTACGGAAAGCATAGTCAAAACGGTCGTGCCCCAATATTTGTTCGCGTAAAAGCACAAGACCGAATGCGGCTTTAAAATACTCCACGTTATGCCGGTATTTTTCCGAAACCGCATCAGCAGCTGTCATAATAGTAGGGGCATCCGGATCAACCAGGGTAGGTATGATCTCGTCGGCAGGGTTACCACCACCGGGTGCATATTCGCCATCACGTTTAAGCCCATATTCGCCATTATTGAAAGCATCTGAGGCATAAATATCGATAAAAGTATTAAAGCCTTCATCCATAAACGCATACCTGCGTTCGTTTGAACCAACGATCATCGGGAACCAGTTATGACCTATTTCGTGTGCTGTTACCCAGTATAATTCTTTGGTTTTATCATTGATGCCATCAAAAACAATTCCCGGATATTCCATACCGCCAGCCATTCCTGCTTCATTTACGGCCACCGGCCAGGGGTAAACAAACCATTTGGCAGAGAAGTATTCTATCGATTTTTTAAGGTATTCGGTTGCCCTGCCCCAGCCGTCATTGCCCGCACTTTCAATCGGGTAAACCGACATTGCCAGGGCTTTTTTACCGTCTGGCAGGTTTACCCTTGCAGCATCCCATATATAAGCTTTCGATGCTCCAAAAGCTACATCGCGGGTATTATACATCTTAAAATGCCAGGTCAAAGTGCCGCTGTGAACCGGACGCGATGACGCTTTGTTGATCTCATCAACCCTGCGAATCATAATCGTTTGGTCACTTTGACGCGCTGATGCCAGCCTGCTGATTTCTGTTTGTGTCAATACCTGGTTGGAGTTTACTAATTCTCCCGATCCCGCTATGATCATATCCCAGGGAACAGTTATTTCATAGTCTATGTCGCCATATTCCAGGTAAAATTCGCCTGCACCCAGAAAAGGTAAGGTGTCCCAACCCACAGTATTATCATACACACACATTCTCGGAAACCATTGCGCCATTTCATATATCTTGCCGTTGCGGGTTTCAAAATGATCGGTACGATTACCGAAAGTACCCGGTATGGTATAGCGGTATTTGATTAGCAGTTTGATTGTGCCTTTATTAGGCAATACCGGCTTATCCAACCTCACCTGCATGCGGGTATCGGTAATGATAAAGTTGACGGGTTTTTTATACTTTCCATAATCTACCGTTACCGACTCTATCTGATAGCCATCAGTATGCAGACGTAGTGAATCGGTAAAATCAGTATAGAAATTAGAACGGGAGTCTTTTTTATAAGTATTCTGATCGAGTTGCAGCCAAAGGTATTGTAGTGCATCCGGACTATTATTGGTATAATCAATAGTTTCGGTAGCGGTGAGTGTTTCGCTGTTGGTATCTATGGCAGCTTTAATATGATAATTTACCCGGTTTTGCCAGTACTTAGGCCCGGGATTGCCGTTAGGCGCATGAAATTCGGTGCCTCGTTCGTTGTAAAATGCCGGTGAAAACAAGTCGGCCGGCTGGTAGTTTGAAACGATTGTATCTACCATGGTCGGTCGCTTTTTACGTTGCGAATAGGCGTTTGTAACCAGCGCGAACAAACAAAGCAATAGCAGGTATTTTATTTTCATCGTGTAGTTGTTATTGTTGCAATATACAAAGGCTGAATTTAATTTTTAGTTTGATGTTGAAATGATACAAAAGATTAGTGCGGTGCCTAAATTCAAACAATTTTTTTAAAAGGCTGATAGTTCAATTCGGATAAGTTTCAAGCTTAAATTTAATAAGTTTTTCACCCCGGCATACTTATATTAAAATTGTTAAATTCGATTTATGAAATTCCGCACTTCACGCTATTCCGCAATTACTTTTGCCGCAGCCTTACTTTTATTTGCTTCCTGTAAACATCCAACCGAACAATCCGGTTTCAAAGAATACCTCGATTCGGCCAATTTCGATAAAAGCGTGGTGCCGGGTGACGACTTTTTTACTTACGCCAATGGTACCTGGTTGAAAAACCAAGCTATACCTGCTAGTGAGGTTTGGTGGGGTGATGCCAAAATATCTGAAGATGATAATTTCAAAAAGATCAAAGCCATGCTGGAGGAAGCTGCATCCGGTTCACCTTCCGACAGGATGGAGAAGATGGTGGGTGCTATGTACAAAAGCGGACTGGATACTGCAGCTATCGAAAAGCTGGGTATCGATCCGGTAAAAGGGGATCTGGCCAGGATCGATGGTATTAAAAATACCGATGAACTGCTGAAAGAAATAGCCCTTGATCAAACCAATGGTTTAGGCAATTCCTTTGGGTTTAGCGTTGCTCCTGATCTGAAAAATAGTGCCAAACTGATCGGTAACTTAATGCAGGGTGGCTTAGGCTTGCCTGAAAAAGCTATTACTTCGATCCAAATTCAAAAAAGATTCGTGAGGCTTACCAGCAATATATGGCTAAGCTGCTGGTATCTGGTGGGGAAAATAAGGCAGATGCGGATAAAGCTTCCCTGGCTATTTTGAGCTTTGAGACCGAACTGGCAAAGGCCTCCAAATCGCCGGTTGAACTTAGAGATATTGACGCTAATTACCACAAATATAGTGTTAAAGATTTGCCGGCCACAATTCCGGGCATTAAATGGCAGTTATTATTAAGTGGGTTAAAGCTGAATTCGGATTCTGTGGTTATCACCCAGCCCGATTTTTTTAAGGCCCTTGCCGTGCAACTAAAAACGACTAGCCTGGAAACCTGGAAAAATTACCTGAAATTTCATGTGCTTGATGCTACAGCAATCTTTTTAAATAAAGATATCGCCTACGCGCATTACCAATTTAATGATAAAACACTCAACGGGCAACAAGTGCCTTTGGAGCGCTGGGACCAGGTTTCGCGTGTGATCGATGGTTTGATGGGCGACCCTTTGGGCTATGTTTATGTACACAAATATTTTCCCCCTGCTGCAAAAGCCCGAATGGATACGCTGGTGCAGAATGTGGAAGCAGCGTTTGAGGAGCGCATTAAAAACCTGCAATGGATGGGTGATACCACCAAACAAAAAGCAATTGCCAAGTTGCATGCCATTATAGCCAAGATCGCTTATCCTGATCAATGGAAAAAGTATGAAGGAGTGAATATCGATCCGGCTAAATATTATACCAATGCGCTGGCTTGTAAAGCTTATTTGTATCAGGAGATGATTAATTACCTTCATGCTGGTAAAGTTGACCGGAAGCGATGGGGGATGTCTCCTCCCACGGTGAATGCAGAATACGACGCTTCATTAAATACGATAGAGTTCCCTGCCGGTATCCTTCAATATCCTTTCTTTGCAGTGGATGCTGATGATGCAGTCAATTATGGCGGCATAGGTTTAGTTATTGGGCACGAATTGACACACGGTTTTGATGATCAGGGACGACGGTTCGACGGGCAGGGCAACAGAAGCGATTGGTGGACAGCAGCTGATGAAAAGCGTTTTAATGTAAAAGCTGACCAGATCGTAAAACTGTATGATGGCTATAAAGTGCTCGATTCACTGCATGTTAACGGCTCGCTGACCCAGGGTGAGAATATTGCCGACTTTGGCGGCTTAGCCATATCCTTTGATGCCTTTAAGAAAACAGCAGAATATAAGGCGGGTAAAAAGATCAATGGATTTACGCCTGAGCAACGTTACTTTTTATCATTTGCCCAGTGCCGTCGCCGCAAAATGACTGACGACTACCTGAAAACCTTCATTAAAACCGACCCGCATGCACCATCATGGTACAGGATCAATGGACCATATTCAAACTTTGATGAGTTTTATAAGGCTTATGGTTTAAAACCCGGCCAAAAGATGTACCGGCCTGATGCGGATAGAATTAGTATCTGGTAGCTATAGTATTTGCATCATCTCCGCTAAAATCCCCTCTTTAAGCGAGTAGGTGCACAGTGCAATTTGGTTGATCCCAAGCTTCGCGACGATGTAGCGGGTAACAACAGATGACACCACGATCATATCAACCCTCACTGGGATAATAGCCGCATTGGCTGCACGTTCGTCATGGGTTGAACGGATAAGCTCATTGATTACCATTTGCAGATCGTGATAATCGAATTTATAGTTTTTGATCGATGCTAAATCAAATATTTCGTTCCTACGTAAAGCCGCCAGTTCAGCAAACGTTTCAAACGAGCCTGAGGAACCGATCAGTTGTTGAACCGGAGAGCGTTCAACAGCAGTAAAAAGATTACCAAGTTTATGCTCAAGGTAGGTATAAATGGCTTCTACCGAGGGCTGTTCTATCGGGTCGCTATGGTGAAAACGGTCCATTAAGCGTGCAGCGCCTATCTCGAAACTTTCCCGCCATACGATGGAGTGTTTGTTCCCGATGATGAATTCGATACTACCACCACCAATATCCATGATGAGGGAATAAGCTTCGGTCAATACATCCGCAGCTTTGATGCCACCATAAATATAGTTAGCTTCCCGGCTGCCTCCGATCACTTCGATGCTAAGCCCTGCATCGTTTTTTACCTGGCTGATAAATTCGCCAGCATTTGAAGCATTGCGTAAAGCAGAAGTACCTATGCATTTGATATGTTGTACTTTATATTGTTTAATTTCCTGCGCAAATTCCTTGAGCGTAGCAATGCCGCGTTCAAAGGGGGCAGGTAAAATTATGCCTTTATTGATACCACCTTCACCCAGTTTCACAGCGATATGCTCGTGTACCAGTATTTTGAAATTTGAGATATTACCCTCGGCAATCAGTAGGTGAAAGGTATTGGTGCCCAGGTCCATTACGGCGTAGCGATTGTCCATGTCTCAAAAATAAATAATCCCCCAAAATATTTTGGAGGATCACTTAAAGCTTATTTGATGCCCGGTATTTCGGGCTTATTCCTTATAAAAGAACCATTTAGCCAGTTCCTTGAAGCTGGCTTTTTTACCGTACATCAAAATGCCAACACGGTATATCCTTGAGGCAACGTAGGTCGTAAAGAGAAACCCGAGTACCATTAGCACCATCGACAATGCCAGTTGCCATCCCGGTACGTGAAACGGTAATCTAACCATCATAGCAATTGGTGCAGTAAAAGGAATGATTGACAACCATACTGCCAGAGAACTATCCGGAACTGTGAAAAGATAGCTCACCGATAAAATATAGGTAAAAAGCAAGGGCAGCGTAATCGGGAACATGAATTGCTGCGTCTCTGTTTCACTGTCAACAGCAGAACCTACAGCTGCAAACAAAGCACTATACAGCAAAAAGCCGGTTAACCAGTAAAATCCAAAACAAAAAAGTTCATAAGCCGCACTGGATGCCATTGTCTGTAGAAATTTCACCATTGCGCCCTGGCTTACGTTATTTTGCCCGAATAATTTGGTAGCCAGGTAAGAAAGTGTAATCCATAATGCAAATTGTGTTAATCCAACCAAGCCTACGCCGATGATTTTACCAGCCATCAATTGAAAAGGCTTTACTGATGAAATAATAACTTCAATTATGCGGCTCGTTTTTTCTTCAATAACCCCCCGCATCACTTGTGCGCCATAAATAAACAAGGACATATAGATCAGCACTGCGCCTGCAAAACTTAACGCGTAAGCAGAACCGACACTTGCACTTTTGTCGCCTGCATCGGTGATTTCGGCAGTTTTGATGCTGATATTGCTTTTAACCTTGTGCAGGCGAGCAGTATCAATACCCACTTTAACCATACTATCCCCCGAAGCCACATCATTAAGCTGTTGCTGCAAACCGTCAGACAATGATAAAAGGTTCTTTTTTAGCGCAAATAGTGTTACTGAATCTTTTTTGTTGGCTGGTATTTGCAAAACTAAATCTTCTTCATGACCTTTTAAAGCAGCCTTAACTGAATCGACGGGTTTATGGGAGTATTTAAATATTAATGATTTGCTGCTTGTTAATTTACCATTGAACTGATTAGTTTCATCAACCACGTTGACTGTATGTACAGTTTGATTGTTATTGGTTGCCAGGTAATATATTGTACCATACATGCCTGCAATGAGTAATGGCACCAGCAGCGTCATGATAATAAAGGCAGGTTTCCGTACCCTGGTAATATATTCGCGTTGAATAATCAAAAATATCTTGTTCATGATTGTGCCAATTTTTGATTAACTCGTTCAATAAATATCTCGTTCATGCTGGGAATCACTTCTTTCAGCATATTGATCTGCGTTTTGGGCAGCAGGTATTGCAATACATCGTTGGATGATTTGCCGGGTTTTAACTTGAGGCGAATGGTATAACTGTTATCTTCGCCAGCCAGTTCATCCACTACATCATAGGGCTGGCTTTCGGTTGCATCCAGACGCTGGCCGATATACTCAACCAGGTAGGTTTCGTTCCGGTAGGCATTTTTGATGGATTTAATGCTGCCGTCCAATATTTTATGCGACAAGTTGATCAGCGCGATCGAATCGCAAAGCTCTTCTACCGATTCCATACGGTGGGTAGAGAAGAGGATGGTAGCCCCCTTTTGATTAAGCTCCAGTATCTCATCTTTGATCAGCTCCGCATTTACCGGGTCGAAGCCACTGAAGGGTTCATCCAGGATGATGAGGTCGGGTTCATGCAATACCGTAGCAACAAACTGGGCCTTTTGCTGCATGCCTTTAGATAATTCTTCAATCTTTTTCTTCCACCAGGTTTCCATGCCCAGTTTTTCGAACCATATCTTCAGCCTGCGCTGCGCCTCCGCGCGGCTCAGTCCTTTCAACCGTGCGAGGTAGATCATTTGTTCGCCGATCTCCATTTTCTTATACAAGCCGCGTTCCTCGGGCAGGTAGCCTATACGTTCGACATGTACCTGACTAAGTTTTTGACCGTTGAAATAGATCTCACCCGAATCGGGTGCTGTAATTTGATTGATGATACGGATAATCGAGGTCTTGCCGGCGCCATTGGGCCCAAGCAAGCCGAATATCTGCCCGCTTTCAACCTCCAGGCTTACGTCGGTAAGCGCCTTATGTCCCGCATATTGTTTTTCGATGTGCCGGATGCTGAGCATAGAAAGATCAGTTGTTTGTTAATTAGATAGCTTTATGGCCATTTTGTTACTGAATTGAGTCGGAAAGTCCGAAAGTCGGAAAGTCCGAAAGATTGTTTTTTTTAATCAGTTATTGGTGTTCCATTTGCAACAGCTTTAGATATTTACTGTTTTGGGATAAAATATAAAGTATGGTAAACAGGGGAATCACCTGGGCCAAACCTGAAATTTGAACCGGAAAAGTTCGCCCCATTTTTGTTGCAGCCAACAATATACCTACCCCCAATATTAACCGTAGCAAGAGTGAAAATCCGAACAAGATCATCGGTTTCGATAGCACTTTGGATTTCACTTTAAATGCTGCAAAAAGTATATAAAATACCATTATTGCATCCATTATGCCTAATCCTAAATTTCCGTAAGCAAAAAACTGACCGATAAAAATAACAATTTGAAGCCCTAAAAAAATGCTGAATGGTGTTTGAACGGTAATCGGCTCCTGGTGAAATTGTAATAGATCTATCAGGTACCGGGTTAATAGGATATAGGCCATGGCCGTAACAAGGTTGAATATAAAAAGCATCAAATGATCTTCAGTACCATTTACTGATACGATCAACCAACATACCAAAACTAAAAAGATCAAGCCACGGTTGTTCCTGATCATTTTGCGATTGCTGGTTTGATTGACGATCATTATTGTTTTGCCCCCTGGCTCAATTTGTTCTAAAAATAATAACTTTAACTGCACATCCGTACGCAACCAAGCGATGAAACTTAAAATAGTCTGTATTCTTTTATGCTTTTGTTTTGCATCCACAGTTTATGCGCAGCATAAGTCCGTTAATATCATTTTCGATAGCGATATGGGTCCTGATTACGACGATGTTGGTGCCATCGCCATCCTGCATAATCTGGCCGACCACGGCGAGGCCCATATCCTGGCAACCATGGCAAGTACCAAATACGATGGGGTAGCAGGGGTGTTGAATGTTTTCAATACCTATTTCAAGCGGCCAGCTATCCCGATAGGGGTCCCAAAAGGGTATGCATTGGAATTGCGCGATTGGCAGCACTGGACAGACACCCTGCTGAAAGATTACCCGCATGCCATCCGCTCAAATGCTGAAGCATGGGACGCTGTAAAACTTTACCGTAAGATATTAGCCGCGCAACCGGACAGAAGCGTGACTATCGTTACCATAGGCTTTCTCACCAATTTGTCGAACTTACTCCATACAACTGCTGATGAGTACTCGCCACTAAACGGCAAAGCACTGGTAGCAAAAAAAGTAAAACGACTTGTTTGTATGGCAGGCAAGTTCCCTTCAGGTTTTGAGTTTAATGTAATGCAGGATGCCAAAGCCTCCCAAAATGTTTATAGCAACTGGCCAACATTTATTATTTTCTGTGGTTTTGAGATAGGGGCCAGGATACATGTTGGGGTACCCCTGATACATAACGCCTCTTTAAAGAACGATCCCGTTAAAGATGCGTTCAGCATCGCAATACCCAAAGCCAAAGAAGATTCGGCCGGCCGCATGAGCTGGGATGAGACTGCTGTTTTGGTGGCAATTAAAGGCTATTCAAACTGGTACACCCTGCACCGGGGTCGCATCAAAATAGCCGCCGATGGCAGTGATTCATGGGACGATCAGGGTAAAGGGCAGGCTTATTTAGTGGAGAAAGTTGATTTTCATGTGGTTGAAGCGTTGATTAATGAGTTGATTCAGTATCAGAAGGAAGGTCATTGAGTCATTTCGCCGCGCTGGTATTGGGTGTTAACTATTTAGTAAAGCAGATGCAAATAGTTTTATTTTTGAAATTTTACTTGCGAGCAAGTTCACAGAAACTCTAATAATCTTTTACCAGATAACATCCTGTTTATCCAAAATATCTAAAAATCGTGTTCAAAAAAAAGGCATTGACTCTAAAATCAATGCCCAATGCCATTTGCCCAATGCCTAATCCCTACTCAAAATATTCCTTCATCCGCTCAAAGAAACTCTTCTCGTTCTTACCCGGACTTGGTTTAAAGTTAGGCGAACCTTGCAATTGCTCCAGTAGTTCGCGTTCCTCACGGCTCAGGGCTTTCGGTGTCCAGATATTGATGTGCACCAGTTGGTCGCCGCGATGATAGGAATTTACCTCCGGTACACCTTTGGCTTTTAAGCGGAGTATTTTACCACCCTGGGTGCCTGGATCAATTTTTATCTTGGCTTTTCCGTCTATAGTTGGTATTTCTACACTGGTACCCAGTGCCGCATCTATAAAGCTGACGTGCAAATCATATATAACGTTGTTGCCATCGCGTTTCAGCGTTTCGTGTGGTATTTCTTCAATCAGGATGATGAGGTCACCAGGTACGCCGCCTCTCGGTGCGGCATTACCTTTACCACTCATGCTCAGTTGCATACCTTCGCTCACACCGGCTGGTATATTGATGCTGATGGTTTCTTCATCGCGGGTAACACCTTCGCCGTGGCAGGTGGTGCATTTTGCAGTAACAATACTTCCCTCGCCATTACAGGTTGGGCAGGTGCTGGTTGTCTGCATCTGCCCCAGTATTGTATTGGTAACCCGGCGCACCGCGCCCGCACCACCGCAGGTTTTACAAGTTTGTACTGAGGTACGGTCTTTAGCACCAGTACCTTCGCAAGTTTTACAGCTGACCTGTTTGTTTACTTTTATTTTCTTTTCGGTGCCGTTGGCAATTTCTTCCAGGGTTAGGCGTACTTTAATGCGCAAGTTGCTGCCGCGCTGTACGCGCCGGCCGCCGCCGCTTTGACGACCACCACCAAAGAAACCATCGAAAGGACTTCCGCCACCAAAAATATCGCCGAATTGGCTGAATATGTCTTCCATATTCATACCTGCACCACCGTAGCCACCGCCACCTGATGCAGAATGTGCATTTGCAGCATGTCCAAACTGGTCGTATCTGGCTTTCTTCTCCGCATTGCTTAATACCTCGTAGGCTTCGGCTGCTTCTTTGAAGTTTTCTTCAGCCTGCTTATCTCCCGGGTTTTTATCAGGGTGATATTTGATCGCCATTTTGCGGTATGCCTTCTTGATCTCGTCGGCATCTGCGCCCCTCGAAACACCTAAAATATCATAATAATCTCTTTTCGCCATATTTTTTAATTAGTGAATTAGTGAAAGAGTGAATTAGTGAATATGCGCACAAGGTTTCTGATTACCTATTAACTCACTCATTTACTCAATTACTAACTAGCTCATTGATTCAATTTCCAACAACTACTTTCGCGTGACGGGCCACTTTTTCGTTCAGGTAATAGCCTTTTTCTGCTTCGTCCAAAACTTTGCCCTTTTGTTCATCATTTGGGGCAGGTATATTCGTAATGGCCTCATGAAGTTCGGGGTCGAAGGCTGTTCCGATCGACTGCATTTCCTTTAATCCTTTTTGCCCTAAGATATTCTTTAATTTCTGCTGTATAAATACCACGCCTTCTTTTACCGCCTTAACATCGGTAGAGTTTTCCATATGACGCGAGGCACGGTCGAAGTCGTCTAATACTGGTAATAGCGATACGATAACATCCAACCCTGCTGTTTGTAATAATTCCTGTCGTTCTTTGATCGTACGTCTCCTGAAATTATCAAATTCTGCATACAAACGCAGGTATTTATCATTAGCAAGAGCAATCTCCTGCTTCAAAAGCTGTTCTGGTGTTTCCTCATCAGTTTCTACCTGACTTCCTTCGGTAGCAGGTACTTCGTCTGTCAGCGCACTATTTTCGAAATCCTCTTTCTTTTTTTTCTTAAGCATGTCTTTTAGATTCATGATTCAACGGTGCAAATCAATAATTCTGCCATTGTTTAAAAGCGGACAAGCTGACAGCAGCGCTAACATTTAAAACCATTTGTTGGCAGTTTGATTCCCCTGCTGTCAGTTGAAAGCAAACTTGGCAGTTGATCAGACCCGATTTCCTGCAATCCGTTTCAGATGATCGGATAAGCGTAACGTTAGCGCCACCAGCGTGAGGGTAGGGTTGGGTGCTGCGGCTGTAACATAACAGGAAGAGCCGGCGGTAAACAAGTTAGCGATGCCATGCACCTGGCAATTGGCATCTACCACACTGGTTTTAACATCGGTGCCCATCCTGGTAGTGCCCATATGATGCCAGCCGCCTCCGGTAAACTGAGGCCAGGAACTATCTTTTATGTCCTGCAGGTACTCCAAAAGCCGCACACGTCCTTTCGCGGTTTTGCCCATCTCTTTACCGATAATCTCATAAATACCACGCAGGCTATGCTTTTCAAGCAAGGTTAGTTCCCAATGCAGCATGGCCCGGGGCATTCCGAGCGCATCCCTTTCGCTGTCCAGAGTAATCCGGCTATTTGGATTCGGCGCCTGCTCCATCCGCGTAAACATCTGGTAGGCTTTGTGCCCGCTTTTGATGTTCGCTTTCTTTTCGACTTCGCCAAATTTATCAAATGCTTTTTCACGTTCTTTTGGATCGCTTGATTTCCAGATGTCGATAAAAGCAGGCTGGTTTTTGGCGACCTCTAATGGCGTAAATGAAGCCGTTCCGTTTAGAATTCTATATTCCCGCTGTTTTTTAGCCGTAATTGCGAGTTCAGCCCGCCATTTTGTTTTGGAGAAATCGACCGCGTATAATCTCAAAGGATCAAGTCTCGGAAACCACATTTCAGCCGATTTGATCTCGAGGTGCTCCATAAAGTAACGCCCCACATTATCTTCATCATTGCCAAGTCCTTTCGGTGCTTGCTTATTAGAGGCTAAAAGGAGCCGCGCATTTTGTATAGCGCAGCAGGCTAAAACGAAATATTTGGCTTTGACAGTATGCTGTTTCCCTGCCAGGTTTTTTACAGTAAGCTCTTCAATGACCGACGCGTTTTCATTCGCTTGAATATCAGTTGCGTTGGCATAAGTGTATAAGTGAATGTTGGCTGCATTGACGATGGCATCCTTATATTTTGTTCCGAATCGGGTAGGCGGACTAAATTGCCATATTTTATTGAATAAAGATTCCTTGTCGAAAGTTAAGGAAACCCTGGCCGGATCGGTCTTCGCCCAATAATCGTAGCTATATTCGTAAGGGCCCAGATCGAGATTTTGGTGAGCTCGGGCGTAAAAAGGGTCAAGGTCTTCCCTTTTAATAGGCCAGCCGCTATGGGGTATCCAATCGCGTTTTTCAAAATCAATCGGTTCAAAAGTTGAGCAAAAGCCCGCCCAATGCCCGGTAGTACCGCCAAAATAATGCAGGCGAGCCGATTCAAGCGGGAAGTAGCGTTGCCCTGTTGTTTTGCCCCGGTACAGATCCTGCATCGCAGCTTCATATTCAAAACCGCCCCCTTCCAGCAATATAATTTTATAGGGCGTATTGATCCATTCCAGGGCCATGCTTATCCCTGCAGCACCTGCGCCGATAATGCATATATCACCCTCAATAACCGTATGATCTGGAAGTTGCCTGGCGTCGATATGCATATTTTAGGCGTTAATTATTGATAAAAGCGCACATTGCCTGGCTTCCGTAACAGCAAGTATCCAGCCGTTTACGGTTACCGTTTGGTCGGTCAGAAATTCAGTGATTATTCGGCTATCCAAAGCAGCGCGTAATCCTTCTTCGTCTTCCCATTCATTATGTCCTTTTAACCTGATGTATAATACGAGCCGGCTATCTTCATCGGGTATCATTTTACGATAGGACTTTCCAATAGCTATAATGGTTTTTAATTCGACCAAATGAGAAATAAAAAGTGGTTGCGCCCATGTCTTCGCATATTTCCGGGTACAACTAAAAGCCGTCGGCAGACTTAATATTGCTGCAGTATAAGAAGAAAGTCTGACAAATGATCTCCGGTCCATCTATTGATCTTCAAAAGGTACCTTATTTAGCAATTATACGCGTAAAAACACTTTTTTCCGGTATAAAAAGTCGAGGAAAAGCCATTTGATCAACAGGTAACACGCTACACCAACAAACAGCCCCCATGGTCCGCCGATCCATTGAATTAGCCATTGAAAGAAGCCTTTAGTAGTGTATTCCCAGTCGATAAAATGCCCCGACATGTAAATTAGTATCGAGTTCATTCCGATCACCTTAAAAAAGAATGCCCACTTTTTATAACCCAGCACATCGATCACATAATAGAACGTTGAAAGCAGGATCAAACTGACACCACCAACCAGTAATACAAACGAGCTGGACCACAGATTTTTATTAATGGGGAAGTCGAGGTTCCATAGTAGCGCCAGACCTATAAACACGATACCGACCAGGTACATAATACCCACTTTCCGATCTTGTGTAAATGTTGGTTTTTTTAACAGGCTGCCTGTGAGTATGCCTAAAAGGCCGGTGCTTATGGCAGGAATGGTTGAGAACAAGCCCTCGGGGTCGTGCATATTAGGCTTGCCATCGGGGAAGGGAACATAGAGGCGGCCGGGTAACATCGTGCGATCCATAAACGATGCAAAATTTCCCTGCGGTGAAAGATCACCTGCATGGAATCCGGGAGCAGAAGTAAATTTGAGTAATATCCAATAACCGATGATAAACACCCAAAACCAAACAATCTGTGCCGTTTCTTTGGCATACAAGTAAATCACGTTGGCAAAAAAGTAGGCAACACCGATACGACCCAAAACCGAAGGGAACCTGTATTCGGCAATTGGTTTTAATACCAGTCCGTTATTAACGATGATACCAAAAACAATTAAGATGAGTGCCCTTTTAGCTACCCTTAACAAAAGCTGGCTTCGTGTTTTCCCTTTCTCTAACTCGCGGCCGACAGAAAATGGCGTAGATACACCTGCCAGAAACAAGAACAAAGGAAAAATCAGGTCGTAAAGATGAAAACCGTTCCAGGCCGGGTGTTCAAGTTGATCGGCAATTGTTTTTAAAACAACAGAATGAGGAGCAGCATCGCTTAGGGCATGAAACAGCGCATCGCCACCCATGATCCAGAACATATCAAAGCCACGCAGGGCATCGAGCGAGTAAAGGCGGGTAGTGGTTTGCGGTAAAGCATCAGTTTGAATTGCGGTCATTGTTCAATTATTAGGTTGTAAAAATAAAGCTAGGAATTTTCGGGTATAATCAAGTTAAAATTATTGTTACGAAGCGGAAATAGAGGGAAGACTTGGATTTAGCTAAATTTAGTTGCGGTAAAAGACATCTGTCGCTTCATTTCAACCCCTTCAATAAAAAATTCATCAAATAATTGGTATTGCTGCCAAGAATCGTTCATTTTGCAAATCGGAAATATCCGCTGTGCGAATGAAAAAACTTACAGAAGACAAGGCCACCCTTTATACCACACTGCTCATCATATTAACCTTCATTGTCAGGCTGTTTATAGCAGCTTACACCGGTTTGGGTATCGGCGAAGCCTATTATTTTAGAGGCGCAGTGCACCTGGAATGGAGCTATTTTGATCAGCCGCCTTTGTTTTTCTGGTTGAGTGGTTTGAGTATCAAGGTGTTTGGATTAACAAACCTGGGCCTTCGTTTCCCGGCGGTACTTTTATTCGCAGGTACCAGCGCGCTTTTATTTTTAATCACCCGGAAGCTGTTTACCGCGAAGGCGGGTTTCTGGGCCGTTACGGTTATGAACCTGAGTGCTTTGTTTACCGTCGCCATAGCAAGTTGGTTTCAGCCCGATGCGCCACTGATGTTTTTCTGGCTGGCTAGTGTTTATTTTATTGTAGAATTGATATTTGGACAAACCAGCCAGGATCAGGCAAGTATCCGGCGCAGCAGCCGAACCTGGTTTTTGTGGATATTGACAGGTGTTTGTCTTGGACTGGCAACCTTAAGTAAATATCATGTGCTCTTTATTTTTGCTGGTGCCTTCATGTTCTTCGCCACAAACAAAAATCAACGGCATTGGTTATGGCATCCCGGCCCATACCTTGCCATTTTGATCACACTAATTTTCGCTTTCCCCGTGCTTTGGTGGAATTATAATAATAATTGGGCCTCCTTTGTATTCCAGGGTTCAAGGGCAGGAGCAGGTTCAAAGTTTCAATTGCATTTCGACTGGTTCTTTCGCAGTATAGCAGGTCAGGCGCTGGTGGTATTGCCCTGGATATGGTTTCCTACTGTAAGGCAACTTTACAGATCGCTTATACAGCGCAAAACTTCCGAACTATACAGCTTTTTCTTCTGGCTATCGGTATTACCCATTGTGTTCTTTACCATCGTAACGCTATGGGCCGATTTGCAATACCATTTCCACTGGCAAGCCCCGGGCTATATGATGTTATTTATACCGCTTGGCTATGCGGTTGATCAGGCGCTTACCAATGATAGCGAGCGCACACGAATCACAAAACGCTGGATAAATTTTTCGACCTATTTTACAGTAATTACTATAAGTGTTTTAACCTTACACATGACGACCGGTTTTTGGCAATGGTACGGACCCAAATGGATCGTTAACCACTTCCACGGAGACAAAGTTGATCCCACCATTCAGGGCATCGACTATGATGATATCGGCACTCGCTTTGCCAAAGAAGGCTGGACGGCCAATCCCAAATTATTTGCCGGTAGTACCCGCTGGTGGTTAACCGGCAAGGTTGATTGGGCATTGAAAGGGCAAAAACAGGTAATCAGTTTTACCAACGATCCGCGTAACACTGCTTTCCTGGTTGATCCTAAATCGGTATTGGGCTACGACGCCGTAATTGTAGCGCAAGATCAACCCCAAAGCGTGAAAGATGATGTTGCACCCTATTTTGATACGGTATCAGAATTGCCCGATATTGCTGTCATACGCAACGGCCGCGATGAACTTCATTTGCAGGTGTATTACTGCAAAAACTTTCACCAGGCAAAAGCGCCACGGCCCGATATGCCATTATATCGCCAACTAAATGGTTTGTCACCTTTTGGCAAATAGAATTTAATTTGATTTATTTGTTTTGATGTCGTATTTGGGTGTTCCGCTACCTGTTGCGGCCGGGGACGTTGAATCATTTGCGATCAACTCAATTCGTGGGGTCGTCAATTCCAATTCTTCAAAAAGACCGGAACCATTGGGTGAGTTTGTTACCAAATGCTGAGAGAATTGGCTAATGGCAGCTAATTGAAGCTCGATGGTTTGAAATTTAACCAATTGGCCGTTTGGGCCATGGTGGTAAAAACTGATGGTAACTTTAGTTAAAAGCTCGTTGTTTTGTGATGCATTATGTAAAGGGATGGAAGCAATATCTGCACGTTTTTGCAAGCTGATCGTAACGGTGCTTCTTCCGGTCGCGGCACCATTGGCAGCATCACGCGGGCTTTTTACGGTGTATGAAAATCCTGTGATCTCGATTTGATCTTTAGCCGGGACAAAGGTTGAACTTCCTTTGATCTGTGCGCCATGTGCTTCAATATCTGCATAAGCTACTACCGGATCAGTTTGGGCAAATGCTGAAAAAACAGGCAGTTGCAATACGAATGCCATTAAGGCGATAAGGTAAAAATGTTTGATTTTCATAATGAAGTGATTTTGAGTTTCAAAAGTTTAATTAAAACTAAATGAATATTTTTTCAAAAAGAAATTATTCTTAACAACAATAGTTGATTTCATATGCTTAAATAATTAGGCGCTGAAAACAATAAATACCTTATTTATACGATATTTACTAACATAGCCCGGCAGACATAAAATGAAGTTACTGCAAATAGAAAATCAATTGCCGCTTCACAACTCTGAACCCGTTGAAAGCTGTTGTGCTATTATTCTGGCTGCCGGAAGATCGCAACGGATGGGATCGCCCAAGCAATTATTGGTTTTTGGCGAAAAGAACTTAATGCAACATACCATTGATGCCGTTAAAGCCTCGAGCGTAAATAAGATAATCGTTGTATTAGGTTATGCATCTGAACTGATCACCGAAGCGATTGATACAACCGGGCTGCAAATTGTCGTGAATGATGATTGGCCTACTGGAATGGCCTCGTCTGTCAAAGCAGGCATGAAGGCAATTGCCGATTCCAGCTTTACGGTTGATAAAGTGATCCTGTTGGTGTGTGATCAACCCTATATTGAGGCGAAGATAATAGATGATTTGTTCGATCAGCAGAGACAATCGGGCAAGCCTGTCGTAGCAAGTGTTTACGGGGGCAAGCATGGGGTGCCAGCGTTGTTTGACAAATCGTATTTCTACCTTTTGAGCGAACTCAGCGGCGACGAAGGAGCCCGTAAGATCATCAGGGAAAATTCGAATGATGTTGCAGAAGTGCCTTTCCTCCGCGGTGAGATCGACGTAGATACGCCATCAACTTATGAAAGCATTTTGGGAAACTTTAACCAATAGAAACCAGCTATGAAAGTTATTTTGTTT
>CAIPPO010000235.1 GCA_903866915.1 uncultured Mucilaginibacter sp. | reverse complement strand
CATTTCAGGTAAATATCTGGACTAATGATTATTATTGCAACAAACCAAGCCCCTTAATGCGCATTCTCATACTGGGTCCGACAGGAAGATTAGGACGAATACTTGTTGATGAAGCCTTAAAACGCGGTCACCAGGTGAATGTGTTGGTAAGTCACGAATACCGTTTAAAAACAGATCCGAAGCTTTTGAGGGTCTTTGAAGGAACTCCGCTTAATCAATATATCGTTGCAGATGCGATTAACGAATGTGACGCCGTATTAAGCGCACTGAACATCTCAAGAACATCAGATTTTCCCTGGGCTGCGCTGCGTACCAGCCGCGAATTTATGTCACAATCGCTAAAAAATATTATCAGTGCCATGGCGGGTAGCGGCGTAAAACGAATTATAATTACAACAGCCTGGGGCGTTTCAGAAACTAAAAAAGACCTACCGTTCTGGTTCCGGTGGCTGATTGATCATAGCAATATCCGTTACCCCTATATTGACCACGAAAGACAGGAAGAATTGTTAAAAGCAACCGACGCTGACTGGACAATTGTACGCCCGGTTGGCCTTACCAATTCGTTGATGGAAAAAACGATACAGGTTTCTTTGGGCAATCGCCCCAAACCCAAATTGCAGATCAGCCGCTTAAATACAGCCCGGTTTATGCTCGATGTTTTGGAGCAAAACTTATATGTGCGACAGTTTCCGGTAATATCGGAGCAATGAGTTTTAGAGTATGCTCTGTAAATCTGAAAGGGTATCAACTTTAGCAATAAACCCCTCTTCCAGTTTTCCGAACCCATAGGATGCAAAAATAAATGGCACTTCAGCTTTGGTTGCAGCGTCACGGTCGCCTTTAGTATCGCCTATATATACCGGATATTGCAAATCATGATCGCTGACAATGTCCATGATGTTTTCGGCTTTGGGCTGTCCTTTGGTACCATAGCATTGGTGAGCCAGAAAGTGGCCGGCAACCGGGCAATGACTTAAAAAAGTCTCGATATACCCGCGCTGGCAATTGCTGACAATGTAAAGTTTGTAGCGAGCAGACAGGTATTTGATAGTTTCCTCTAATTGCGGATAAAGATCACCCCCAATTGCATTCAGGGTATCAATCTCACTTTTGGCGCAGGCTGCTTTAAATTCGTCGCGCTGCTGTATGTCCATATCGGGCAGCAATACCTCGAAGATTATATCATACGCCATTCCGGTAATTGAACGTACCCGTTCGCGGGTTATTGGCGCCACGTCAAAGGCAACCTGCTGGCGCGCATTTTCCCAGGCGAGCGCTACGTTGCCGGTAGAGTCCCATAAAGTACCGTCAAGATCGAATATAATGCTATCGAATTTATTTTTAAGCGAGCCTGGTTCTGTTTGCATGGCCGCAAAAATAATAGTTTTATTTTGCCGCTAAAGTTATCCAACTGGACTTTTTGATTGTCATTTTCAACAAATTGCCTTTTATTGCCGAAAAATGGTTTAAATCGATAAATTAACAATTTATAAAGCACGCCTTTCCATTGCTAACAGCGCTACCTCTTTCTGCCGGAACAATATCCTGATCAAATTATTGCAACATTTTCCCCGGAATCCAGACTGCGGTAGATGGCATCAACAATTTTCATATCCTTTAAGCCTTCTTCACCCGGCACGCGTGATTGCCTGTTATGCCTTACACATTCGGCAAAGTCGTCCATTTGAAGCGCCTGGTGAATTACTTGCGGTAAATTCATCGGGCCGGCCGAGGTGTAGCCTTCTATTTCGCCATAGCCATAGGCTGGCTCAAGACCGAATTTTCCGCGTTCGGCTTCCACATGCAAATAACCCCAGTTGTTATTATAGCTCGATTTGCCTGTGGCAATAAACCCGCTGGGAAATTCAAGCTCCCAGAATATTGTTTCATCTACTTCCCTGAAGAAATCGGGCCTTGTTTTTTCTTGCCGGGCTTTAACGGCAACAGGCTCCTGCCCGAGAGTGTACCGCGAACCTTGTATCGAATAAATACCCATATCCATTAATGCCCCACCACCCGACATCGCTTTCTTCAGGCGCCATGAATCTGTATTCCCCTGAAAATTAAAACCATTTCCCGTATCAATCGATGTTACTTTACCGTAAATATGCTGCTGCCCCAAACGCATCACTTCTAAGTTATGAGGCTCGAAATGCAGGCGATACCCAATTGACAACAACCTGTCGGCTTTTTTACAGGCGGTAATCATTTCCTCGCACTCTTTGGCGTTCAGCGCCATAGGTTTCTCGCAGATAACATGTTTACCTGCCCGGGCAGCCCGAATGGTAAATTCTTTATGCATCGAAACAGGCAGCACAACGTAAATAATATCGATATCAGGGTTATCTTTTACCTGGTCGAAATTCTCGTAGTTATAAATATTTTTATCGGCCAGGTTATACTGCTTTTTCCACGCCGCTGCCTTTGCCGGGTGGCCTGTAACAACACCAGCCAGGTAACAATTTTTAGTGTGCTGTAATGCCGGCGCCAGTTGCCCGTAGCTATAGTAACCAAGGCCAACAAGCGCAATACCCAGCTTTTTGTTAGCAGCAGGCCTGAATGCCGATAATGAATTACCAAATGCAAGAGCACCTGCGCCAATGGTTCCGGCACGTAAAAAATCGCGGCGCGACCAGGAATTAAACTTTTTCATGAGCCTATGATTTGATATAAAATTAAAACTTAAGCACCAATATTGGCAATAGGTAGGGCGACAAATACTATGCAAAATTAACGCTGCACGGAAACTACGAGGGAAAAAATTCAGGGCTGGGTTTCCAACTCCTTCTTATATTTTTTGACTGCCCGGGTAATTGACTGAACAATCTCTTCCTGTCCATCGGGCGACGTTAGGTAGGCTTCATCTTTGGGATTGTTGATATACCCGGTTTCAACCAGCACAGCGGGCATGGCACTTTGCTGTAATACCAAAACTCCCTGTTCTCTTACGCCAAGACTATTGCGGCCATCTGAATTTTTAAACTCCCGGTTAACCAGATCGGCGAAATGGATACACTGTTTCCGGAATTTCTGCTGAAAGGCGCTTAGAATAATGGTATTTAAAGCATCGTTCGCGCCGTAGCCGCTATATTTTTTCTGGTAATCTTTTTCAAGGTACACCGAGGAGTTTTCACGTATTGCCTCCAGTTGTTCTTCCTTGCGGTGGTAACCATAAACCAGCAACAAGACGCCATGATCGGGGCTAACTTTTTGCGGCGAAGAATTACAATGGATAGATATGAACAAGTCGCCTTTATTCTCAGCTGCGATCTCGTCGCGGCGGTGCAGTTCAACAAAATTATCTGTCGAGCGAGTCATCACAATATGTAATGAGGGTATCTGATCTTTTAAAGCATCTCTTAATTTCTTTGCAATTGCCAAAGCAACATTTTTTTCCTTCGCATAGCTTCCATGTGCGCCGGGATCTTTACCTCCATGGCCAGCATCTATAATTACCGTATGGAAACGAAAGGTGGGTGCTGTAAGGGTATCGGGTTTCCCGGTTGCCGGGTGATGCTTCTTTTTAGTTTGCTGTGCGTAAGCAGGCTGGATCCAAATTAAAATATAAAACAGCAGGATAAAAGGTATTTGTACAAGCAAAAAATTATTCTTGACCATAGCTTGGCTTTAGGATGATGCTGTGCGCAAAGTTAATTTAAAAAGCAAGCTGCAGGATTTCGAATTTTACACAAAAGATAAGGGCATGAATACACAACTAAACAAAGCTAACTAAATCCCCCTCATCTTGTTCCTGCAACCAGCCGAAAGAGTTGATATTTTCTTCCGGTATGCCATATTCGCGTAAAACACTTTCAAATTCATGTTCGTGGCCGTGTGCAACAGCAACCAGCAAACCACCGCTTGTTTGCGGATCGGCCAAAATTGCACGTTGATTTTCAGTTAACAACTGGATCTTACTTCCATAGCTGGCCCAGTTACGGTTTGTGCCACCGGGTATACAGCCATTTTCAATGTACCAGTTGATAGCGTTGATGATGGGCACTTTGTCAAATTGTATCACGGCGCTTAATCTGCTGCCTTCGCACATTTCAACAAGGTGTCCCAGTAAACCAAAACCTGTTACATCGGTCATGGCTTTTACATAGTCAAGTTTGCCTAAATGCTCGCCGATACTATTCAATTTTATCATACTATCGAAAGCGATCGAAGCATGCTCAGGTTGCAAAATGCCTTTTTTTTGTGCGGTGGTCAATATGCCAACCCCAAGAGATTTGGTGAGATATAAACGACAACCAGCAGTTGCCGTTGAGTTTTGTTTCAAATTTTTAATGTCAGCCAAACCCGATACAGCCAGGCCAAATACCGGCTCGGGGCAATCAATGCTATGCCCGCCTGCAAGGCTTATACCCGCTTCAGCACAAATGGCTCTTGCGCCCTCCAAAACTTTCTGTGCGACAGAAGCAGGCAATTTGTCAACCGGCCAACCTAATATGGCAATTGCCAAAACCGGCTTTGCTCCCATCGCATACACATCGCTGATGGCGTTTGCTGAGGCAACCTGCCCAAAACCGAAAGCATCGTCAACAATGGGCATAAAAAAATCGGTAGTTGATATCAGGGCCGTTCCATTGCCAAGGTCGTACACGGCAGCATCATCGCGTTTATCATTGCCCACCAGCAAATTAGCGTCGGGTTGGTACTGCACTGCGCTATGCAATATTTTATCCAGTACAGCCGGGCTGATCTTACAACCACAGCCCGCGCCATGTGAGTATTGCGTCAGCTTTATTTCTGCTTCTATCATGTCAATTGGAGTTTGATGGTATAACCAGGGTTTTCGCCAGGCAGGCTAATATCAGCAATGCGTTTTCCTGCGCATTGTTTTGCGGGCAATTCAATTCCCGAACATTTTCCGGCAGCCTTTTGCAAAGGCTGGCAAAGTAGGTTTTATCATAATAAACCAGTACTTGACGAATGAAATCAGCCATCCTGCCTTCATTGATGGCCAATACAGCATTTTTGGCTTGTTCGGGCCCCAGACGTTTCCTAATACGGTTAGTGCATTCGACCAGGAACTCCTTATCAAGCCCGCCATATTCATCTACCAGGAAGGCAACACGATGATCGAGAGGAATTTTAATATTGAACATAGGCGATTTGATCATCTGACTATAAAGTGCTCCGGGAATATAACTTTTTCCGATCGCCTTACTTTCATCTTCGAGCCAAATGTGCCTACCCTGTTCTGTTTGAAATAACGCTGATGCCAGCATGTTCTCAAACTGCTCCTGCGTAGGTTGTACCAGTTTATTCATTGAACCATAGGTTGACCCCTGATGCTGGGCTAAATCTTCCAGGTCTACTACCTGTTCACCAAGTATTTTTAGCTGATGCAAAACCTGTGTTTTACCCGACCCGGTCATGCCGCCCAGAATGAGTAAATTATACGGACGTTCAAACTGTTCAAGCACCCACCGGCGGTATTGCTTATAGCCCCCCTCCAGCAGGTAAACATCAAAGCCATAAAAGTTGAGTGCCCAGGCCATCGCGCCACTGCGCATCCCGCCCCGCCAGCAATGCAAAGCGATTTTCTTTTGCGGCGACAATTCCAAAGCCTGCTTAATAAAACCCGACCATTTGCTCCCTGTTAAATCGAAGCCAAGTAAAATAGCCTGTTCACGACCTTTTTGCTTGTACGTTGTGCCAACCTGTACCCTTTCTTCATTGCTAAATAAAGGGATATTAAAAGCGCCAACAATATGCCCTTTTTCGAATTCAGCAGGAGTACGCACGTCCACTACAGGGATGGACGAATCCAACTGAATAAAGCTGTCTATGAGAAGATTTTTAATCATATCCGGGCAATCGTTTACCCGCATAAAAGTAATGTTTTAACGTCTGATTTAGTTGCCGACTTTATTTAACAGGAAATCCAGGGCATCTTTATCACTAAGCTTCTCAGTTTTCGATTCCGCATCAAATACTTTAACCAAGTTAGTGTTGCTGGTATATTTTGGCCATGCGGGCAAGCCCCTGCCATTGGGGTTACCTGTTTTGATAAAATTCACCCAGTAGTCTGAAGCCATCGCTGCCAGGTCGTGGTCTGTTTTGCCAAAAGGACGGTTATTCAAAAACTTCAGATTATCTAAAACATAGCAAACTTCGCCTGTGTGAAATGCTCCGTATTTTACAAAATCAGGCGAAGCCGGAATTTTTCGGTTAAAATTATAGACATATATAGGAGCATCCGCATAAGCACTCTGAATATTTGCCCAGTTATAACCGGAAAGAGCGAATACCATATCGCGACTTAGTTTTCCGGCCGAAGCAGTGGCCTGTTCGTCGGTGCCTGCAGGAAAATAGCTTAAAAATTTATCAGCATCGGCACCATACTGCTGTTGTGCCTGCTTGATGAAATCTTCCTTTTTAACCGGTCCCGAACCAAATTCTTCTCCGTTCCAGCCAGTTATAACCGGCACATGGTTTTCTTTATTTTGAGCAAAGATATCGGGGATAGCTACCGGCAATACGTAACCATCAACTATCGGGGAGTATCTCCCGCTAAGTTTCTTGAATGCATCTTCGGCCGACATTGCCCTTAATTCGCTGAGTGTTGTTGCACCAGCTTTTGCTGCAACCTTTTCTCCAGCTGCTTCGGCTGCTACCAGTGTAACAGCTGGAAGCAATGGATTGTTAATTGTAAATGAACCGCTTTCTGCTATTGCGCCCTTAATTAAGCCTTTGGTCAGGGGTGAAGCAACCAATGCATTCACACTCATTGAGCCCGCCGATTGCCCGCCTATCGTTACCCGGGTTGGGTCGCCGCCAAAGGCAGCAATATTATTTTTGACCCATTGCAAGGCAGCAATCTGGTCGAGGAGACCGTAATTACCGGAGGCTTTGCCCTTAGATTCCTTTGTCAGCTCAGGATGAGCGAAAAAGCCAAATACACCTACCCTATAGTTGATCGACACAAATATAACCCCTTTTTTTGCCATCTCTTCTCCATCATATATTGAACAAGCACTTCCGCCGCTGGTAAAACCACCCCCGTAAATCCAAACAAAAACCGGGCGCTTTTCGGCTTTGCTTTTTGCGCCCGTCCATACGTTGAGGTATAAACAGTCTTCACTGATCGGTTTTTCTGGTATCAGGAACTCCGATGTATAAACCATAAATGCAGTTGGTTTAGCCTGCATCGGGCTTGGACCAAACGCGCCACATTTCTTAACGCCCGTCCAATGGGTTACCGGATGCGGAGCTTTCCAGCGAAGATCGCCTACCGGGGGCGCAGCAAAGGGGATTCCTTTAAACGCAGTAATATCACCCGTTGTATTCTTTACACCCGAAACCAGACCAGCTTCGGTACGCACAATTATCAATGCTGAATTTGAGCCCTTAATAACTACAAACGATAAACCAAACGCTGCTGCAATCACCAAGGCGCAAATAACGAAGTTGAAATTTTTTTTCATGAAAATCAGAAATTTTGGAATGTGTCGGTCTGAGGCAATCTAACACTTGCATTTCATTAATCCAAAAAAGATATATCTTTAACGTCGCGTTGGTTTAAATGCGTATCGCCAGGTTTTATGATGAAAAAACTGAACTTTATTTACCTCGGACTTTTGGCATTTTCAGCCATTTCCTGCTCAAAAAAAGCAGAGGTTGCCTATATTGATAAAGACAGAAAAGCTATTGTTTCAACAGATGGGCAAGCTTTTAAAAAGGTTTTGGTGCAGGGTGCAGGTAAAGATGTTACTTATCAGGGTTTCAGCTTCGATACACAAAATTCCATTATCTACTTTGGTCGTGTCAATCCGGGTTTTTTGGTATCAGAAGGTTTCGGCCTCAACAAAAATTATGTCCTGAAGCTTGTCCCGGGCAAAAAATATACAGTTTATATTTATACCGACCCAAAAGATGCAGCTGCATACCCGATTCATTTTAAAACCGATTACAACAACAATATCATAACAGAAACAGGCGACAATAATTAATTTTTAAAACCAGGTTTTGGGTTTAAATATCACTTTAAAGGTAGTACCCAGGTTTGGTTCACTATCCACTGTGATCTGCCCACCCTGCGATTCGATCTGTGTTTTGGTCAGGAAAAGTCCTACCCCATGCGAGTCTTTACCGGAGTGGAAAGTTTTGTACAGACCAAATAATTTTTTTCCATGCAGTTCAAGGTCGATACCAAGGCCATTGTCCTGGCATTCCATCACCACACTATCGTTTTTATCCGTGTAGGTACGTATTGTTATAACAGGCGACCTGTCGGGGCTTCGGTATTTCAACGCATTGGTCAGCAGGTTCATCACGATACTCTCGAGGTATAACCGTGGAAACAAAACCTTTTCGGTCCAAAGCTCACGCTGAACTACCGCTTGATTTGCTTCGAGGTCAAATTCAAGCACGCCAAGTACGCTGTCTATCACGTCAGCAAAACTGAGCGTGTCAGAATGCAGTTCCGTTTCCTGTATTTTAATCGCTTCCGATAAGTCGTCAAGCGTCGTACTCAACCCCTGGGACACCTTTTCAATTTTGTGAAAAAGGTCAATATTATCTTCATCGAGGCTTGTTTCATCAATGAAAGAAGTAAGCGTAGCTATATTATTGGCGTGGTTGCGGATATTGTGAGAAATAAGGTGCGTGAAATTTTTCAATTGCAAATTGCTCTGCGTCATTACTTCAATGGAATGATTAAGCGCCAGTTCATTGGTCTTATACTTTTCAATATCCATGAAAACTCCACGCATCTTCTGCAATTCTCCAACCGCATTATACACAGGCTCCCCATACGATCGCACCCAAATTAGCCTCCCCTTTTCAGTTAGCATCTGTAATTCAAGGTCCCATATTGTACCATGCTTATACAGGCTTGCAATTGCCTCTTTGAGCATCTCGTCATAGGGAGGCAAAAAATAGTTGTAAGGGTTTGCAAAGTCAAGGTTGTGATTATAGGGTAGTTCGTAAATATCATAAACGGTTTTTGACCAGATGCTTTTATTAGCAATACAGTCAAACTCCCATCCGCCCATTCTTGCCAGACGGCCAGCTTCCGATAGCAAATATTCACTTTCGGCCAGTTTATTTTCCAGCAATTTTCTTTCGTGGATGTCTATGTTGCATCCCGCCATTCGAATGGGTTTGCCATCTTCAAAGATCGCCTTTCCGGTACATTCGAAATATTTGTAGATTCCGCTTTGTGTTTTTAATCTCGCTTCTACCCTATATGGTTCCTTCATTTTCAGATGGGCATCCAGTGCCCGGGATAATAGCTCCTTATCATCTGGATGCAAAATCTCAAAAAAAGTGTCTATTTTGGCCGGGATTCCTCCTGGTTTATAACCCAAAAGTTCATAGAAGTTCTCGGACCAAAAAACCTCACCGGTTTCAAAATCCCAATCCCACATACCGGCATTTGTGCCTTCTATGATCAATTTCAACAATTCTGTCGACTCGGTTAACTCCACAAAAAATAGTTAGTAGTTGCTTGTAAATAGTTTTATACGCAACCAATCGTAAAAAGTTGATTATTAAGCGTCAGATATAATTTCATTACTAAGTATTTGATATTTTCAAACCGGTAATTTTTAGTTGGCGCGATTTGAAATTTTCAAAGTGTGTTCCAATTTTTAAACAAATCATTATGTTTGAACATGAAAACTTCGCAATTGGATAAAACAGCTTCTGTTACGCTGAAATATTTACTACATTTTTTAGGCATTTCATTATTCTTCGGCATATTATCATACTCTATGCTAAGATTCTGGCTTCCCTTCCTGATTTTGAATTTTAGTAAAATATATTATTCGTCAGGCTCTATCTCCGACTTCAATTTAGAATTAGCCGTACTGCTGATCATCTACTCCCTTTTTTGCTATTTTGCCAATAATTTTATTCTCAATTTATACGCTAAAGGCAAGACTTTGCAATTACTGTTTTCGTATTTAATCGACTTGCTGATTGTGCCGCTAAGCGTTTTCATTCTTATTATATACTTTAACAAGACGGCCAAAGTAGCCGACAGCGATACCTCGACACTATACAATATTTTTGTGATCACTGGCTTATTGGTAGCCAAAGTTTTATTTACAGCCAATTTTTTGACAAAAAAAGCCGTAACGAACAAAAGTTAAGCATCCTTTATTCCCGGGACCATTCCGGGGAAGCTATCAATTTAAAATCCAAAAACCGATTGATTTTTTTAGGCAAAAAAGGGATTAATTTTTTATTTCAATATTTAATCGTAATATTACGATTAATATGGGAGCAACTAAAACAGAAATATTTACCAGGCAGCAAAACGGGCTTGCAATAATGCTGAAAGCGCTGGCGCATCCTGCACGGATAGCCATTCTGCAATTGCTGGTACAGACAGACGCATGCATCTGTGGTGACCTGGTTAATGACCTGGGTCTGGCACAAGCGACGATTTCGCAGCATCTGAAAGAACTAAAAAATGCAGGCCTGATAAAGGGCACTATTTCTGGAGTAAGTACTTGTTACTGTATCGACGCAAGGGCCTGGCAATTATTGCAGCATGAGTTAAACGATTTTTTTGGTTCATATACTGCCCCTGTAAAATGCTGTTAACTACCGTGAAACCAGTAATACTCGGTTAAATTTTTCGAAATACATTGCTAATGATCATTACAAAAGCCAACAATCAAAGAACAAATGTAGCTGCATTGCTTGCTGCCGAAAAATTACCGGCAGGAGATCTGCCGGAGCAATTGGATAACTTTATAGTAGCCTTAGAGCACGACAAACTAATAGGTGTAGCCGGACTGGAGTGCTATGGCCAAAGCGCACTGTTGCGCTCGGTTGCCGTTGAACCGGATTATCGAAATAAAAAAATAGCCGAAAAACTAATACGGGGTATCGAAGAACTGGCGTACTTCAACGGTATAAAGGCAATCTACCTGCTAACAGAAACGGCTTCAGGGTATTTTATTAAAAAAGGTTACCAGGAAATTCAACGCAACGAAGTGCCTGATGAAATACAAGGATCCTCAGAATTTAGTTTCGTTTGTCCCCAATCAGCAATTGTCATGAAAAAAATATTATGAAAAATATATTGGTATTGTGTACCGGCAATAGTTGCCGAAGCCAGATTGCCGAAGGCTATCTAAGGTATTTTGCAGCCAATAGCGCCGGAATTTACAGTGCTGGAATCGAAACCCACGGCGTTAACCCTAAGGCCATCCAGGTAATGGGCGAAGACGGTATCGACATTTCAAATCACACGTCTAATAACATAGCAGAATATTTGAATATTCCTTTCGATTATGTCATCACCGTATGTGATAATGCAAATGAAAACTGCCCTTATTTACCGGGCAATTTTGCAAGATTTCATCATAATTTTCCCGACCCCGCAAAAGCAAGCGGCAGTCCTGATGAAGTGATCGATGAATTCAGAAGGGTACGCAATCTGATCAAAGAATATTGCAAAAACTTTATAGCCGAACAGATCAGTAAATAAATGAAAAAATATCTTGCCGAATTTTTAGGGACTTATGCCATGGTATTTGCCGGCACCGGGGCGATAGTAATTGATCAGGTAAGCCATGGCAGCATTACCCATGTAGGTGTGGCTATGTCTTTCGGGCTGGTAGTTATGGGGATGATCTATGCTTTTGGCGACATATCAGGTGCTCACCTTAACCCGGCTGTTAGTATCGCATTTATGGCTGCAGGGAAATTCCCTTTACGTGAAGTAATACCCTATATATTAAGCCAGTTGTTAGGTGCAGTTACTGCCAGCTTAACTTTAAAAATGTTATTCCCATCAAACCAATTGCTGGGCAGCACACTTCCGGCCGGTAGCGAAACCCAATCATTTGTGTTCGAATTTATCTTAACCTTCTTCCTGGTGCTGGTAATTTTAAATGTGGCACGCGGCAGTAAAGAACAGGGGATGTTTGCCGGATTGGCAATTGGCGGCTTTGTTACATTGGAAGCTATGTTTGCAGGACCGATTTGTGGCGCCTCGATGAATCCTGCCCGGTCATTTGCGCCCGCAATTGTTTCGGGCCATACCGAACACTTGTGGATATACCTGACAGCGACAACTGCCGGTGCTGTAACTGCTGTACCGTTTTGGCACCTTTTAAAAAGATAAAACGACCTATATTTGCCTTCGAATGAAATCGTTGCAAATCAATCGCCCGAAAATTAGTACCGTTTTGATGATTGTCATGGTAACGCTGCTCATTTTTAGTCGTAAGGCGAAGGTTTGGTTGATAGCCGGCATGATGATGATTGGCTTTTTTAAACCTGAGATCCCTGATTTAAATTCAAATCAAAAACTCAACCCGGCACCGGCTATGGAGATAGTTGGCATAAACGGGCACACTATCAGCTTGCAAAAATTAAAAGGCAAGGTGGTTTTTGTCAACTTTTGGGCAACCTGGTGTCCGCCATGCCTGGCCGAGTTACCATCCATTAATAGTTTGTATCAAAAATTAAAGAACGACACCAATGTTGTCTTCCTGGCTATTGATGTAGACAATGACCTATCAAAATCAAGCCGCTTCCTGCATGATAAAGGCTACACGATACCGGTATTTGGCGGCGATGATGTTCATGTCCCGCCTTCGTTGTATGCAAACGGCATTCCTACAACCCTGGTTATTAATAAAAACGGTGAAATTGTTTTCAGTCATTTCAACCGTGCCAACTATAATGGTGAAAAATTTGAGCAATTTATTTCGGCGCTGGCTAAACAATAAATGCCAGATATAGGCCTTTTAACCAGCGATACGGTTTGTTATACCTATTTAAATGAATATCTCTTTAAATTCTTTGGCATAACTAAAATCAACATAACCCAGATCATTGATACGGGTTTTGAGTTCGGTTTTAAGTTCAGCATAATTGCTGTGATAGAATTCTGAGAGCTTTCCTACATTCTTATCTCCCTGTTTAATGTACAAGTATTCATATGCTGTGTTTGAAGCCGGGAGAATTGAGACCGTAAATCCACTTAGGTCGCGGTAATAAATAGTTAGCGGAGCCGATAACCCATAATATCGCTTGATAACAAGGTTATCAAAATTCAATTCAACAACAATGATCTTAGTCCTTGCTTCCCCAAGAATGAGCCAAAGCAATACGAAAACTGCCACTAAAATTGCCATCAAAAAAACCGGCAAAACAGAATCCACTGACGGATCGAAAGAAATGAATACCAGACCGCCCAATCCCGCAGTTACAGCAGTAATAATAAGTAATGGTATAAATGCTAACCACCTGAATTTCGATTTAACCATATAGCAAGTCTCCTGTTATTGAGCAAGATAGCAATAATTAAAAAAAAACGCCCCTCCACTACGGGAAGAACGTCCTCAATCAACTATAGAATATAATTCAATGACTTTCGCTTGGAACAGCCAATTCCGAAAGGATGTACTGCATTTGAATTGAGCTCTCGAGTTCATCAAATGTTGCCGCACCTGGAATTGTCTGTAACCATGTTTTACCGTTTTCTTGTGCGAACTCAACTCTGGCACCATACCGCCATTGAATCAGGTGGTAGTTCCAGGTAATAGTTGTAATGGCTGCGCCGCTAATCAATAACTTAACTACGTCGTCCTTGCTGGTTTTAACGCCTTTGCCAAAACCTTCAGCTGCCGGATGCAGAAAAACATCGGCGATATAATCGCCGTCATGCGTCTTTATTTTCCAAATACCCGATATGTAGTAATCCCATTTTTCCATAACTCATTTAGTTATAAAGCTAAGTTATCATAAAGCTGAGCCAGATTTACCGTGAAAAACACGGTATTTAACGCAGTATTTTTACGCGATATCATGTGCTAAAAAGCGCTTCGTTGTTTAACCTATCAGTGGGGTCCTCAAAAAATATTCAACAATAAATATTTTTTGTCTTAAAAATGAAATCCAATCACAGCTGTTTGTAATATGCTCAGACTTGCCTGGCATGGTAATTATTAACAATTTAAAACCAATTTGCCATTTAGCACGTATTTGCTGATAAAACCTGAAAACCCTTTATTAACTTATACTTTTGCAACATTTAAGCAGTCAATTGCGTTCACAGACGTTCTGAATATTAACTATTGAATTATGCCGATACCAGCTTTATTATCAAGCGCAAAACAGACCGTTATAAGTTTACTGAAATTCCAATATTTTACCGGAAAAAACAAACCAGTTTACGTCCCGGTTTTTTTGACTTTAAACCGACATCGTTAATTTGTCTTTTTTTTATACCTTGTGAACAGTTATAAAACGACCACCGCCTTAGAACCTTTTGCAATGAACGAGGAGTTTTTTCAGCATATACTGAATAAACAGCAAATGACCAATGCTGTTCCACCTAATAAAGAAATTGCCAACTGGGCCTTGCAAGTAATCAGACTGTTATATCCGGAGCAGTCGAGCAAAATGTATACCTACGTTCATCAATTAGAAGCTGAGTTTCTAAAACTTGAAGCGGAACTACGCGAATTGCTTGATGCTACACAGGGTCATCAAAACCACGACAACAAACAAATAGCCAAAAGCTTTTTTAACGGTGTTCCTGAAATTTTCAAACTGCTTAATATGGATATCGAAGCCACTTTTGCCGGTGACCCAGCTGCCAAAAGTGAGTTTGAAGTTGTAAGGGCTTATCCAGGATTTTACGCAATTTCGTTTTACAGAATAGCACATGCCCTCCATCAACTGGAAGTTCCGCTGATACCGCGGATCTTAACCGAATATGGCCATTCAAGCACAGGTATAGATATTCACCCTGCAGCCATAATTAAAGACCACTTTCACATCGATCACGGTACCGGCGTAGTAATAGGCGAGACCTGCATAATAGGTAGAAATGTGACGCTTTTTCAGGGTGTTACGCTTGGCGCATTATTTGTTCATAAAAGCCTGCAGGGAGAACAACGACATCCTACTGTTGAAGATGACGTGGTGATTTATGCCGGGGCGACCATTTTGGGGGGAGATACAGTAGTTGGCAAAGGAAGTATAATCGGCGGCAATGTTTGGCTTACAAAAAGTGTTCCGCCAAACTCAAAGGTTTACCACACCCAGGACGTTAACGTACACAGCGAAAAAATTGGGCGTTGATTTACTAAATAATTTCGAAATTTATTTTTGTCGTGTTGAAAGGTACAATATTGACCGAGCACCATACTGCGACAAATAACAATAAAAACTAACGAAGCATGGCCGGCATCATAGACCTGATAGGCAACACCCCATTAGTTGAACTACAACGACTCAATCCAAATCCCCGGGTTAAAATTTATGGGAAACTGGAAGGCAATAACCCCGGTGGCAGTGTTAAAGATCGCGCTGCCCTTAATATGATACGCAGTGCCATTGAGCGGGGCGACATTAAACCAGGCGACAAACTAATAGAGGCTACAAGTGGCAATACCGGCATCGCACTCGCCATGATCGCCTGCCTGTTTAATGTAGAAATAGAATTAGCATTGCCCTCAAATTCGACGCGTGAGCGCACATTGGCAATGGAAGCATTTGGGGCCCGGGTTACTTTATTGGAAGGTATTGAAGCCTGTCGGGATTATGCAGAAGAAAAAGCTGCAACCGGCGAATATTTTATACTAAACCAGTTTTCAAATCCTGATAATTTCAAAGCACATATCAAAACAACCGGGCCCGAAATATGGCGCGATACGGAAGGGAAAATCACCCATTTTGTGAGCGCGATGGGCACGACCGGTACAATAATGGGTTGTTCGCACTATTTGAAAGAAATAAATCCAGGTATACGTATTGTGGGGTGTCAACCAACAGAAGGCTCGTCGATACCGGGAATTCGGCGTTGGCCGGAAGCTTATCTTCCAAAAATATTTGAGCCTGCCCGGGTTGACGAAATCAGAGACATCGGCCAGCAAGAGGCTACCGAAATGGCGCGTAAATTAGCCCGCGTTGAAGGTATTTTTGCCGGGATGAGTAGCGGTGGTGCTGCAGCTGCCGCGATAAAACTGGCATCAGAACTGGACGAAGGTGT
>CAIPPO010000234.1 GCA_903866915.1 uncultured Mucilaginibacter sp. | reverse complement strand
CTGATCATATCAGATCACAGGCATAACCCATTCCTGAGCTTTGAAATGCGCCAAAAGATCGAATCGATCAAAAAAGAAGATATCGAATTATGGAAAGTATACGCACGTGGGCTAACTGGTAAAATAAGCGGCCTGGTTTTAAATAACTGGCAGCTATGTGATGATATCCCGCCCGGGGCAAAATTGGTAGCGATCGGCCTCGACTTTGGATTTACCAATGACGAAACAGGATGTTTGGCTGTTTTTAAACAAAATGGTGAATTGTGGGTAGACGAATTGCTTTATGAAACTGGTTTGACTAACCCTGATATTTCGAGACGATTAAGCGTCCTTGGACTTTCAAAAAATACACTTATTGTGGCAGATAGTGCCGAGCCAAAATCAATAGAAGAACTAAGGCGATTGGGCTGGAATATTGTACCGGCTAAGAAAGGCGCTGATAGTATAAAAATCTCTATCGATATTTTGAAACGCTATAAACTGAATATCAACCGGCACAGCCTAAACCTTCGCCGCGAACTGGCGCGATACAAGTGGAAAACCGATCTGGCTGGGAGGGCCCTGAATGAGCCGGTTGACCGTTGGAACCACTTGATCGATCCACTCAGGTATGTAGCCTTAAATCAGTTAAAGATTAAAGGAACTGGTAAAACGAGAACGAGGCTACCCTATATTCAGCAACCAAATAACCCAACAGCACCTTATTTATTAACCATATGATAGAAAAACGCATACGCACTACTTACGGAAAAATAGCAGTTAGCATTCCTTCCGATCTGAACGAAGTTACCCTTGGACACCTTATGGCATTACAGGAACACGAACTACCCGACGACCTCGACGCCATAAGTATCCTGTCGGGTATGCCGAAGTCCGAGCTTCAAAATATTAAAGACATAGCCGATCTGAGCGAATTTGGGGAAACCATACTAGCGCTTTCGCACCAGATCAAATTCCTTTATGACTATGATACCCTACCTGCGAAAGTAACATTTATGATAAAAGGCCGAAAAGTTGAGGTAACAGTGAACAGTAACTTAGCTATTGAGCCGGCCGGCGCTTTCATGGCGGCCAGGGAAATTATTACTGATGAGGTCAGGCAATATATTGCTATCCATGGCGAACAAAACTGGCAGGAACGATTTCAACCTTCACTCAATGCCTGTTGCCAGGTACTTGCGCAATTTTTCTACTGCAAGGTCACAAAAAAGCCTTATGATGAGTACGAAGCAGAGGCTTTCACGTCCGAAATAAAGAAAATGAGGGTATTGGAGGCACTGCCCCTGGCGCGGCATTTTTTTACCTGCTATCCCAACTTATGGAAACCGAAGCAAAGCTTCTTTCAACTTCACCTACAGCGCTGGAAACAAATGCTGGCATCGGCGCGTTCGAAAAGTTCGAATTTATCAACACGGTCAATGCCCTGGCCGGTGGCGATATAACGAAATGGGCACAGGTACTGGCTATGCCCTACGAACGGGTATTAACCAAACTCCTGTTAAATAAGACTGAAGCAGCATATCGGCGGAAATATTCAGAATTGCTCAATTCACAGTATAGCTAAGTTTGTATCAGGAGGCATTAAATTATCTTCAGCATAACCCAAACACTTAACAATAGGTTCCTAAAATCACAAATTTACCAATTACCTAACCCACCATGCCCATTCGAAACCAAATACAAGCAATAGTTCAAACCATTAACAATCGACCATCCTTTGTATATGGGACCGTCAATGAATTGAACGCGCTGGCAGATGATGTGAACACTTTCCCTTGTGTGTTTATGTACCCGCTGCAGCCCATCGAAATAGCACCCCATGTAAACGGCTCGGTAGAAAACAAATTTTCCATCTACCTCGAGTTTCTTTATAAGACCGAATTCGATCAATATACCTCCGATAACGAGACCTATGTAAGCAGGGCCCTGGCTATGGCCAACGAATTCATCGTCAAAGCTGCAAAATACAGAGAAAGCGATGGCCGGTATTTCAGAATAAAACCAGGCGACAAAGCCAAATCCTTACCAGTGTACAATAAATTCGACGCAAACACCACCGGTGTCAATCTTAGTATTACACTTGTACGTCGTCAAACTAAAGTGAACCAAGGCTTGTGTAGTGTTTCGGGTTTAAAGTAAAGCTAAGTTTTCCATTTTGGGGGTGCAAGTGATCTGTGATTTTATTTTTTCATAGGCAAGTTTTCTGTTTTTAAGTGATTGT
>CAIPPO010000233.1 GCA_903866915.1 uncultured Mucilaginibacter sp. | reverse complement strand
ATGCCGATAGTTTTGCAGGAAATAAAACAAGAATGAATTACAAGGGCTACCTTTTTTCAAAAGTTCTGTTATCGGTTTTTTCAATAAGCATTTTAAGTGCAAAATGCATTGCGCAGGGCAGCACTAAAAATTTAACACTGAACGAGGCTATTGAAGATGCGCTTACTAACAACCGAAACATCCGTTTGGCAAAAATGGACGAGAATATCGCCACGGCGAATTATAAACAAACCGAAACTTTTTTTCTTCCACAGGTAGATTTTACTTTAACCGGGATGGGTACTAATGATCCGCTGAATGCCTTCGGTTATAAATTGGAGCAAAGATCCATAGCTCAAAATGATTTTGTTCCGGCACTTTTGAACCATCCCTCCAGAACCGGTGATTTTATGACTAAGCTAGAACTACAGCAGCCAATTTTGAACATAGACATGATTTATAGAAGAAAAGCAGCTGAAATAGAAGCCCAGGTATATCAATACAAAACACAACGGACAATAGAATATGTGACTTTTGAAGTACAGAAAGCCTATCTGCAATTGCAGATGGCCAACAAAGCTTTTAAGGTCTTAGTAGAAGCATTAGCTACGACAAATTCTGTTTATACCTCTACTCAAAATCACTTTCAGCAAGGGTTGATTCAAAAATCTGATCTGTTGAACGCCCAGGTACAATTAAATACAATTGAAACCAATTTAAATAAAGCGAAAGATAACGTTCGGAGTGCCTCTGACTACCTGAGTTTAATGATAGGAGCGAAAGTCGGCATTTTGTTCAAAATTGATTCCACGTTTGAGGCAGCCGGGCAGGCGACCGATTCAGTACAAACTATTGGCTCAAAGCGCTCAGATTTTAGAGCGATGCAAAAAGCTATTGATGCATCTGACCTGATGATCAAATCGAGCCGGATGAGCTATTTACCCAGGCTTAATGCCTTTGGAAATTATCAGTATAATGATAGTCGCTTAACAGGTTTCGGCGCTAATTCGTACCTGGTAGGTGTACAGTTAACCTGGGATATTTTTAAAGGGAACAAAACAAAAAATGCCATAACTATTCAAAAACTGGAACGCGACAAATTAAACGAGCAATTGACGCAACAAAAAGAGCAAAGTCAGCTGGAAATAAATAAGGCCCTGCGCGACCTTTCTGCTGCTGGTTTCGAAATGAAGCAGGACAATGTCGCTATAGAGCAGGCAGCCGAGTCGTTTCGGATTCTGCAAAACCGTTACCGGCAAGGTTTAGTTACCACAACCGATTTGCTGATGGCGCAATCGCAGCTTTTGCAACAAAAATTCGCGCTTGCCCAGGCGGGCTTTAATATGAATTTAACCCTGTTTTACTTGCAATTTTTAACCTCAACTACAACTAAATAAATCCGTCAAAAATGAATAAAGCTAATAATGCTACCAGCATACTGAAGCGTTTTGCCAGCATCGGGTTACTATTCCTGAGTGCCTGTTCATCAAATGTAAAAAAGGATAGCCCAACAACTATTGATACAGCAATAAAAGTAACGATTGCTACTCCAGGTACTGATCAGCAGCAGTTTCTAAATGTAAGTGGCCAAATAGAGTCGGCCCAGACAGCTAATATCAGCACAAGAGTTATGGGTTATATTACCGGGTTAAAGGTAAATGTCGGCGATCGCGTAGCAAAGGGCGCATTATTAGCCACGATCAGCAATAATGATATTATCGCAAAACGTGCACAAACCGATGCAATGATAGAAGAAGCCGAAACTGCGTTCAAAAACGCACAAAGGGATTATGGCAGATTCACGGTGTTGTACAAAGAGCAAAGCGCTTCGGCAAAGGAACTTGAGAATGTTACTCAAGCGTATAGTTCGGCAAAATCAAGGTTAGAACAAGCGAACCAAATGAAAAATGAGGTGAGTGCTACGCTTGGTTATACCAATTTACTGGCGCCATTTGACGGCGTTGTGACTCAAAAATTAATGGATGCCGGAAGCATGGCTAACCCGGGTATGACCATTCTGACTGTCGAACGAAATGGAAGCTATCAGGTCAGCGCTTCGGTGCCGGAAAATTCTATCAGCCTGGTAAAGGAGGGTACTAACGTAGCTATTGCTATTGATGCAGTCAATAAAACGATCAGGGGAACTGTTACCCAAATTAATCAATCCTCACAGTTTAGCGGTGGACAATACCTGATCAAATTAAGTATTTCCGAAAAAGATAAAGCTGGCTTGTTCGCCGGTATGTATGCCAATTTATCAATCCCGTTGAAACTAACAACGACGAATAGCCAGGATGGAGAACAGGTAATGGTTCCTTTGAAGGCTATCGGGCAAAAAGATCAACTCGCCGGTATTTATACTATCGGAAACAATAATACAGCACTCCTGCGCTGGGTGAAATTGGGAAAAGTGAAAGGTGATCAGGTGCAGGTGCTTAGTGGCCTTGCCCCGCATGAACAATTTATTGTAAGTGCGGATGGCAGGCTATTTAACGGTGCAACTGTAAAAATTAATAGATTGTACGTCGTCAAACTAAAGTGAACCAAGGCTTGTGTAGTGTTTCGGGTTTAAAGTAAAGCTAAGTTTTCCATTTTGGGGGTGCAAGTGATCTGTGATTTTATTTTTTCATAGGCAAGTTTTCTGTTTTTAAGTGATTGT
>CAIPPO010000232.1 GCA_903866915.1 uncultured Mucilaginibacter sp. | reverse complement strand
ACAATCACTTAAAAACAGAAAACTTGCCTATGAAAAAATAAAATCACAGATCACTTGCACCCCCAAAATGGAAAACTTAGCTTTACTTTAAACCCGAAACACTACACAAGCCTTGGTTCACTTTAGTTTGACGACGTACAGGTTATCCCCACAACACTTATGGCATTGGAATAATAAATAGGGCTATACTGGCGAAATACCTCGGCTCCTTTTAAATAATTATTGATGGCTAGGTTATTGGCACCTTTGATCAGGTAATATCCACCGATGGCATGATAACATGGAGCGGTATTGAAGACCGGACCATTGACGAGATAATATTCCAGTTTTTTACTGTAATAGGCTAAGCGCTCTTCCTGGTTACCCATCAGGTTATACAAGATGCGCATGTTCATCAATAAGGGCAGGATCTGCTTATGCTGCTTATCGAAGAGTTCTATAGCAGCCTGCAGACTTTGAAGCGCCTCAACGTATTGTTTGGCCCTCCAATGGGTATTTCCCTCGCCAATAAGTTGATAGGGTGCAGGGTCTATTAATTTTAAACGCTTATTTAAGGCTAATAATGCCGAAACCCGGTCTGGGTAATTGGCAACTTCACCCTCCCTGATAGGTGTAACGTCTACCAGTTTTTGCAATAGCAACAAGCTGTCTTTTGGGTCTTTTGTCACCGAAAGCAGCCTTTTTAAGGAGTCCATCGTTGGCCTGGCGAATTCATTTTGCGCAAAGCACTTACTGGCAAGTAAATAAAAGGCTAACAGCAATAGAATTTTCTTCATCATAGTTTTATTTATACAGGCAGGTAAACCCTAAACTCAGTAAACTCACCTTCTTTGGTATCAATTTCAATCTTTCCGCCGTGCCCTTTCACCACTATATCATAGCTTAATGATAGACCCAGGCCCGTACCTTCTCCCGTCGGTTTGGTGGTGAAAAAGGGCTGCATGATCTTCTCTTTAATAGCATCCGGTATGCCCACGCCGTTATCCTTTACTGTGATCAGCACCTGCCCGTTGGCAAATGCAGTCGATACCGAAACTTCGGGCTTATAATCGGGTCCTGCTGTTTTTGATTTTTGATTGACAGCGTAAAAGGCGTTGTTGAACAGGTTGAGCAATACACGGCCGATTTCCTGACCGATACCGTTCACTTTTGGCAGATCATGATCCAATTGGGTCACCAGGTCGGCGTTGAACGATTTGTCCTTTGCGCGCAAACCATGATAGGCCAGGCGCATATATTCATCGGCCATTTGATTAACATTCGTCAATTCTTTTTGCCTGCTGGCGCTGCGCGAATGTTCGAGCATGCTTTTTACAATGGAATCGGCCCGTTTGCCGTGGTGGTTTATTTTTTCAAGATTTTGGCTGATGTCGCCAGCAATTGCTAACACTTCTGTTTCATGCCCGGCTTTTGCTTCCTGCTGTAATTCTTCTAATAACTCGATGCTTACCTCTGAAAAGTTATTCACGAAATTAAGAGGATTCTGTATCTCGTGTGCAATGCCGGCGGTAAGTTCGCCTAATGAGGCCATTTTTTCAGATTGAACCAACTGGGTTTGGGTTAGTTTTAGCTCTTGAAATGCTTTTTCAAGATTATCATGCTGGGCTTCTATCTCTTCCTTTTGCTGCATCACTTCCTCAGTTCGAATATGAACCTTGTGTTCAAGTATTTTTTTGTCGTGCAGCAGTTTGCGCGATCGGAAGGTAATAAAGCCATAAACTACCGAAACGAACATCAGTATCCACAACGCCCAGGCCCACCAGGTTGTCCACCAGGGGGGATGGATAACCACTACTATCATCGCTCCTTTTTCATTCCAGATGCCATCACTGTTGGATGCTTTAACTTTAAAAGTATAGGTACCCGGCGAAAGGTTGGTATAAGTTACACTACGCTGAGCGCCGGCCTGTACCCAGTTTTTGTCGTAGCCCTGCAATTTATAGGCATATTGGTTTTGGCTGGGATTCTCAAAATGCAGCGCCACATAATTAAAACTGATCCGATTTTGATCATGGGGTACCTCCACTTTTTGTTTGCCATAAAGCTCTTCTGTGGTGGTTTCAGCATCTGCCGATTGCGGATTGTTATGCGCGAAAGTTTCCAACTGAACCTGTGGCGGCTCGGTACTAATATGAAGTTCGCTGGGATAAAAAGCGATTACCCCGTTTGTTGAGATCAAAATAAACTGGCCGTCCTCTGTTTTTAAAAACGAAGTTAAAAGTGTCCTTTTCAGCGGGAAAGGCAAACCACTATCGGCTGTGTACCGCGCGAAAGTTTTTTTGACCGGATCAAAGCGGGTAAATCCTCGTTCGCAAGGTATCCATAGGTTTCCGGCTTTATCTTCCTGTATGCCATGTATATCATTGTCTAATAAGCCGTCATCTACCGTAAATTGTTGGGTTTTTCCAGTAGTTCGGTCAAATAAGAATAGTCCACCCAGGTAGGTGCCAAGCCAAAATCGCCCGGCTTTGTCTTCAAAAATTTGCATTACTGTAGAAAAGCCTGCAGCGCGGTCATCATAAGATTTAAACGTACCATCTTCTTTATTTAGCCGGTTAAGTCCGCCTTGATTGGTACCAACCCATATTACTCCTTTTTCATCTTCATAAATACTACGCACCTGTCCATTGTCGAGTTTGTTACCGTTGTAACGAAAATCCTGTAATACTGCCTCATAGGGGTAGGCTTTGAACTTTTTTGAATTTTTATCGAAACTGTAGAGCCCTTTACCATTGGTGCCTATCCAGATCAGGCCATTGTGGTCCTGGAATATACGGGAAATTGCAATATGTGGCCATTTGTCAGGATAAGGCAAGGTGTCAACTGCAGCAGTTTTAGGATCATAGGTAAACAGACTAACTTTATCGGAATTGCACCAGACCAGCCCATCCCGATCTGTTTGCAATACATTCAGGTATTTGTTAGCCAGGTACGCGGGCAGGTGTTTTCTTTCAAATTCCTCAGTTTTCGGTTTCCATTTGATCAAGCCTTCATTTGAGCCTAGCCAGCAAAAACCGTCACTGGCAAGCGCGGCGGAGGTATTGCCTGAAGCAGGATAACTTTTATTATCAGCGGTACCTGGAAGATAGGTATCAAACTGCGAGCGCAGGCTATTTACCCTGTCGACCCCACCCCAGGCCATACCCACCCATAATAAGCCGGTATGGTCGATAAGTGTATATTTTGTCCGATCTACGTTCAGTGAATAAGGTTTTTTTTCATCATGGCGATATTGACTAAATGTGGCTTTCTGGGGGTCAAATGAAATAAGGCCATTTCCATAGCTGGCTGAATTGGATGTGGTTAGCCAAAGATGCCCGTCATCTTGTACGGTGATCGTCGTGATTGGATTATCAGTTGATTCGCTATTTGAATTTGGCGGTATAAAGTTTTTAAAGGTTCCGCTGGACGGCTCAAAAAGGGATAGCCCGGCAATTGTACCAAACCAAAGATTGTGACGGTTGTCTTCCTTTATAGTATAAATGTCTGTTGAAGCTATCCCGCCAGGTGCATGCGGATCGGCCTTGAATTTTTTATACAAGCCATTCCGGGTATCAAAACGATACAGTCCCTGCGAATTATGATTATTGTCAACTAAGTTAAACCATAAAATGCCAGGAGCAGACGGTGCTTCATACAATTTCAGGATATAATATTTGTCTTTGATACTCAGGGGAAATACTGCTTTGCTAATTTTTTTGGTTGAAGGATCGAAATAAAACAGCCCATCAGTAGCGCCGATCCAAACCTGCCCGTTTTTAGCTACAAAAATAGAGCTGACCTGATGAGGAAATTTTTCTGATTCATGAGTTTTGGTGTTCCATCTGATTAGCGGATATGCAAAGGGAGCAATTTGAGTATTCAATTGCTTGGGCGCTTCCCACAAAAAGCCTTCATTATCAAATACTATTTGACAATCTAAATAGGCGCGGTCTTTCAAACCTGTTTGATTTGCTTCGAAGCGATCGGCTGCCCTGTTGTAATTGAAGATTCCGTTTACTCTTGAGGAAACCCATAATTCATCATTTCTGCCTTCATAGATATCTGAAATGGCAAAGTCCTGCGGAAGTCCCTTGATATCCAGGCCCAGTTTATAAACTTTAACTTTATAGCCATCGTAGCGTACCAACCCGTTTTGAGTGCCTATCCAAACATAGCCCAGTTTATCCTGGTGCATAACCATTATATTGCTTTCGGGCAGACCCTCCACTACGTTCAGGTGTTCAAAGTGCAGATCGTGGTTTTGTGCATACGTATTAATAGCTGTAAAAAGCAGCAGAAGCAGCAATAGCTTTTTCATAATTTATCGGACAATGCCTTACTGGTTAGTTGCAAGTGATTAATTTAAAAATAAATAGCCAATGATGGCATCAAGTTGTTATACAGGCAGGTAAACCCTAAACTCAGTGTACTCACCTTCTTTAGTATCAATTTCAATCTTTCCACCGTGCCCTTTCACTACAATATCATAACTTAGTGATAGACCCAGCCCAGTACCTTCTCCCGTCGGTTTGGTGGTGAAAAAGGGCTGCATTATCTTCTCTTTAATTGCATCCGGTATGCCTACGCCGTTATCCTTTACTGTGATCAGCACCTGCCCGTTGGCAAATGCGGTCGATACCGAAACTTCCGGTTTATAATCGGGTCCTGCTGTTTTTGATTTTTGATTGACAGCGTAAAAGGCGTTGTTGAACAGGTTGAGCAGTACGCGGCCGATTTCCTGCTGGACAACAATAATTTTGGGCAGTTTTTCATTAAAATGGGTAACGATCTCGGCATTGAAGGATTTGTCTTTTGCCCTTAAACCATGGTACGAGAGTTTGAAAAACTCATCGGCTAAAATATTAAGGTTGGTTTCCTGCTTTTCGCCGGAGTTGTTACGGCTGTGTTGTAACATGCCCTTCACAATAAAATCGGCACGCTTTCCATGCTGTGCGATCTTCTGCTGATTTGTTTTGATGTTTTCGGCCAATGCTTTCACTTCATCCAGGTTGCCTTTGGTTATCTCCTGTTCCATTTCATCGATCAACTCTGCATTGATCTCGGAGAAATTATTCACAAAGTTCAAAGGGTTTTGGATCTCGTGGGCAATACCGGCTGTAAGCTCACCAAGGGAGGCCATTTTTTCCGACTGTATCAGTTGCTTCTGGGTGTTTTGGAGCTCGGAAAGTGTTTTTTGTAAGGCGGTATTTGCTTTCTTACGTTGGGTGTTGGCAAATAAAAGGATGGCTGCGATGAGAGCAAAAACTCCCAGTACGCCAAGCAAACCATAAAAACGCACCTTGTGTTTCAATGCAAAATCATAATCGGTACGGGTAAAATAGTAGGCGGAATCCAACTTGTTCATGTCCATGTATTCCTTGCTGATATTATTCAGTTCTACCACGAGCAGGTCATCAAAATGGTATTTGGTTACTACTTGTTTAGCAGCATAATAGTTATCTAATGATTTTTTCGAGTCTTTTAAAGTAGAGTACGTTAGACCGCGCGAGTTATAGCAAGACGCTACTGTACGCATTTCATGGATAGCCAGCGCTTTTGGCAGGGCCTCAAATGAAACTTTCAAAGAACCGGGTAAGTCGCCGCTAATGTTTAAGTAATTGGCTAAAATACTCAGGGATTGTACTTCGCCTTTTACGTAATGTATTTTACGGGACAATACCAGCGCTTTCCGCGAATACATCATCCCTGAATCAACATTGGTATTAAGAAAAACCGTTGCGGCTTTCATAAAGTAATATTGTTCCAGCGTTGTATCCTGTTTATTTTTTTGGTAAGCCTTATTAAGGCTGTCTACTTTTTTATTCTGAGCAAAACTCTGGCAGCAAAAGCCAGTAACTATCATAGTAAACAATAGAAATCTTTTCATAAAGAGGGTTCGGGTTGAAGTTCCTCTATAAATGTAGTAAATCGCAGTAAAAAGAAAGAATCTGAGCGAGTTATGTGGTTTTTGCTTCCAACAAACCAACTGGAATTAATGCGAATTTTGAAAGGCGGAATGCGAAATATAGGGATGAAGCCAATTGTCAATACGGCCGAAGCATTTGTTGTGCCGTATTAAAAAAGCTCAATGATCGCGTACCCGGCGCTTTAAAACGCCACCGGCTGCTTCTTTGATGGTGCTGGTGAAGATAAAGGCCTTATGGTCGACATCGTGCACCAGGTTTTTTAGCTTGTGTACTTCCATCCTTGTTACAACGGTGAAAATAATATCTACAGGTTGACTTATATCAAAACTTTGTTTCAGGAAGCCTCGCTCGCCTTTGTAAACAGTAATACCGCGACCTAATTCCATAACAAGGCGTTCTTTGATGATTTCGCTTTGGCTGGAGATGATGGTAACACCGGTATATTCTTCCAAACCCTCTATTACAAAATGGCAGGTACGTGATGCAGCATAATAGGTAAGAATAGAATAAAGCGCTTGAGCCAGCCCCAGCTGTAAGCCGGCGATGAGGAAAATAATTATATTGATACCCAGAATGATCTCGCTGACGGTAAAACTAATGCGTTTGCCGGTATAAAGCGCCAGCACTTCAATCCCGTCGAGGGCGCAGCCGCCGCGGATAGAAAGGCCCACACCGATGCCCATGAATACACCTCCGAAAATACAAATGAGCAAGTTATCTCTGGTTACATGCTGTTCGGGCATATAAAGCAGGCATAGCCCGAGGCCGATAACAGCAGCCAGCGTCTTGAAGGCAAACGCAAGGTTAACCTGTCGGGCGCCCATCACAATAAATGGGATGTTGGCCACTACAATGATGTATGCAATTGGAATATGATAAGTTTCGGAGATGAGCAGTGAAATACCCGTAACACCGCCATCAAAGAAATTATTGGGAACAAGGAAACTTTTTAGTGCAAATCCGCAAAAAAGGATGCCTACAACAACGTAAACGGTATCAATAACACTGTGAGGTAGTCTTTTCATAACTTTTCAAGGTATCAGAGCTTTTACTTTGGCTAAATTTTCCTGCTTTTTAGCATTGCGTAAATTTAAAGCTGTTTGTGTAAAATAGTGGTGTTCCTCTAAAAATTTAACTTGTATGGCATTCCAGGCATTACGGTCGGACAAGCCGCGTTCATTGTAAAATTTATCGCCGATATCAAAAAAATCATCCCGGCCCAGGTAGTCGAGGTCGGCATCAGCCAGTATTTCTTCCAGTTTGTTATGTGGTGTTTGCGGTATACGGGTTGCTTTGATCATCCCGCAAATTTTGTCGATCTGTTCGGGCGAGTAACCAAAACCCGGCAGGTATTCTCTTGCTATCCTGCACGACTCCGCTTCATGTTCATTTAGGGTGCGCAGGTATCCGCTGTCGTGGTAAAAGGCAGCCGTAAGTAACAGGGTCAATTCTTCGCCGTTGATACCTTCTGCAAGGGCAATGCTTTCTGTTGCATCATGCACGTCGCGCGTATGATCGGCATTGTGATAATAGTAGTTTCCGGGTAACTCGTTTGTTATTTTGTTTAGTATAAATTCCCCGGCTTGTTCCAATAGCATCTAAGTATTCTTTTTCTGTTTGCTAAAGATATAAATCTTGCGCTACAAATTGCAAAATGACCGTCCTTACTTTATGAATTCCAGCGTGTATTCCGATACATAGTCGCCTTTTTCTGCATAATTATCCTTGTAAAACAGTCGTGCGTTTTGCCCTAAGCGTACCGAGGAATATTTGTTTTTGCCATTGGCAACGCTGCTTTCAGGCTGCAATGAGGGGTACCAGAGTGTATGTCCGGGTTTGCTAACCAGGAGCTCGGGTTTCGACCAATCCTGCGAATTGTTGCCAATACCCAGGTCGGCGTGTTTGTTAAAGGAAACATAAATACTGCTACCCACCCACGATGGGCCCTCGGCTTTAGCCATCAGCATCACCCAGCTATTTAAATATACATTCCAGCTAACTGACGGGCCCCAATAATATTTGGATGTCGGCGAGGAAGTTGGTCCGCCACCATGTTCTAAAGGTATTTGCAAAGACGCTACCGGTTTACCAGCCCGGTTATAGGCTGCGTTAAAACCTTTTCCGTCCCAACGGTGCCCATTTCCCTGCGGGCGGTCAAGGTCGGTAAGTGCGATACGAGCCACGCTGATACATTGCCCGCGCCATTCTGTTTTTGGTTTATAAGTGCTATCTGTATAGGTGCCAGGGTAGCCATATTCGCCATAAAAAAGGTAAAGATATTTGCCGCTTGCCACAGCCGACGGATCGCCGGTGCCCCCGGCAAAGTTGATTGCGGTGTTATGCGGTTTCAGGATAAGCCTCGGTTGTTCGTCCTCGGTAAATATACCTTTGTTGGTCCAGCTTTTGCCGCCATCGTCAGAGCGCATAATACCAATACGGCAAACCGCTGCTGCCGAAGCTGGCCCCTTCAGACCCTGGGGCCAGTTGGCATCAATATAGCCCTTGCCGGTTTTAGCATCGTAAGGTAGGGTAGCGGGGTAGTTTTCGTTATGATATAATGCATACAGTTTTTTGCCGCTTCTGTCGTCGCGGTCCTGGTAAACCGACTCAAACCAAACGGCACCATGCAAACCGGGCGTACCGGGTTTAACGTTTGGCGGCATTTTAGGAACAGTGAAATCACTGGGTTTACTGGCGAAAGCAGCGTCGATGGTGGCGCCGTCGGCATACATTAAATTGTTGGAGTCGCCCCAAAGCGGGTCCTCGCCGTATTTTCCGGGGAAGATCCGGAAGGTATCCGCTACCCAAACTTCAGACATGTTACAATCCACAAAGGAATTGAAGGTTGCTGCGGGGTTGGGGCGGAGTATAAAATGCTTTTTTGGAGCAGGGTGCCCTATGTTTTTAAATGCAGCGCTTAACACAAGTGCCACTGATAGTGTTATTGTTGCAGCGAAAAATACGCGCAGCCTGTTCGATAACATATACGTTTTTATTACGGTTTATGGTGGAATCAGCAGCCTCCTGGCCTGTTATTATCCTTTCATCTCTTCTTGTATTGCCCTTACCAATTCGTTGATCTGGCGCGTGCCGATGATATAAACCAGCCCATCGCGGTCGGTTAGGTGTACCGCATCTTTACCTGAAGTATAAAATCGAATAGTACCTTTCTGGTGCAGGTTATAAACCGGGTTATTGAAGAAATAGCGACTGTAAATACCCTTTTCAACTTTAACGATGCTGTTTAGATCGATCTTTACAAGCCGGGTGGTCCAAAGCCCGTCAATGAGTACGCTACCATTGATTACCCGTGTTCGGAAATGCAGGAAAAAGCCCATAATGATGGATATGGTGATAATACCAAAACCCGCTACGGCCAGAATATCCGCTTTCTCGTTTACATCAGTAAAAAAATTGAAGGTATAGGCAGCGAAACAGAACATTGCCAGCACCAGGCGGATGGTAATTGGTATCCATTCGCGGCCCAGGTATTGCTTTTCGATGAAAACGGGTTTATCGCTCATGAGTTTAATTTGAAAATTTGGTGGTTTGAAAATAAATCAATTTAAAGATTTGAAGATTTGAAATTTGAAAATGAATCGGGGATACCGGTTATCGGTCAAATTTCAAATCTTCAAATTACCAAATTGAACCCAGTTCGAAGATAGTAACTTTTTTAGTTTTAGAGCTTATTTTGTAACGGTTATCGGGCCGGTAACCCGCTACCCAAATGATATCTCCGTTGCCGTTGAGCAATATTGGCACCTTTGTTTTTTCAACCAGGGGGATTTTAAGACCCACAAAAAAATCGCTCAGCTTTTTTTTTGTTTTCATTCCCAGCGGGTAAAAGTAGTCGCCCTGATGCCATGTGCGTATGGTTAACGGATACACCAGCAATTCAGCGTCGATCGCAACAGCCAGAGGATCATTTTTTATGACGAGCAATTCATCCGGGTGTTTAATACGTAGTTGTAAATCGCCGAAGGTTAACTCCCGGTCATCATTGCTTATAATGCCAACGGCGGGCAGGTGGTCAATTCTTTTAGTAAGGATCAGGCATCCGCGATCAAGCAATAAACGATAATTGGCTGATTCAAAAACACGACCTGAGTGTTTATCGAGTGCGCCGATGATATCGGATACGGTTGATTTATTAAAGCCAAAATCATGGAGTAAGCCATAAAGTAAAAGGCTTTGCGGTTTAAGCTTTTTAACCGAATCAATAGCAATATAAATGGCATCGTTCCGGGGGATAAGTAAAGTTTCTCTTAAGCCCGAAAGCGTTTGACCCAGCAATTCTTCCAGCCCCCGGAAATGTTCGAGATTTTGTTCGAAAGTGTCTTCCAATACAGGATTAAGCTCTTTCAGCTTCGGGATAACTTCCAGCCTGATCTTGTTTCGGGCATATTTAGCCGATGCATTTGAGCTGTCTTCGCGATAAGGCAGCTTGTTTTCTTCAACAATAGCTGCGATCTCCCCGCGATTTAAATACAACATAGGCCGAACAAGGGTGCCATTTTTGGGCAGGATACCATGCAATCCTGCGATGCCTGTGCCGCGGGTAAGGTTAAACAATATAGTCTCGATTGCGTCGTTTTGGTGGTGTGCAAGTGCGATTACATCGTAACCTGCCTCCTGACTGATCTGCCTAAACCATTGGTATCTTAAGTCCCTTGCCGCCATTTGAATAGATATTTTTTTTTCGGCAGCATACGACCGGGTGTCAAATTTAGTGATGTAAACCGGAACGCCGAGCTGATCAGCCAGTTCGGCCACAAAGATTTGATCTGCATCGGATTCTTCGCCCCGCAATTGAAAATTGCAATGTGCAATACCGAAGTTATACCCGGCGGCCTGGAGTAAATGGGCCAGCAGTACCGAATCAATACCGCCACTTACTGCAACCAGAATGCGATGCTGTTTTGCAAAAAGCTTATTTTTTTCAATAAAATCAACGAAAGGCTCTACCGGCAGCATCACCAAAATTATTAATTTAATAACCTCATCCAAAAAAGTAATTTTGCCCCGTGATGAAATACCTGTTATCCCTTTTATTGCTGATGGTGGCTTCGGCTGTTTTGGCCCAGCAAAAATCGGTCATAAAGATCATTAAATCGTCGAGCATTCAAAATACAAAGATCAACGGCATCGATGTGTTGAAGGTTTATGATGCCATCTTTGAGCAGGACTTTTCGACGCTCCAGTCGGATAGCGCCTACTTCAATCAGAAAGCAAACACTTTTGATGCTTTCGGCCACGTGGTGATTACGCAGGGGGATACCATGCACATTTACTCGGATAAGCTCAACTATGCCGGCAATACCAAAGTTGCGATATTGACTGATAATGTGAAGATGGTAGACAAAGATGCTATTCTAACAACCAATTACCTCACCTACAACACCGCTACACGCATTGGGACTTACACAGGTGGTGGGAAGCTGGTTAATAAAGACAACATTCTGACCAGTACCAACGGTTATTATTTTGCGCATACCCGCGATTCCTATTTTCGATATAACGTGCGATTGGTGACACCCGACGCGCTTACGGTAACTGACACCATGCGCTATAACTCGGGTACCAAGATCGCTTACTTTTACGGCCCGACCAATATCTATGGTAAAAAGAAGGGCAAGGATAATGATACGCTTTATACCGAAAACGGTAGCTATAATACCAATACCGAGCAGGCTTTTTT
>CAIPPO010000231.1 GCA_903866915.1 uncultured Mucilaginibacter sp. | reverse complement strand
TTCAATATAGCTGAAGGTATAAACCGCGGTTGGGCTAACGGTACTACAAATACATGGTACCTTGCCGGGGTAAATGCATCCCTGGCTATTTACAAAATCACTGATGGACAAACGTTAACCATCGGCGATTTAAAAGGCAATACTTTGGGTACTACAACTGTTAACCTGACTCAATTTTATAACAACATCGCTTATGCAGGTGATAATGCAGCTGGTTTAGCTCAAATATTTACACAGCGCTATGTTGCTCAGTTCTGTAACTCAGGATGGGAGCCTTATTATGAGTGGAGAAGGTCTGTTGACGCTACCAATCCAAATGGTATCCCAGCTTGGAGCCAAGGTGTAGCTGGTAGTATCGGTACAGCAAGTGGTGCTATCCCACGTCGTTGGTTATATCCGGCAAGTGAGTCAACTAACAATACTGCAAATTATAATGCTGCATTAAGTTCGCAATTTGGTGGTACTGATGATGTCAGTAAAGATACCTGGCTTACAAAATAGTTAAATTAAATTTCAACCTTAGCGCAGGGGGACTTTAGCCGGGTCCCCTGCTCTTTTTTAGTTTTATGGCGATGAAAAAACTTACTTTATTTCTGTTGCTTGCTCTGGCTGCCTTCGGTGTAAATGCACAGGTAGCGGATAGTGCCAAAAGACTCGTGGCTTTGCATGGCGCAGCTAACTTTCGCGACCTTGGGGGCTATGCAACTACTGATGGTCATCATGTTAAATGGGGCGAAGTTTACCGCAGCGCTGATATCAGTAAGCTAACAGATTCAGATCTGAATGTTCTGAAAAGTATTAATATAGCTTTTGATGTCGATCTGCGCGGTCATCAGGAGCAGGCGCAAGCGCCGGATAAGATCAATCCTGGTACTGATTATATACTATGCCCGGCGGGCAGCGATAATATGGATTGGGCTAAAGAGATTGCAAAACTAAAAGGCAAGCAGGCCGATAGCCTGATGATCGTTTATTACAGCAATACCCAATACCTTGCCGACCGTTATAAACCATTTTTTGATAAACTGCTTAACCTGCCTCAGGGCCAAAGCCTCGTGTTTCATTGTTCGGCAGGCAAAGATCGCACGGGCATAGGTTCGGCATTGTTCTTATACAGCCTTGGTGTGCCTTACAATACCATTATGGACGATTACCTGGCTTCAAATTTTTATCGTAAGGCTGTCAATGCACAACTGATTGGTCAAATGGTTAAATATATGCACATGGATCCCGAAGTGGCGAAAAGTATGGCAGGTGTAAAAAAGGAATACCTTGATGCTACGATGGATGCAATAAAAACGCAGTATGGCTCGATCGACAATTACTTAAAAACGCAAATTGGATTGGACGACCAAAAAATTGCCCAATTGAAAGCAAAGTACCTGGAACAATAAATCTCGCTGTCTTAAGCTATAAACTGGTTTCTAATGATGAATTTCAAGACACAAATCGCAGCGCTATTATTTTTGATAGCACCCGTTTGCTTGTTTGCGCAACAGGCTGACCTCATTTTGAACAATGGTAATATCATCACTATTAAACAAAAAGGCGACCGCGCGCAGGCGATCGCGATCAAAGATCACCTAATTATTGCAGTTGGCAGTAATGATGAAGTTAGGAAATACATCGGCAGTAATACCAAAGTCGTCGACCTCCAAGGTCGTACGGTAATACCGGGATTTAATGATGTTCATCAGCATCCTGCACCGATTTATCCATTCGAGGCGGTTTATGCCACCCTCGAGCTGGATACGGTGAGCTCGATGAAAAATCTGATTGCGCTGCTGAAACGAAAAGCAGCAATCACGCCAAAAGGTATGCTTATCCACGGCGTAGGTTATAATGAAACCAAACTTGGTGGTCAACCCATCAGGGATAGCCTCGACAAGGCCACTACAGATCATCCGATCCTGATCACCCATGTGAGCGGGCATCTGTCGGCAGCCAATTCATACCTGATGCGCCTGAACGGTATCGATCAAACCGTGAAAGATCCACCCGGTGGTGCCTTTGAGCGTTACCATGGCACCAATATGCCCGATGGTATTTGCAAAGAATCGGCTGCCGGTTTCCTGCATCGCTCAAAAAGCATTGTACACCCGCCTGCGCCTACTCATGAGCAGGAAATGGCAGGTTACCGGCTCTATTTTAATAGGGTACTGGCTAGCGGCATAACCAGTATAGGTGATGCCTGGACTACACCCGAAAAAGTTAAGGTTTACCAGGAATTGGTAAAGGAGCAATTCCCTGTTCGGTTTAACCTCATTATTGGTGTCGATTATCTTAGCCAGGTTCTGGCCGGTAAGATCCCCCAACTACAAACCGACTACCTGCGGATATCAACGATCAAGGTATTTCATGGGAATTCGCTAAGCGGCAAAACCTGCTGGTTGTATCAACCTTATGATATGATTAATCCGGTTACCGGTAAAAAGGACTATTATGGTATCCCGCCCGCACGTAGCCAGGCCGGACTGGATAGCTTGTTTTACAAAATTCACCATGCAGGCTGGCAGATCGCCTGTCACTCTAATGGCGACCGGGAAATAGAAATGGTGATCAAAGCCATTGAATATTCGGAGAAAGCCGATCCCCGTCCCGACCCGCGCCACCGCATTGAACATTGCAGTTTGACGAACCAGCAGATATTGAACGACATAAAAAAAGATGGTATCATACCGGTTTTTCATTGCTATATGTACGAACTGGGTGAAAAGATGCTGGTTTACGGACCAGAACGTATCAGCATGCTGCACCCTACTAAAACAGCCGAAGACATGGGAATCGTTTACGCCTTACACTCAGATGCGCCGATATCGCCTTACCAGGCCTTGCCAAGATTAGGGAGCGCGGTAACCCGTAAAACCAGGGAGGGTATTGTGATTGGAGCCAACCAATGTATCGATGCAGAAACTGGTATCAAAGCCTATACTTATGGCGGCGCATATACCTCTTATGAAGAAAACAAAAAAGGCACGTTGCAAGCTGGTCGCTTTGCCGACCTGGTGGTACTGGATGCTGACCCGACGGCCGTAAATCCGGACGAAATCCGGAATATAAAGGTGCAAATGACCATCGTTGGGGGTAAAGTGGCTTTTCAACGATAGTGGCATTCATTGATGGGTCGCCTATTTCATATCAGTGAAGAGCCAGCAATTGAAATTTTTGAACCCAGGCATTCACCATCGGAATTTGCATCGATAAATACTAATGTGGTTTTCGCAATATCCGGCGAACTGCTTCATAATTACTTGCTGCCAAGGCAATGCCCAAGAGTTACTTACTATCGGGTTCCAGGTACATCTACGGCCGATCAAAAGGTATTTTTTGGAGCAAGTTCTGCTGATTTTATCATCACGGTACCAGCTGATTGGTATGAATCGATCAAAGTCACCCATCTGTATTGCTATGAATTTGCTCCCGATAATTTTACGCTGCTGGATGAATGCGCCGGGTATTATATTTCCTGCAAGTCGGAAAAGCCGATTGAAGTCAGGTCCATTGTTGATCCAATTGCTGAAGTATTATCCCGAAATGCTGAATTGCGTTTTAGTCCGGCAATTTTACCTTTGGCTGCAGCAGTAAAAAAATCGACGCTTGGGTTTTCATTGATCAGGATGCATAATGCAAAAGCCTGATTGATCCTCAGTTCGATTGAAATGCATTATTTTAGAAATTTAAACAATGAAAACAATTGATTTCGGCGAGTTTTCCGACCCCTGGCGCGGTCCTCACCAAATGACCGAGGAGCCCTGGATACACGAATCGTCGGTAGTAAAAAATAGCCGCTTGGGTGTATGGACAGTTATTGGACCAAATTGTGAGATGATCGATTCCGATCTGATGGATTATTCGTACCTGGTTAAGGATGCGCAAGTGTTCAATTCCGAGATCAAAAAGTTTGTGAATATAGCGTCGAATGTGCGCATCAACCCTACCAACCACCCCATGTGGCGTGCGACATTGCATCATTTTGCCTACCGGTCAATAGCGCACCTGATGGCTGATAACGATGATGAGGAAATAAGCAACTGGCGTAAACAATACCGGACGGTGATTGGTCCGGATGTATGGATAGGACATGGTGCTATTGTAATGCCCGGGGTTTCGGTGGGTGCAGGCGCCATTATAGGCTCCGGTTCTATAGTTACCAGGGATGTGCCCGATTACACCATTGTAGCGGGCAACCCTGCCAGGTTCATCCGGCGCAGAGTGCCTGAAAATGTTGCTGAAAAATTAATACAAATAGCCTGGTGGGACTGGAGTCGCGAACGAATTATAGCTGCGATACCCGATTTCAGGCAATTGGATGCTATTGAATTTGCGGAGCAATATGGGGATAGGTGAAATAATACCCAGATTTAATCCTCAGCTTTAGTCTTCTTCTTTTCCATTAATCTTCCCCGGATAAGCTTTTTTGCCTTTTGCCGCGAACCAAAGAATTTGGTTCAGCAGGTCGTCTTTGCCGCCGTCAACATGGTCGTATTGGTGCCCCGAAGAAGCCCTGGCATAGAAAAGTGATCTGCCTTTGAGGGAAGACAAGCCGGGGTTAAGGTCGTCTAATTTTATGCGGTTAGGCACTACATCATAGCTGGTTAATGAAGGCCGGTTTGAAAAGCAATTGAACATGGGCAACGCTGTGGCATCGACAATGTTCATCGGGGGGATACCCAAAATTTGCTCGATGGACCGAACGATACTGGTTTGATTATAATTGGTACTAACCGTTTTTTGCAGTCGGCTGTAAGGGCTCACCACGAAACCGGTAGTACGATAGGCAGATACATGGTCCCAACCATCCTGGGAATCATCTTCGGTCACAAAAATAACCGTGTTCTTCCAATAGCGACTTTTGCTGACAGCTTCAATAATGCGGCCCAGGGCCAGATCGTTATCCGCCACCATCGACTGGGGTTTTGGAAGCCCGGGCCGTGTACCTTGCGTATGATCGGCTGAGAGCGCCATCACCATCAGGTTAGGTAAAGCGTCACCGGGTTGCGCCTCATAATCGTGCAATTCTTTAATAAAACCTGCGGCTCTAACCTGGTCTGGTATTTGCAGAACATCAGAGCCGGGGTAATTTGGCGATAACATGGGCCTAACCCGCGATATGGTACTGGTATTATAAAACTGGAAGGGTACACCATTTTTGTAATTATTGTAAATGGTCGCCCATTTCAATTTTTCATCGAAATGCGGTTGAGCAGCTTCACCGTAAATCCTAACTGTTTTGCCGTGGTCGGCGGCATTGTTCCAGATAAAGCCTTTAGCATCATACACCAGCGCGTCTTCCTGCACATGCGGGTAACTGCGGAACCAGGCTCTTACATTTTTCTCCACATAATCACTCACCATGGCAGCATCGGTCCATTGATGCCCCTCGGCCGAGCATTTACCCGAGGCGTAATAGTTGTCGAGTAAAAGAAAATCGCGGGCCAGTTGGTGTTGATTTGGCGTAATACTATCACCGTAAACACAAAGTGAAGGCAGGCCATTACCTTGCGGCATATCGCCAAGCACCTGGTCGTAGGTGCGGTTTTCTTTGATAATGTAAATCACATGCGTAAACACCGAAGGCTCGCCAATGCGCTCCGGCATGGGCTTGGGCGCAATATTTTTTCTGGGCACCAGGTTGGCAATTTCCTGCCTGAAAGTGAGATTGAGCTGTTTTACCTCATCGGTATAAAATTTAAGCTGATTATCCCCGGGTAAAGGAATGATGGATAGCGTTGCTTTTTCGTGGTGTGAATTGTAAGCATTGATTCCGGCTAAACGCTTGCCCGATTTGAAGTCTTTGGCACTGATCCTCGAACCCTCACCCTCGAGATTGGTCACGTAGAGGGTGTTTTTGCCAAAAAATATGCCGCCCGGGTAGGCTTCAGTTGGGATAAAACCTTTGATGCCGGTATCGCCATTACCATTGGAAACGACACCTGCGCCAAGTGTTACCACCGCTACGGCATTGTCAAGTCCGTTGGCAACATATAAAGTTAAGTTATCATTGCTGAGCGCCAAAGCATTGGGGGAGTCGCCGATATAGGCATTCTTGCCCGGAACCAGGCTCACTGGTATGTTTGAAACAAGTTCTAATGATGATAGCGATATTACAGAAACATTATCACTGTTGGCATTGGCAACATAAGCATATTTGTCATCGCTGCTGCTGATGATGGCATTGGGATGCAGGCCGACATTGATTTCTTTTACCAGGGCGCCATCCGTATCAAAAACCCGTACACTACCGAAACGGGTTGCGCCGGTGTTGGGATTGATATAGGTTTTACCATAAGGTATGCCAGCTGTTTCCTGGCTGGCGGTATCGGCCCCGGGTCTGCCGCCACCCCAATTGGTAACCAATACTTTGTTATCGGCAATGGCGATACCATAGGGAGCAACACCGGTTGTTTTTGTCCAGATAATTTGTTTTGTTGAAAGGTCGTATTTGACCAACTCATCATTCCCGTTTAAAACCACATACAGGTAATCTTTGCCATTTTCCGAATTGATGGCCAATTCGTTAGGCAACGCAAGCGGCGATGGTGCTTTCGGTTTAAAGGCAATAGTATCAGCAATACTGATAGTTTTTCCATCCCATTTGGCTGCTAAAACGTAAGATCTTTTTGTGTCACCCTCAGCTGCACTCCAGAATATTTCCGGACCATCTGGCCTACTGCGGATAGCCAGACCCGAATAGGTACTCATCAGCCCGTTTAATTTTGTGTCTTGCTTGTAGGCCCATTCTGCAACTACCAGGTGTGTGGTGGTATCAACCAATGTTATCGCATAGCGACCTTCCACAACCAATACCGAAGATTGGGGAATCATCTTTGCTGTCAGGCTATGATTTTCAAGACCGGGGTCGCCAAAACTGATGCTTGTTCCGGCGGGTTCAATCAGTCGGTTATAAGGCAGCATTACCGGAAGTACCCGGTTGGTAAGCGTGCTATCGTCGTAGGCGAAATGCATATTGCTTTGCTCGCTGTCATTTGTGCTGCCGGTTTTTATACGCTGGCAGGCGCTAAAAATGCACAGATTTACCAGGATGCCAATTATAACCTTCAGGCGCGACTTCATGTGATTCCTTTGAATGAGTGAACAAAGATTGTTTGCTCAAATATAACTAAAGCAAGGTTGTAGCCATGTGGAACCCCCATTGCGGCTTGTTAACTTTTTATTAAATATTTGAAGCAGGTTCGTGTCAGTTCACCCGGTGGTAACCAATACCTTGCAGGTACTCGTTTGAAGGCCAAGGCATGTTAAAAGCGAGGTTGGATAAATGCTTTTTTAGCCGAAAATTTATTTTTTTAATACACTAAGGTTAAATATTTATTAACTTTATGTAAAATTAGCGTGAAAAAATTATTAATAAGCGGGTTGTTGCTGGCGCTCTCTATCAGGGGCTTTTCAACATGCATTGTTATTTTTATAAGTAGCAACGGGCATATTTATGTAGCTGCCGATAGTAAGCGTACCTTTTATTTTTCAGATACTTTGCATTCAGAAACCGTTTGCAAAATACACCATGTGGGGGCAAATTATTTTGCTATTGCCGGTATCGACGACGCCGCGCTGCTCGCCCGGGCAAACACGGCTCTAGCGGAAAAAGCCAATATCGACTCCGCCATACATGCCTTCGGAGAGGCGATGGTGCTTCGCTACAATAAGCTGATTGGCGAGATGATCAGTTACTACCCAGATAAAGTTGATCACTTTTTGAATGATGGCCTGGCGCAGGTAAGTTTTTTCAGATTTTATAAAGGGAAACCCCGCGTAATCAATATTGAATTTGAATGCCGATTAGGCGTAAACGGTGTGGTAATTTCCAGCTACCGTGTTCGGCAAATAAAGGATATTACGGTGATCGGGATGTCGGGTGACATTGCTAATGCCAGCTATAAAGATATGCCTTCGGGCTATACCCGCGAACATAATCCAGCGTTATATGTGCAAAAGCTGGTGCAGATCGAGATCAAAAGCCAACCGCAGGCAGTTGGCGGACCTGTTGATGTGCTCGAGCTGCTGCCTGTAGGCGAGGTTTGGATCAGGAAGAATGAAACCGCTGCTTTATATTAATCCTGAGCCTAAAATCTTTAATCCCATTCTGTTTTTTATTAGTACGCGCCATTCGTTAATCGCTGGTTTAATCCGCCAATGAGCTTAATTTTATATGCCTATCTAACAAACATTTAACAATTTGATAAAACTTTGCGGGAGCATAGGAAAGCAGGTAACAGTAAATTAGCGGCGTCAACTTAAATGTCTCTTTGAGGGATTGAATTAAAAAAAGAATAATGAAAAATATCAGGATGGTTGTTTTTGACATGGCCGGTACAACGGTTAATGAAAACAATGTAGTATATAAAACTTTGCAGAAAAGCATCAACGAAGCTGGTTACAATTTTACTTTAGATCAGGTGTTGGAGCAGGGGGCAGGAAACGAAAAATCAGAAGCAATCAGAAAAGTACTAAAAGCTTACGCAGGCATTGAAGACACGGCGCTGGTTAACGCTATCTACCAAAAATTTGTCGTACAATTAGCCGATGCCTATAATCAACTTGAAATATTAGCTGCAGACAATGCAGCGCCTTTATTTAAAGCCTTAAAAGAACAGCATATTTTAGCTGTACTCAATACCGGCTATAACAGGGAAACTGCGCAATTGCTGGTAAACAGACTGGGCTGGGAAGAAGGTCGCGAATTTGATTTGCTCGTTACCTCCTCGGAGGTGGAAAAGAGCAGGCCAAATCCTGACATGATCTTATTTGCTATGGCTCATTTTGGTATTGAAGACGCAAGTTCGGTGGTAAAGATCGGGGACTCGATTATTGATATCGAAGAAGGGAAAAATGCAGGATGCGGGCTGAATATCGGTATTACTGGTGGTGCCCATACTGCTGAACAGCTTCGTTCAGGAAACCCCGATTATGTATTGAATAATTTGATCGAATTATTGCCAATATTAGAAAGCAGGTAAAATCCTATACTTGTGACAAATTTTATTTCATTACCTAATCCTTACAGTATACTAAACCCGCTATATCAGCCTTTTTGTGACAAGTTAGAATGCCTCCCCAAGATTGATCAATACTGAACCGTTTCCCTTGCTAAAGCCGTAGTCGATAC
>CAIPPO010000230.1 GCA_903866915.1 uncultured Mucilaginibacter sp. | reverse complement strand
TTTTAACCGTGCCGGCGAGATCAGTAAAAAAGCTGGTTTGCAATTCTGCTATCATAACCACGATTTTGAATTTATAGCCGAAAACGGGAAATATCCTTATGATATTTTATTGGAGAATACCGACAAGAACCTGGTAAAATTCGAGATTGACCTGTATTGGTTAACCAGGGCTGGTCAGGATCCGGTTGCGCTGATAGAAAAACATCCGGGCCGTTTCCCGCTTTGGCATATCAAAGACATGGACAAAACCGAAAAGAAAATGTTTACTGAAGTAGGCAATGGCGTGGTTAACTTCAAAAGGATATTTGAACACAGTAAAAAGGCAGGTCTGAAATATTTTTTTGTTGAAGAGGATATCTGTCCAGGTGATCCTTTCAATAGTATTACCCAGAGCATAACTTATATCAAAAAGAACCTCGTATAATCTAAATAATGAATGACTGACCAAAGCCGGGCACGAGGCCCGGCTTTTTTGTTTTATTTAGTATCGAAAATGTAATAAGATGAACTAACAGTTACTGCCAATATTCAAACCGGCAAAGCTGTTAGTGAATAGTCAATGTACGTTCGATCTGTTCAAGCGATTTGCCTTTGGTTTCGGGCATCATCTTCCAAACGAATATCAATTGAAGCACCATCATTACGGTAAAAAACAGAAAGGTATTTCCCCCGCCAATCTTTCCTGTAATATATGGAAATGAGAAAGCAATAGCGGTTGCCATCACCCAATGGGTAAAGCTTCCCAACGTTTGACCCTTTGCTCTCACCTGGTTAGGAAATATTTCGGAAATGAAAACCCAAATTACGGCTCCCTGTGAAAATGCGAAAAATGCAATGTAAGCCATCAGATAGATGGTAACCATATTGCCGTTGATATGTCCACCATAGAATGCCATTGTTACCAATCCCAGTGTTACAATTAAACCGAATGAACCAATAACCATCAGTTTTTTTCGCCCGATCTTATCGATAAAGAAAATAGCGATCATCGTAAACAAAAGGTTTACCCCGCCAATGCCGGTTGTAGATAATAAAGCTGCACTTTTTGCTAAACCAGCCATACCGAAGATTCGGGGTGCATAGTATATTATTGCATTGATACCCGACACCTGGTTAAAAAAGGCAAACAAAATTGCAAGTGTAACCGGGAAACGGTACCTTTTTGTAAACAGGCTTTCGGCAGCAGCATCGTTTTGCTCCTCATTTTTAGCGTCAATAATACTTTGAATTTCCTGCTCATACCCCGCTGGATTAACGATTTGAAGCGTTTGACGAGCCTCGTCAATTTTCGACTTTTTCAGAATAAGCCAGCGCGGGCTTTCAGGCACAAAGCGCAATAGAATCAGGAATAATAAAGACGGAATTGCCATGATTCCGAGCATCAATCGCCAGGAGTCATGATACAATGAGCCAATAATATAATTAGAGCCGTACGATATCAATATCCCCAAAACAATATTGAACTGAAACAGGATGACCAGCCGCCCGCGGGTAGCAGCCGGTGCTATCTCAGAAATATAAATTGGCGCTATCACTGAAGAAGCACCAACGCCCAACCCGCCAATAAATCTCAATAAAACAAATAAATACCAATTGGTGGCTACAGCCGTACCAAGTGAAGCAAATAGAAAAATAAAGGCAATAATTACCAGCGATTTTTTTCGGCCCAGCTTATCTGCAGGCAGCCTGCCGAGGAATGCTCCGGTAACTGTACCAATCAATGCGATGGATATAGTGAAGCCATGTTGCAGATCGCTCAAACTCCAGTACTTCTGAATAGCTTGTTCGGCGCCGGAAATTACGGCGGTGTCAAAACCAAATAAAAATCCGCCTAAGGCCGTAATAATGGCCCAAAAAATAACTTTTGCATTCATAACATTAGGGTCTATAATTGAGGTTGAACTTCAAATATAACCTATTTAGCGAAAATTAAAATCGATTGTTCGGTTTTACCTAAAATGAATAAAAGTAACAACCTATTAAATGAAGATACTACAGCTCATGCTTTTTCCGATAGGCCATGATCAGCAATACCATTCGGTTATAGGTTTTTAAACCCTGAGGCTGGTTATTTGCTTTGAGAAATTTGTCGTAAAAAACACTACTGATTCGCTCTATTTGCCCCTGATATTTAAGCCAGTATATACGTTCGGCTTTAAAGTCACTAAGCACCTGGGGCGATATCCGCTTTTTCAATTGCTTTCGTGCAATGCTGTCCTGAAGATTAAGCGCAAACATAAATTCTTCCACCCCTTCATAATAAGCTGAATAGCGGAAAAAGTTATCTTTTGATTTTGTAGCTGTAATGAAACCGGCAAAATTAGCTTCATCTTCCGGAGCAAAACCAGCCTGGTGCGATAATTCATGACAGGTAACAAAGGGCTTCAAAAAAACCGGCATCTGGTAATTGATCTGCGACTCAGAGGTAAAAGGATTATAATATCCGGAAGTTCCCAGGTAATTGATAATCGGTGTCAGAAGCGATGATTTGGCCTTCGGTGCATAATTTTTAAAAGCCGGATAACTAACGCTCAATTGAGCCTGAGCCGCTACAGCCTGTTGGTATATTTGGTTATTTGAACGCTTCCAATCGCTTTGCAATAAGCGGCTTCGGCAAATATTGGCACTGTCAATCAGAAGGGCTGTTACCGCTTTCAGATCAGTAGCTGTATAAGCAGTGTCAGGTAATGACAATCGTTCAATAGCTTCGGGCCGGTAATAGTTCAAACCCCAAAAGACGTAAAATACCAGGTAAGCCACCAGTATCCCATTAATAGTTCCCAGAGCAAGCCGCGCCGCATTGCCCCATCGCCGGCGAATTAGTGCCTGCGCCAGTTTCACGAAAATATAAATCAGACAGGCGATTACTAATAAGTACAGAATATCGCCGATACTAAATGGAAAAAGATTAAATACCGGGTGAAAGCAATGGCATATGACTGGATAAAGTCCGCTTGAATAAAAACGTTCAACAGCGCCGGGATAGGACGAAAACCAAATCAACAGCAAAATCAATAAAACGAGCACTCCAGATGTTACCAGGCGCGATTTCAATTGAACCCATTTAAAACTGCTGATCATATTTTCAAGGCAAATATAACATTTGGTGAATTGCAAGCCCTCTCACCCCGGGCAACAAAAAACCCCCGGCGTTTGGCCGGGGGTTCAGTTTATTTACTTAAGCGTTTATTTAACTTTCACTGGAACCTCGATATCACCCCATAGTAGTACAAATCCCGGTTTTGATACCTGTATCTTAAACCGTTCGTTGAATGCGGCGGCCTTTTTAGGCTTTACTGTAACTACCAAAACATCCTTGGCCGCATCATCAGTAGATGAGCCATCGTGTTTGATACCCCAGATCGGGCGGGTACCATCCATCAATTGCGAATTGAAAATAATTTTCCATTCTTTTTCATCGGGCAATGTGTAGAGCGTGTATTTTCCGGCTTTCAACACTTTCCCTTCTACTTTTATATCCTTGCTTGCTGCAAAGGTGGTTGCTTCGTTAGCGCCAGTACGCCAAATTTGTCCGTAAGGGGCAATTTCTTTGCCAATAGTGCGGCCCTTAACACCCGGACTATGGTAAAAAATATCGATCGTGGCACCTGACACAGTACCACTCGTACTGTCAGCGGGGCTAGCCTGTGGTTTTTTTTGCGCACTCGCCACTCCTAAAAATAGAAAAGCAACTGCCATTAATGACAATAGCTTGGGTTGTAACATCTTTCTCATGGTTTTTTATGAATTGATTTGACGATAAAGATATACCGATTTTATTGTTTTCAGCCCTCAGAAAAGTCAATATTTTATCATTATTCCGTTATTTAAATGGCATCCTTGTGGTAACTATAAACCAGCGACTTATCGCCAGTAATTATAGCTTACATCTGTAAATGCACCCTGCTATTTTTAAATTAAACATCTGAAAAACAAGGCTTTTACAAACGATTTTCACCCCCTTTCACATTATAACAAGTTTGTTACATATAGCTATTTCATACTTATGGCATGATGATTGGATTGAAGTTAGCGCAAGCAAACAAAACAAAACCGCGAGGGTAGCGATGCAGGATGTGTGATCTGATCAACGTTGATCGCCCACAGCATCTTACGATGTTTGTTATCAGGATTATTAGTTTTTAGTATTAACCAATCAACCCAATATCATGTCAAAACTTATCATCATCGACGACGATCCGATCCACCATAAAATGGTGCAGTACATGCTTACAAAAAACGATCTTTCGAAAGAGACCACGTATACTTTTGATGGCAAGTTGGTATTGGATTACCTTGAAGAGAACAAAAATAAGATCATGGCTTTGCCTGATTATATTTTCCTTGATCTGTATATGCCCAATCATAGCGGCTGGGATTTTTTGAACAGGTATCAGGAGATCTACAAATCGCTTAAAAAAGACATTAAAATATATATTGTCTCTTCATCTATTTTTCAAATGGATATTAACCGTTCCAAGTCATATCCATTTGTTACATCGTACATAACCAAACCTTTGGTTAAGAGTATATTTGATAAAATAAAAGGACGGTCACTTAATATAACCGGAGCACAGCTAAACTAAACTAAACAACCAAATAACAGTAAAGGGCTGCCCGGGTAATGCACACAAAACCCGGGTGGCCCATTTACATTTCGGGCATTTTTGTGCCAGCTTGCAATTGCCGTTAATCTTGCTTTGATTTGGGTGATGAAAAATATTCGCCACCGGATTTACCTTTTTCTGTTATTAGCTGCAATTTTGGTTAATTTTTCGGGCTTCAACCTGGATTTTTTCACTGATGATCCGGGGCTATATGCTTCTATTTCCAAAAACCTGCTTTTCCGTCATCAATTCTGGCAACTTTTTACATACAACCAGGACTGGCTGGACAAGCCACATTTTCCTTTCTGGGCAATAGCACTGAGTTTTCGGGTATTTGGCGTTTCGGTATGGGCCTATCGGCTGCCAGCGCTGCTGTTTTTTTTAATTGGATTGCGCTATACCTTCCTCTTCGCAAAAAAATATTATGGTACCGAAGTCGCCTTTATTGCGGCAATCATCCTGGCAAGCTCCCAACATGTGATCATGTCAAATACTGATGTACGAGCCGAACCGTACCTGATGGCAATGGTTATCGGATGTATTTACCATATCAGCCAATTGGAGAAACGATTTACGTTCACTGATCTATTACTTGCTGCGTTACTCGGTGCATTAGCTATAATGACAAAAGGGATTTTTGCAACAATTGCAATTTATGGAGGCTTATTTGGCCAATTGGTCCTAACAGCAAAATACAGTGAAATCTTCCGGTTAAAATGGGCAATGCTGTTATTACTTACCGGTATTTTTATCCTGCCCGAGCTTTATGCACTCTATATACAATTCGATCTGCATCCAGAAAAACTGGTATTTGGGCGACACCAGGTGTCGGGTATAAAATGGTTTTTCTGGGATAGCCAGTTTGGGCGCTTTGTTAATAATGGCCCCATCACAAGGCAATCCGGCGATGTATTGTTTTACCTGCATACCCTACTTTGGGCCTTTGCACCCTGGTGCCTGCTATTCTACTATGCAGTTTTTAAAAGTGCACGTAATATATTAAAGCGAAAACCATTAGCCGAATATTATGCCTTAAGCGGGGGATTGTTGTTATTATGTTTATTTTCCTTTTCGCGCTTTCAGCTTCCTTTTTATACGAATACCATTTTCCCATTATTTGCAATCATAACGGCACCTTACTGTTATGAGCAACTCAGTAAAGTTGGAACTGTTTACCGGTCTGTTTCCCTTTGGGTGTATATCATAGCACTACCTGCTGCTATCCTTGCCATCAACTATTTTGCAGAACCCGGCTATACCTGGTGCTTAATAGCCGAACTGATATTTTTTAGTTCGACTGGTGTGTTTATTTGGTTCAAGGCCGGAGAACGAAGATTTGTTACGTTACTATTGGCCTGTCTGGCCTCGTTATTTGCCAACCTATATTTAAATACTATATTCTACAAAATGGTCATCAGTTACCGGGGGCAAATAACGGCAGCAGCATACGTTAATCAACCTGAATTTGACAATTTCGGCTTGTACAACCTTGGGACAGAAAATAATGTATTCCAATTTTATATCAAACGGCCAATTGCCACGCTTCCTATTGAAAGTTTTGAAACAATCAAAACAGGGAACAAAAGGCTGTTTTTCGCCAATCAGAAAACTATGGCATTAATACGAGCCGGGCACGTGGAATTTACGCTCGTAAAAGCATTTCCCAACTATAAAAACGAAACGATTTTACCTGCTTTTATTAATAAACGTACGCGTGCCAGTGTTGTTGACAGTGTTTACCTGATTAGCAAATAAAATCATTGCTTATCCTGCTTTTTACTGCCGCCATTGATCATATCTGATACAATGCCCGGTTTATCTTTTCGTTCTGCGAGGTAAACGCCGGCGATATGTAAAAACAGGAAGCCAAGTACCAGATACATACTAAATTCATGTATCTCTCTGATAAAATGCATTTTATGCAATGCCGGAACATCATCTTCGAAAACCAGGCACAAGCCGGTGATGGCCATAATGATCAAAATCAAATAAAAAATTGCATATAAAGATTTAACGAAAAGTTCGCCGCGTGCAATCAGCTTGTTTTGCCCCGACTTATATTGGCGGTAGTAATCAGCAATTTTGCGACTAAGTTTCTTGTCTGTCAATCCGGCAAATTCTGTTACCAAACGAAATAGTAGTAAGGCAATAATGCCATAGCCAAAATAAACATGGAAATCCCAAACACGATCACGTAAACCATGGGATACCGAACGGGCCACATCATCAGTAACAGTTACCCCGGATTTTTTTAATTCACCACTTATAAAAGTTGCCAGCGTCCAACCCTTTAATAAAGTTGAATTAATTAATACCGTTAATAGCGAGCCCGTGATAACGATAGCGTTGGCCCAGTGCCAAAAACGTAGTGAAGATGAGTAAGTTCTGTTTTGCCCATTACCTGAGCCTGATTGTTCATTTGAGGTCATATACTTATTGCTGTTAAATTTTAACTCTGTCCTAAAAAAATGCCCAGGGCAAATACGATCCCGCCGCCTACAATTACCTGCAATATCGTGGTCAATAACGGGGTTTTCATAAAGCGGTACCTGATCAGGGCAATGGCCAGCAATTCAATACCAACAACCGCATAGGCCAAATGCAAAGCTTGGTGCATATTAGGAATAAGAAAAGGTAGCGTATGAAGCATACCTCCAAGCGCAGTTCCGAAAGATGTAATAGCGCCTCGTAAAACCGGGTTTCCCCGGCCGGTAACCTTTCCGTCGTCTGATAGTGCTTCGGCAAGTCCCATACTGACGCCTGCGCCCAGGGAGGCCGCCAGTCCCACATAAAATGCCTTTATCGGTGTGCCTGTTAACCCGGCAGTTGCAAAAATAGGAGCCAGTGTTGACACCGAGCCATCCATCAGGCCCAGCAAAGCCGGTTGAACCTTTTGAATAACAAATGATGGTGATACCTGGCGGGGAGGCTTAGAAAAGCTTTTGATCATATCGTACACTGCTGAGTTAGTTAAAGTAAGGAGTAAAAATTGAATTAAAACTGAATTTTTGGGAAAATATTTATGCCGTATCAATCATTACAGAATTCAACCAGAATTTGGTCATAGTTTTATTACGAAAACTTTAAAACGTTTCCCTTAGTTTTGGGATCAGTAAAACGCTATTTTTGTCTATCGATGGGTAAAATATTATTGTTGTGTTGCCTGGCATGCCTGTTAGTTGGCAAACTTCAAGCCCAGGATAATTATGAAATTCAGGTTTATGGTGCTGAAACTGTCGAACAGGGGCATACCATGCTGGAGCTTCACAGTAATTACACAGCAAACGGTAGCACCAGCACGGTTGATGGACAGTTGCCCACCAATCATATTTTCCACGAAACAATCGAAATAACACATGGCTGGACGCCCTGGTTTGAAACTGGCTTTTATTTTTTCAATGCGCTCGGCGACGACGGCAGAACTGCCTATGTTGGATCGCATATCAGGCCCAGAGTTGCGGCACCTGAAAGCTGGAAATGGCCGGTGGGTGTAAGTATCTCGTTTGAATTCGGTTTCCAGAAAAAAGAGTATTCACCAAATACATCAACACTTGAGATCAGACCTATCGTTGATAAAAAAATCGACAAATGGTACGTTGCCTTTAACCCAACTTTAGACCAAAGTTTCGCAGGGCCGGATGAGCATCGGGGCATGATTTTCTCACCTAATATAAAAGGAAGCTATGACGTATCGAAAGTAGTTGCCCTGGGTATTGAATATTATGGCAGTACCGGACCCTTTTTTCATTATGATTCAATCCAATTGCAACAGCACCAGGTATTCGCCGCAATTGACCTGAATACCAATCCCAATTGGGAATTCAACGGAGGCATTGGTTTGGGCCTGACGAATAGTACCGATAAAGCGATATTCAAAATTATCATCGGGCGCAGGTTCTAGCCCCGAATAACAATAGCCAGGATCAGTTAAACGGCTTATTCAACTTTATACCGGTATACCTGCCACCCTATATTCCCTTTGCCGTCCATTCCTTCTACAATTACACGATAACTACCCTTACCATCCGCATTATAATACTCAAATGACCCGCTGCCATTTGCATTCGTCGTAAAACCAGGATTCCAGTAAATCGTGCTGCGCTGATCTAAGCTTCCGTTTTGCGACGTAGCAGTATATTTTGGCGAATAAAACTCACGGGCTTTATAAAAACCATGCCCCTTGAACCGGAGGTTACCCAATGATGTTTGCGGAATATCATAGGCATCGCCCTGGTCTCGGGTAGTTATCACCAAAACGCCAGAACCGGCTTCCGATCCATAAATGCTGGCATTAGCTCCGCGTAACACCTCTACTGTTTCAACTGAATGCGGGTTGATATTATCAATAGCCGTATGTCCCAGAGGCGTGCCATCCAGAATAACATACATTGACGTGATGCCAGCTCCTCCGGCAGAAACCACACTCCCACCGCGGAGGTAAGGCTGTCCGTTGACGAAATCGATGCCATTTAATCTGCCATTTAGCGCAGTTACCATACTGGTTGAATACGTAAATGCATCAGCGTGGATTACCTGGTCGGCATGTCCCGGTCCCGAAAGGCTTGACGAACGATAATGTGCATCGTCTATGCGGGTTATTTTAGCAGCTGCTCCTTTTTCGCTCTGACCATTTAAATTAGCTGATGATGATCCGAAACGGGTATTAATAACCAAAACACCCGAATTGCCATTTACCCCGAAGGATTCTGCATTTTTCCCTTTTAAAACCTTTATAGCCGAAATGTTTGAGAGGCTCAGATTATCAAGGTTTGCATAACTATTGCTGATCTTCCCGTCTACAACGATCAGCATCGGATATTTAAATTCTTTTAAGTATGGGGCACCCGCAATAAAATTTATGCCTTTGATATGCGACTTTAAGGCCCCAGTAAGTGTTGCAGAACCCGAAATGTCAGCTCCGCTAAGGTCCTGATCGGCATTGGCATAAACCTGGGCAATTGCCTGTTCGCCGCCTGACTTTCTATCAGCATAGGCTTTCAGCTGTTCTGCAATGGCAGCTGAAGTGGTTTTACCAGCTACCGCAGGTTCGCTTTCGGGGTTGAGCGTAAGTGCGCTTGATTTTTTTTCCTTGGTTGATCCTGTGGCTTGTAAAGTAAATAGCGTACCATCTTCAAAGTCGATATTATCAAAACTAAATTTGCCTTCTTTATCAGTCTTTGCGCTAAGTATTCCGCCGGCTTTTTCAGCTAACAATATCACGTCGCGGTCAGCAATGGGCGAACCCACAGAATTTTTTTGGTAGCCCGACAATGACAATGCTCTCTCGCCTGCAAAAGTGAAATGAGAGGTATCGCTATTTAATTGCTTCCATGTAAATTTACGGTAACCCTGTGTAAGCATCAATACATCCAGATCGCTTTTTAAGCTGGCCGAAGATTGGGCAAAATAATAATTCGGCTTTTCGATGAATCCCTTTAACTCTGAGGATAACAAAAGGTAGGATAGAATTGTGGTTTCATCATTATCACTAAATGGAACTTTGGTTTCGTCTAAAACCGAAGCTGAATAAATCCCGGCAGCAGGCGCCCCATTGCTTTTAGCATTAACATTAATATCTACAAGTTCCCGGGTTTTATAAGAGGGCTTGCTGCTGCTGATTGAAATATTGAGGATATCAGGATTTTGAAGAAATACCAGCCTTTCACTCAACGGCTCACCCTCCTGAGAAAATAAAGTTATCCGCAATACGCCCGACGGAAATTGAGATTCAGGAACGTCGAGGCCCATTTCTTTGCTATCCAGCTTGGTATTTACCTGTCTTAACGCCCCACCCGAATAAATGATCAGG
>CAIPPO010000229.1 GCA_903866915.1 uncultured Mucilaginibacter sp. | reverse complement strand
TCAGGTGAAACAGAAGATGCTACCATTGCCGATCTGGCCGTGGCGCTGAACTGCGGACAGATCAAAACCGGTTCGATCTCCCGTTCAGACAGGATCGCTAAATACAACCAGTTGCTGCGCATCGAAGAAGAGCTGGGCAGCACCGCTAAATTTATCGGTAAGGATTTTAAATACGTTAAAAACCGATAGAAGGTGAAAGGTGAAAATATTCAAAAAAGCTCCGGATGTTCCGGAGCTTTTTTTTTATAATACAGATACACCCAATCAACTCACTCACTTATTCAATCCAATTAACTTAATCCAACTCAATCAACCAAACCAACTTAATCAACCAAACCAACAAAAAACCGTACCTTTGCACAAAATTACCCGCTCGCTTACGGTATTGGTCACCGAACAGTATTAAGATCCGCTTACATTTCGCGCAGCATACAGAGATACATTACATGTCATTTGAAAATTTAAATTTGATTGAGCCTATCCTCAGGGCCTTAAAAACCGAGGGCTATACCACCCCAACTCCTATACAGGAACAAGCTATACCCATCGTATTAAAACATCGCGACTTGCTTGGCTGCGCCCAAACCGGTACAGGCAAAACGGCTGCATTTGCTATTCCTATCCTGCAGCTTTTATATCAGGACAGGCAGCAACATAAAGAACAAAAGGCCATCAAAGCCATTATTTTAACGCCAACCCGCGAACTTGCGATACAAATCGACGAAAGCTTTGCAGCTTATGGTCGGCATACCGGCTTAAAACACCTGGTAATTTATGGTGGTGTATCACAAAATCCGCAAACCGATGCCCTGCGCCGCGGGGTGGATATTTTAGTGGCTACACCCGGCCGTTTGCTCGACCTGATGAATCAGGGTTTTGTACGTTTGGATAATATCCGCATGCTGGTATTGGATGAAGCCGATCGTATGCTGGATATGGGTTTTGTGCACGATGTGAAAAAGATCATCGCCAAAGTACCGGCACGCAGGCAAACGTTGTTCTTTTCGGCAACCATGCCAAACGAAATCCAAAACCTGGCCAATTCTATCCTGAATAACCCCGAGAAAGTGGAGGTAACCCCGCAATCAACAACAGCTGAAACCATCCAGCAGGAGCTTTATTTTGTTGAGAAAGGCGATAAAAAGCAATTGCTGATCCACCTTTTGAAAGATAAAAACATCAAAACAGCGCTGGTATTTACCCGTACCAAACACGGCGCGGATAAAGTAGTTAAAGATCTGACCCGGGTTGGAATTACTGCCGAAGCTATACACGGCAACAAATCGCAAAATGCCAGGCAACGTGCTTTAACCAATTTCAAGAATCGTACTACACGTGTCCTGATCGCTACGGATATCGCTGCACGAGGTATCGATATCGATGAACTAACCCACGTGATCAATTACGAGCTGCCGAATATCCCCGAAACCTATGTACACCGCATCGGTCGTACCGGCAGAGCGGGCGCCAACGGTATCGCGTTTTCATTTTGCGAAGCAGAGGAGATTGATTTCCTGAAAGATATTCATAAGCTGATCGGCAAAACTATACCGGTTAACGATGCCCATCCCTACCCGATGAGCCCAACGTTTGTGGCCAAGAAAATGGAACCTGGTGCCAAAAGCAGCGCACCTGCCGCTAAACAACAGCGCTCACCCGGCCACCGCGACGGGCAGAAACGCTGGGGCAAGAGGAGGTAACGTTAGTTGTACTGGTTAAACTGGTTGTATTGGTTGGATTGGGTTAAATAAGCTGTCCCGATGAATATCGGGGCAGTATCGAAAAACCTTTACACCAAGATATCGATCACAAACTCCCAATAACCTGTGTTCAACCAATAAAACTAATACAACCAATACAACTATCCCGACAACCAATGTTAGCAAGTTAATAATCCCCCTTGCATCGTTCAAATAAATTAAATAGCTTTAAACGAAAATTCTTTTAGTTTAACATGAAGCGGCTGCTCAATCTTCTGAGGAATAAATATTTCGTTGTTTCGCTGGCATTTTTAGTTTGGATGGTGTTTTTTGATAAAAACGACCTGTTTTCGCAATACCAGTATCGCCACCAGTTGAGCAAAATAAAACAGGAACGTGATTTTTACGAGAAAGAAACCGTACGCGTGCACAACGACCTCGACGAGTTGAAATCAAACAAAGAAAAGCTTGAAAAATTTGCCCGTGAAAAATACCTTATGAAAAAAGATAATGAGGATGTTTTTGTGATCATTAAATCTAAAGACCAGTCTGAGCATTAACATAAAATCGCATTAATGCCTTATTTCTCCAATTTAAGGCAGGTTTTTCAATCGCATACCGCATCAGGGTGGCAGTGGTGATTATTGCTGCAAAACAAAGCAGCATCACCAGGTTGCTGTTGGTATCCATCCCTAAACTTCCTAAAAGCAGCTGAACGACATGAATAACAATCTTATGGCACAAATACATGGCATAAGACAGCGTTGCAATTTGTGCCGTCAGGAATGATTTTAGTTTGAAAAGCGGGTTACTGGGGCAGACCATTGCAGCAAGTATTAAGCCATATCCGATGGAGATCAAAGGGAAACCCCAAACTGCGGTATCGAAATTATGGTAACCGGTACAGCCTATTCGTGTGGCAACCAACAACAATACTCCCAACAAGCCTATAGTAATACTATAGCTATTAAATAAGGCTTTCACTTTTGGAAAAAAGGTAAATAGCCCCGCGATACTTACCCCTACCAACAGTCCGTCAAGGCGGTTATAGGTAGGATAATATATGTATTCGTTCCAAACCAATCCGAAATTCGGGCTGGAAAGTACCGGAACCATATAGTGGTTCCAGTTCCAGAACCGCAGAAAAAACCCACCAACAAAAAGTGCAATTAACAGGTATGGTGCTTTGGCTCCCTGTTTAAAAAACACGAACAACAGGCATACTAAAGGCAAAACCAGGTAAAATTGCTCTTCAACACAAAGCGACCAGGCATGTGAAAAAGTGCCGGATTTACTAAGATCGAGACCAAAATTGAGCGTAAAAGTCAGGTATCGCCAAAGTGGCGAAGGTTGTCCCCATTCCCTTAAAACCGGAAAAAGGAAGTACAAGGCAACAATAAACAGGAAAGGCGGAATAATTCTGAAAAACCGCTTGATGAAAAACTCAATCAAAGAAATTTGCCTGCCGGATGCTATGGTGGCAAACAATTGCCCGGCTATCAGATAGCCGCTCAACACAAAAAACAAGTCGACGCCCGTCCACCCAAACGGTGCGATATTGGTGATCCAGTTAGGGTGGCCAAAATACTGATAGTGAAAAAGCATCACATACATGATGGCAAATGCGCGGAGATGATCAAGCCCTAAAAGCTTTTGTGCTGCCGTATGCCCATCCTTTTTATAATTATCAATAGTACCTGGTGTAGCTTGCTTCTTTTCAGGCATAAAAACGGGGTAACGACAGCTTAAACTTTACGGCAAAAATTCTGATGGCACAAACAACCACAATTGCAAGGATCTTAACAAGATCAGGATCTATACGGTTGATCAGCAAAATATATAAAGTACCGCCAATGATGCAGGCAGTGGCGTAGATCTCCTTTCTGAAAATAAGCGGTATATCATTAATCAGGATATCACGAAGCACACCGCCAAAACAGCCGGTAATTGTACCCAGAGCTATACAAACACCAGGATTCAAACCTGCATTGATCCCCTTTTGTATCCCGATAATGGTAAATAAGCCAAGTCCCAAAGCATCGAACAGGAAAAGTGTGACCTTAAAGGCATTGATATATTTTTTAAATAATATCGTGGCAGTAACTGTCGCTAAAATAATCAGCGGCGTTTGATTATCCCGCATCCATGCGACAGGTGTATACCCGATCAAAACATCGCGAATAGTGCCGCCGCCGATAGCTGTAATAAAACCCATGATGAGTACCCCGAAAACATCGAGCCGCTTTTGCATCGCAGCGAATGCCCCAGAAACGGCGAAAGCCACCGTTCCTGATATTTCTATTGCCGGGGTGATATCGATACTCATATTTGGCCTTCACGTTTACGCATAAACCATTCTAAACTTAATAGCAGTACAATAAACACAAATATCCATTTCAGGTCGATCAGATCGCTGTAGTGTTTATCCTCGTAAACCAGTGTTTTAATATTATCATTCTTGCGGATCAGTTCGGCCAATTGATCAACTTGTGACGGCAATAGAAACTGCCCACCCGATTGTTTAGCCAACGCACGTAAAAGCTGGTGATCGGCAGCGGTTTGCCTTGTTTCAAGGTTAAGCGGTTTTATAGTAAGGCGTCCATTGGCCTTAAAATTTTGGTTACCTGTTCTGGTTGAGGCCGAATAAATGTAGTCGCCCGAAGGTAATGCCCCCGCATCCAATTGGTAAGCCTGCCCGGTACGGGTAAAAAGGAAACTAAAGCTTTTACCTGAATCACTTTTCAAATCGAGCTTCACTTCAGGTGTATTTACTAACTCCAGCGCATCATTATATAATTCGGCATTCAGGATCACATTATCGCCTTCGTCAAAAACATTTTTGGCGGGGTAAACCCTGAATCGCTGCCGGTTGGTATTGGCTGTGAGGTATTGTATACCCTGACCCAATAATTCTTCCAGCGCATGGTGGTTTCCATAGTTCTGAAATTCGGCCAGCGACCAGCGCCAGAGGCCCTCACCTGTAAATGTTGCGGTACGGCGGCCATTCTCTTCATTAAACGACAACAAAGGATAGGGTGTTGAAACCTCTCCGATTTTTTGCTTCAGCAAAATCTGACCGGGGCCAGCGTAACGATAACTGCCGAAAGGCGCTAATAATGGCGGAAAATCTGCAATCTTTTTTTGGGTAGAATCAGATAGCGTAAAAAGCGAAAACCCCGCCACGGCCTCAGGAAAAACTTCCTGCATCTGCCCCCGACTGGAGTTTACCTGCAAGGAGCGCTGTTCGTTATCAAATTGCATCAGGTCGGATTGTGCGCCTAGCATGTACCAAACCGGCACCTTACTTTTGCTAATAAAGCTCGGCAGGACCCCAGCGCTTCCGGCAGTACTTTGGTACAGGATGAGCAAGCTGTAGTCGGCTAATTTGAGTTTTGGCAGATCGCTTAACAGGCTGGTTTTTACTTCATAGTTCTTATTACTTTCAATGGCTTGTTTGATGACACTGATATCGGGATGAGGACCGTCAAATAACAATAGTATTTTTTGCCGGGCATCTAAAACCTCCACATAAATCGTTTCGGAATTGTTCAGCAGCGATAGTTCGTTCCCTACAGGTGCTATACTGATGGTGTATTTACGAATGCCTTTTTTATCTGCATTCAGCTTTATAGGAACAACCTTTTTAAAATTATCTGAATTAACAATAATACGCTGGCTGCTTACGGTTTTGCCATCTTCAGCAACGCTTAAACGCATCGTCTCTCCTTTGGCCTGGTAGGCTTCGGCCAGCACTTCAATCATAAAATCGTTACCGAGGAAGGCCGTTTTATTAAAGTTAATATTGCCAATCAGCAGATCGCGTCTGGCAACTGTATCGCCAAGAGCGATGGCATAAATGCTTGCTTTTAAATTCTTCGCTTCATAGGTTGGGTCTGCACCCTGGTTGTACAGGCCGTCGGTTGCCAGCACCAATGCACCTATATTTTGGTTGGTGAAGCGCTGGTTCAATTGCTTGATTGCCGAGGATATATTGGTTTGCCTGGCATCAAACCTATTGGAAAGGCTATCCTTCAGGTCGCGCCCGAAGTTGAATTCGCGGACATCATATTTGTCGCCTAACTGCTGCTTTAATTTGGCAATACCACGCAACCATAAAAAACTTACCTCCCTGTTCGCTGGCGAGAGCCGGGGTGAGGCTTCATCATTATGCCCAAATAGTTTAACCGATTGCGAATTATCCTGCGCCACCAACACCAAAGGCTTTTGCTGATCATAGGTAATATTTCTGGTTAAGGGGGCAATCAGCAGGAAGGCAATAACGGCAACCGCAATAGCCCGCGTGGCAAACAACAACGAGCCAAGTTTCTTTTCAAGTCCCGAAGGTTGCCGGTACAACAGCCCGGCATACAGCAAACCAAGTAACAGGCAAACAGGCGTCCACCAGCCCGAAATTGATCCCCAGGTTATTGAAAAGAGAAGCTGCATATTGGGTTATGATGTACGTGTAACGTTATACGTTTTACGTACACCTGCAAAATGCGAAAATATTATGAGGAAGTGGTTGTAAATTTTAAAACATCCGGATAGTTATCGGGACAACTGCTACAACCAAATTACAACATACCACCATCAACCGGAATCACCTGCCCGGTAATATAAGAGGCAAGGTCTGATGCCAGAAATACGCAGCAGTTGGCTACATCTTCGGTTTCGCCACCACGTTTGAGGGGGATAGTTGCAGCCCAGCCTTCAACTACTTTAGGGTCGAGTACTTCGGTCATTTCGGTTTTGATGAAACCGGGGGCCACTACGTTGGTACGTATATTTCTTGAGCCTAATTCTTTAGCTATAGATTTTGAAAAACCAATGATACCGGCTTTGGATGCGGCATAATTCGATTGCCCTGCATTGCCCTGCACACCTACAACAGAACTCATATTGATAAACACGCCGTCACGGTTTTTCATCATAACGCGCGAAGCTGCCTTAGTTACATTGAAAATAGATTTCAGGTTTACGTTCAGTACCTCGTCCCATTGCTCCTCGGTCATCCGCATTAACAAACCGTCTTTGGTGATGCCGGCGTTATTCACTACAATCTGCAGTGTGCCGAAATCAGCAACAATATCCGTGATCAGTTTTTCAGCTTCTTCAAATTTAGAAGCATCCGAACGATAACCTTTTACTTTGGTACCAAACTTTTGCAACTCCTCTTCCAGCGCCTGTCCTTTTTCGACCGACGATAAATAGGTAAACGCCACATTGGCGCCATGTTCAGCAAATTTTTCAGCTATTTTGCGGCCGATACCCTTTGAGGCGCCGGTAATAAGTGCAGTTTTTCCTTCCAGTAATTTCATAAAAGCTCAGCTTGGTTTTCGGGGTTCGAAGATAGGAAATTAAGTCGGGAGTCCGAAAGTCCGCATCCCGATAGCTTTTGGGCCCGGAAGAAAAATTCGTTACAGAATTACGAAGTTTTAAAAACTTCGTAATTCTGCGCAATGACCAATGCCAAATGCCCAACCATCGCGATAGCTATCGGAACAACTAATTACAAAGCCATAAACTTCAAAGACACCGAATTCACACAATGCCGAACATTCTTTGGCGTAAGGTATTCCCCTTCAAAGACGTGACCCAGGTGAGCTCCGCAGTTGGCGCAAACAATCTCTATACGCCTGCCGTCGGCATCAGGTACTCTTTTTACTGCGCCCGCGATCTCATCATCGAAACTTGGCCAGCCGCAATGTGATTCAAATTTGGTTTCGGAAGTATACAGGGGCGTATCGCATCTTTTGCATACGTATACTCCTTCGGCCTTATTGTTTAACAATGAGCCGGTGAATGGTCTTTCTGTCCCTTTGTATAGGATTACTCTTTCTTCTTCGGGTGTAAGCGGATTGTAGGGCATTTTATAATAAGTGAGTGAGTGATCGATTGAGTGAATATTTTCATTTTATACAAATATACGGTGGGATTGCTATTTTGATTTTGGGGTGTGGGGTTGTTTACATTGGGTTGACAAGGGTGGTAATTGTTTGAACCGCTGATTTGTTTGTCCCCATTTTTATCGGGATAAATGATTTAGCTGAATCGACTATTTAGATTTTCAGCTTTTAATAATCCTGTTTATCTAAAAATAATCCTAAAAATCGTGTTCAAAAAAAGAGCATGGCTGTCATGCTAAGCTTGTCGAAGCATGAGCGCGAGGGAGGCAGGTTGACGCCCACAAAAAATCCCGGCCAAACTGACCAGGATTATATTTTTATAAATTATCCAATTATCTAACCTGAGAAACCTTTCACCTCCCGATAGCTATCGGGACACCTCTCACATTCCGCACTCCCTTCACCTCCACAATCAGGCTAACTTCGCCAGTTCCTCAGCCATAGCGGCGCCGATATCAGCAGGTGACTGTACAACGCGGATGCCGCATTCGGTCATAATCTTCATTTTGGCTGCAGCGGTATCGTCGGCGCCACCAACAATAGCTCCGGCGTGGCCCATACGGCGGCCCGGAGGCGCAGTTTGGCCGGCGATGAAGCCAACTACGGGTTTGGTACCATTGGCTTTGATCCAGCGGGCAGCTTCGGCTTCCATGCCTCCGCCGATCTCGCCGATCATGATGATACCGTGGGTATCAGGGTCGTTCATTAACAATTCAACAGCATCTTTGGTAGGGGTGCCAATGATCGGGTCGCCACCAATGCCGATAGCTGTGGTGATGCCGAGGCCTGCTTTCACTACCTGGTCAACTGCTTCGTAAGTTAAAGTACCCGATTTGGATACTACACCCACATTGCCTTTTTTAAAGATAAAGCCCGGCATAATACCGATCTTAGCTTCATCAGCAGTGATAATGCCAGGGCAATTCGGACCGATCAAACGGGTGTCGCGGTCTTTTATATATTCTTTAACCTGGATCATATCCTTGGTCGGGATACCTTCTGTGATACAAACGATCAGTTTAATACCCGCCTCGGCTGCTTCCAGAATGGCATCAGCTGCAAACGGCGGCGGTACAAATATGATAGAAACATTGGCGCCTGTATGGTCAACCGCATCTTTCACGGTATTGAATACTGGCCTGTCGAGGTGTTTTTGGCCGCCTTTGCCGGGCGTAACACCACCAACTACGTTGGTACCGTAATCAATCATTTGCGAGGCATGGTAAGTGCCTTCATTGCCGGTAAAACCCTGGACGATAACTTTGGAATCTTTATTAACGAGGACGCTCATAGATTGAATAAATGTACGCGCAAAGTTAACTTATTAAAGGTAATCTCAAAACTCCTATGTGGCCTAAAATTGGATTATTTGAATACCGAACTGGGATAAACCTTCGATATTAATTATTAGGATCCTTTATTCCGATTACTTATTTAAACAGACGGTTCAACAGGCGGGCTGATAAACTCCCCTTCACTTTTTGCCACCACAATGGTAGCGATCCCGTTACCGATCATATTGGTCAGCGCCCTGCCTGTCGACATAAAGCGATCGACACCGAACAGAATCGCCACACCTTCTATCGGAATCACTTTGATTGCTGTTAAAGTAGATGCCAGCACAATGAAACCGCTACCTGTAACGCCGGCTGCTCCTTTAGAAGTCAGCATCAGCATACCAATAATAACCAGTTGCTGGCCAATAGACAGCGGAATGTTAAACACCTGCGCCAGGAAAATGACCGACATGGACAGGTATATCGTGGTACCATCGAGGTTAAAAGAATATCCCGCAGGAATTACCAGTCCGACAACCGACGGCGAACATCCGAAACGTTCCATTTTATCCATCATACTCGGGAGCACCGTTTCTGATGAGGAAGTACCCAGAACAACAACAATCTCTTCCCTGATAAATTTAAGGTATTGCCACAGGCTGAATTTGTAAAGGAGACTCACAAGAAACAATACCACAAAGATAAACAGCAGCATTGCCAAAAACACGGCGCCCAACAATTGCAGCAATGGCCTGAGCGTATCAATGCCATAGGTTGCTACGGTAAATGCCATCCCGGCAAATGCCCCGATAGGTGCCAGGCGCATCACAAACCCCATGATATTGAAAAATACCTTGTTGAACTTATCGAACAAGTCGAGCACCGGCTTTCCGCTGTCTTTCAGCAGGTTGAGGCCGTATCCAAATAAAATCGCAATAAAAAGTATCTGTAAAATATCGCCTTTGGCAAAGGCATCGAACATGTTGGAAGGGATAATATGGGCAAAAAACTCGCCCCATTTGATATCTGCAGCTGCTTTCTGGTAAGTTGCCAGCTTTTCGGTATTAACACTATGCGGAATGGGTAAACCTTTACCGGGTTGTAGCAGGTTAGCCAGTCCAACTCCCATTACCAATGCTAAAGTGGTAATGACCTCGAAATACAAAATAGCCTTACCACCAACCCTGCCTACCTTACGCATATCGCCCATACCGGCGATACCCAAAACCATATTCAAAAAGATGATGGGGGCGATGAGCCACTTGATCATATCGATGAACTTATCGCTGATCAGTTTTGCCGTGGGGCCAAATTCTTTAAAATACAAACCTACTGCCACACCGGCTATGATGGCAACAACGACCTGGAAGGTCAGGTTATAAAGGAGACGTTTCAAGTGAAGACAATTATACAATTTATTACGTAAAGGATGCTGGTCAAATGTTTAGCTCTTTTTATATCTTCGCGCTCCAATGAAACCTATTTACCAATTCGAACAAATATCTGACCACCTGGCGTGTTCGGGCCAACCTACAGAAGAACAATTCAAAGAATTTGTGGCGGGTAAATTTGATACCGTTATTAACCTGGGCCTTTTAGATACCAAATACGCACTCGAAAACGAAAAAAAACTTGTCCTTTCACTGGGCATCGCATACTATCATATCCCGGTAGTATTTGAGGATCCGCAATTAAGCGAACTGTTGCTATTTATCTCGCACATGTACCAAAATGCAGGTAAAAACATATTAGTTCATTGCGCCGCTAATTACCGGGCATCGGCTTTTCTGGGTCTGTATCTTTTTGCCAAAGACAGCTTGCAGGAAGACGAAGTGACCGATTTTGTAGAAGATGTTTGGCAACCGAATACCATTTGGAAAAAATTTATCGCTGAGAGTCTTATTCATATCAAAAGTCAGAAAAAATAGTTGCCGTACTAACGCACTATAACATCCCGAGTCTTATTAGTTATTAAAAAGCGAGATCAACGCAAACTACTTGACATCTTTTCCGCCAGAATATGCGTGTGATTTCTACGCTAGCTGAGTGTGCGAATCACAATTGCCCGTTGAAAATTTAACAACTAAAACAGGCACAACTTCCTTCATTGTTTAATTTAAAATTTTCTGAAATCGCTGCATCCTTTTTTGTAATTGTCCCGTATAACGCTTCAGCACAGATTAATAAAGCATAAAACTGAACATAAACGATCAAGGATATGACTAAGCCAGAAGATATCTACAAAGAGTACCGCGATTTACTGATGAAAAAGCTCGATATGGGCAATGGACAAAAATTCGATTTCAACTTCACATCGCCAAACCGGGGAACTTTTTCAGTTGTAGGCGACGACAGCAAGGACATGATCGGCGGTACTGTAAAACTTACCGTAAATAACGACGGATTAAATATCCTGATGGACTACAAAGGCTTCTACATTACCCAAACTTTGAAAATTGCCAAAAACGAAAACGGTGAAACTACCTTATTACGCGAACCCAATAGCGGTAAAGTGTTCCTGACAGGCCACAAAGTTTAATTTTTTACCCTTCCTTTTACTTCATTGTCCATAGGTTAAAAATCTTGCCTGTGGAATACATTACCCACTTTTGATGGGGTAATTACCCATTAATTTTCTTTTTAAGCATTTTATTTAATTTTAGAGAAAATTATAAAGCGCTAATAATCAGCGTATTTTAAAGTTCACTTAATGTAAGTGCCTGCTGGCGTAACAGTTGCAATATAGCCGGCATGAAAAGATTAGTTTTAATTGCCGCATTATTAATAGCTTCACTTTCAGCTTTCGCACAATTCCCGCTGGGTGCAAGCAAGGACGAGATCAAATCATATTTTGGTCAGCACGTATCCTACGCTAATGTACAGGAATACAAAACCGGCAACGGTGGCGAGGCGCTTAACTTTACCAAAGTGCGCGTGATAGGTGATTATACTTTCTATTTCAACGACCAGGACGTTTGCACCTCATACATAGAAACCTATGATAAGAACGATACAGAAGATGTGATCTGGAGACTCGACAGAAAATTTTGCCGTCTGGATACAGAAGTTTGGGGAAGCGAAGACGAAACCTTCAATGTTACGCTGATCACCAAACCCAAAAAGGGTGCCAATTTTATCAGTATCGTTTACAAAGCTGCTCCAGCGGTTAATACAACTAATGGTACAGTGCTGGCATCGAATTGATCTTAAATGTCATTTGACGGGCGTCATTGAGTCATTGGAGTTTTGGAACCAAAGTCTAAAAACCTGGCACAACTTACTCATTCAACATAAACTTCTCTACCCCATCGGCGGGTTTCCATTTACTTTTGGGTTCGTAATAGTGCCATAGCAGGGCAGATACTTTTTGAATGAGGCGGTCGGCTTCGTTGTTAGGGCCCCAGCTTTGGTCTTTGTTATGGTTGGTTATGATGGAAAAAACATAGTCGCCATGCGGCGCGTTCACCAATACAGTTTCTGACCGGTAATCATTTAAAGCACCCTGTTTACTTGCCATTTGCACGTAAGGCGGTATTTGCGAGAGCGCGATATCGTCCCAATAAATTCGGATCAGCGTGCGGTACATGCGCTGGCTGGCTGCTTCACTTACAGCCTGCCCATTTCGAATCATCGTAAACAGGCGGCACATCTCGCGCGGGGTGGTTACTCCCCAGCCATACTGACTCCATATCTTTTCGCGCCCTTTTACCCTTGAGTTTACCCGCATCACCTGGAAGCCATTCTGTTCAAGCCAGTGGTTGATATAGTCGCCGGTGACAATTTTTTGCAGCCAGGTGCTGGCCGTGTTGTCGCTCATGGTAATCATCAGCATCACCACCTTACTGAGCTCTATGGTATCCTTATCTTTAAACGAGCCCAATATATCTTCCCCGGGGTACAACAATGAGTCGCGGTACACCAGCTTTTGGTTGTATTTTAACTCACGTTTTTCAATCTTATCCATTACACTGGCCAGGATACTCACTTTAATCATACTGGCGGTTGGGAATAAAGTATCGGCACTTAACTCGGCCGTTTTGCCGGTTTTCAGGTTATGCACATAAATTCCCACCTGGCCGTTAAAACCATTAACCGCGCCCTGTAATTTGGATGTTAATTTCTTATCAGTTTGGGCGAGGGCGGAAAGGGAAAGAAATAAAAGGCAAGTAACAAAAAACGTAACTTTCATAAATCGGATTAATTAATGGTCAGAAGTCTAAATTAAATAAATTTTGTAAATTTGACTATGCAAGTTCAGGTCGATATCGGTTTTGATGATTTATTGAGGATAGTTAAAACGCTTCCCAAAAACCAACTCAATAAATTTAAAAGAGCTCTTGAAAACGACGAACCCCATATTGAGCAAATAACTGATTTAGCATCATTTCTTTTGAATGCACCGACTTTTTCAGAAAAGCAAATTGAAAATATTTCGCAAACCTGAAAAGAGTTTAATGAATGGCGGAAGATTTAATTTTAGCCGATACTTCACTGCTTATTGATTTTTTCAGAAAGACCGATAAATCAAAAACTCACCTTTTGAACCTTCTGAAAAAAGGTCATAAATTCTGTATTTGCGTCATCACCGAATATGAGATTTATTCGGGTGCCACTGACGACCAATTAGATTATTGGCGAGAATTTTTAGAGAAAATAACTGTTTTACCGTTAGATAGCTCTGCAATATCGGAGGCGGTTACAACAAACAAACTTCTAAAAATCAAAAACAAACAAATTGATTTAGCCGATTTGCTTATTGCTGCTATAGCTCTTAGCAATAATTTGCCACTTGCTACTTTAAACAAAAAACATTTCAACAAGATAGAATCCCTCGAACTTGTTGAATAATCATTTGTTTGTCCAGTATCTTTACCCCCAATATGAAATACGTCCGCTGGCTATTGCTCCCGTTTTCTTTATTGTATGGATTGGTGGTCATTATCCGCAATTGGCTATATGATGGCGGCTTGTTCAAAAGCCATTCTTTTACTATTCCGGTGATATGCGTAGGCAATCTGGATATTGGCGGATCCGGAAAAAGCCCGATGACCGAATATCTGGTAAGATTATTAAAAAGCGAAAACAAATTGGCAACGCTCAGCAGGGGCTATGGGCGAAAAACAAAGGGTTATTTTACTGCTTCAGCAACGGCTTCTGCAGCTGAATTTGGCGATGAACCGGCACAGTTCAAACACAAATTCCCGGATATTACGGTAGCTGTTTGCGAAAACCGGGCCCTGGGTATCCAGCATTTGAAAGCCGACCACGATCTGGTGATCCTGGACGATGGCTACCAGCATCGGGCCGTAAAACCGGGTTTCAGTTTATTGCTTTTTGATTATACGAGATTGAATGAACCGCATTTTTTACTTCCGGCTGGCAACTTGCGTGAGCCATTCAGTGGACGTTGGCGGGCTGATGTGCTGGTAGTTAGCAAGTGCCCCGAAAATCTTTCTGAAGAAGAACGCCAGCGGGCAATACATGAACTGCAGCCCCTTCCCTTTCAGGATGTATTTTTTACTGAGATCTATTACCAGGGATTGCATCACCCTGATGGCAGCCGGTCGGCAATTCAGCTGACAGATGACACAACAGTTTTTTTGCTGACGGGTATCGCAAATCCGATGCCATTGTTACAGCATCTTCGAACCTTTACGACAGCTATCCATCATCATAATTATCCCGATCATCGTCCTTATAGCTTAAAAAATATCACTAAACTTGCCGATGATTTCAGGGCCTCAACAGCGCAAAAAAAGGTCATCATCACAACAGAAAAGGATGCACAGCGTTTAGTAGGACCCGAATTACAACAAATATTGCAATCTCTGCCGGTTTTGATACTGCCGATAGTTACCCGGTTTTCAGACGGAAGCGGAGCGCATTTTGACGAATTAGTTATATCATATGTTAGAGCGCATCGAGCAAACCACGTCATACATTAAACAACGCATCGGCGATTTTGAGCCGGAAGTGGGCATCATTTTAGGAACAGGCCTCGGTGGCCTGGTCGACGAGATCGAGGTTGAGAAACAACTGATGTACTCAAATATACCAGATTTCCCTATTTCAACGCTTGAATTCCATGCCGGCAAACTGATATTTGGACGATTAGCTGGCCGAAAAGTAGTAGCCATGCAGGGACGTCTTCATTTTTACGAGGGCTATACCATGCAGCAGATCACTTTCCCGGTGAGGGTAATGAAACTGCTGGGTATTAAAACACTTTTTGTATCAAACGCCAGCGGTGCGCTAAACCCGGCATATCGCAAAGGCGACCTGATGGTGATCGATGACCATATCAACCTGCAACCAATGAACCCGCTGATCGGGCCGAATGAGCCTGAGTTGGGGCCACGTTTCCCGGATATGAGCGAGCCTTATCAAACTGCCCTGATCGCCAAAGCGCTTGATATTGCCAGATCTAACAATATTACCTGCCATAAAGGAGTTTATGTAGCGGTTAACGGTCCTAACCTGGAGACGAAAGCAGAATACCGCTTTTTGCGTATCATCGGTGGTGATGCCGTGGGTATGAGTACCGTGCCTGAAGTAATTGTAGCTAACCATATGGGCCTGCCTGTTTTTGCAATTTCGGTATTGACAGATGAGGGCTTTCCCGATGACCTGCACCCGGTATCGGTTGAGGAAATATTGGCCGTTGCACATGAGGCTGAACCAAAAATGACACTGATACTAAAAAAGTTGATCGCTGGCCTTTAATGCATAATTCAATAAAATATTACCTGTTGTTTGTATGTTGCCTTTGGGCAGGGGTTGCTTATGCGCAATATCCTAATCAGCAGAATTACCCCGGGAGGCAGCAGCCTCAAAGCTTCAATTCGGACACGTCGACCAAAAAGGCACAAAACATGACCGGCGACCAGGAAATTGATGCTGAAAGAAAGAGAGAAGAACACAGGAGAGATTCTGTTGTATTCACTTCTAAATTCATCCGGGTAACAAATGAGCAGTTACTGAAAGACAGCACCCGTTTACTAGCACTGGATACCGGCCTGGCCAATTTTGAAAACTACAGCCCCTTGAACCAGCCCCACGATCCTAAAATCAGTTTGGGGAGCACTGGCCTGGCGGAAAGAAGCCTGTTATTCGATCCCTCCAAAACAATTGGCTTTGACCCTGGTGTGCATTTTTTAGACGCCTATTTGCTACTACCCCAGGATATACAATATTACAGGGCACGCGCACCCTTTACAAACCTGACTTTTTATTCGAGCGGGATTAAAGACCAGATATTTAAAGCTACCCATACACAAAACATCAACCCGCAATTGAACGTGGGTTTTAACCTCAACTTTCTGGGTTCGCAGGGATTTTATGCCCGGCAAAATGTGGGTGACATGAACGCTGCAATTTTCAGTTGGTACCAATCAAAAAGCAGGCGCTATGACCTGATTGCCAATTGGACCTTTAATAACTTAAAAACACCTGAAAATGGTTCGGTAACAAAAAACAATATTTTCACCTCATCACAGGGCTCTTATACTACTTCGCAGAATGATACCGTAAGGCTTTATAATTCAAGTGATCATCTAACCAACAATGGCTTATATGTCAAACAATCCTATTATATCGGTAAAATTGACAGTCTAAAAAAAGGTGCTGATGCCCTTCCTACGCAGCGCGTAGCCTATACTTTTTACTATAATACTTCTAAATTTATTTTCAACCAGTACGAGCCTGATTATTTCAGTGTATTTCCCGACTATTATTACAGCTCAACACTTTCACGTGATTCGCTGGTGGTATCGCACGTACAGAATACTTTTTCTTATAGCTTTATTTTAAGAGGAAAATCGACAAGTGTTATAAAAAATGAGGTAAAACTTGACCTGGCTCTGGTTCAGGACCTTTATCATTACCAGCAGTATGTGGTGGATACCGGCATTATTAATACCTATGGCCGTATTATTCAAAATGAACAGAAACAAAGCAACACTTTCCAAAACCTGACAATCAAAGCGAGAGCTGGCTATCGTTTGAACGACAGGATCATGCTCGACCTGGGTATTCAACAGGTAGCACAGGGGCGCGATTTCGGAAATTTCCTGTATGATGGTAAACTTACCCTTGCGGGAGGAGAAAGAACTGGTAAGATCATATTCGGCGCTTATACGCAAAACAGTTCGCCACCTTTAGTATATACCGATTGGGTATCAAACCATTACATTTTCCATAATAGCTTTAACAATCAGAAGATTACCAATCTATCTTTCAATTATATTAACGATGCACTAAAGCTTGACCTCAAAGCCGAATATTACCTGATATCCGATTACCTGTATTTTACGGCACAGCCAAACGGAATAGATGCTACGCCGGCGCAATTACATAACCCCATCAACCTGCTCAAAATAAGCCTCGGCAAGAACCTGGTTTTCCGGAAATGGCATTTCGACAATTACATCGTTTACCAGAAAACAGATTACCAAAGCACCTTACGCACGCCAGAGTTGTATACCTATAGCAGCCTTTATTACAATACCTTATTATTTAATGTACTGCATAGTTCATTCGGCACCAATGTGCGGTATAATACACCTTATGTGGCGCCTTCCTATGCCGTTGGCCTGGGGCAGTTTTATAACAATACGCCTAATCTAACTTTTACATCCTACCCGGTTGCTTCAGTCTTTGCGAAGGCAACATTGATACGCACCAACCTGTTCATTCAGTACAACTATGTAAATCAGGGACTTTTCAGCAATGGCTATTACATGGTTAACCGCTACCCGGGCCCTAACCGGATGTTGGTGATCGGCGTCTGCTGGTCGTTTTATAATTAGGTTTTCTGCTTTTTTTTCTTTGCTGCGGGGAACAGCACATTATTCAGAATCAATCGATAACCCGGTGAGTTGGGATGCAATTTAAGGTCAGTTGGCGGATCGCCCACTACGTGCTGGTAATCTTCCGGGTCGTGTCCGCCATAAAAGGTCCACTGTCCTTTACCATACTCGCCGTGGATGTAGCGGGCCTCATTGACGCTTTTCATCTCGCCCATAATGGTCACCCCGGGTTTCAAACGCTTTTCATCAAATGCTGTTGTGAGGCCCATAAACCCTTTAATCACCTTTTCATGATTCTGGGTGAGCATACTGGGTACTACATCCCATTTGGCTGAAAAGTCGAACAACGTAAAAAAGTCGCGTTCCCGCTCCACCTGCCGGGTTGAGGTTACATCAATATTGCTAAACTGGTGCGACATAGGGTTCATATCCAGGGTAAAGCCGGTGAAGGCGAAAGTCTGGGAAAAATCAAGCTTGCTTTGCGCTTCGGGATCGGCAGCATCGCCATCAAACATGCTTTCGCAGATGTCGGTATTTTGGGCCGACAGGGAAATATCAAAGGTATCGGTACCCGAACACATCGCAAACAGAAAGCCACCACCGGCACAAAAATCGCGGATGTGTTGGGCCACCGCGAGTTTCATTTGCGAAACTTTCTTGAAACCCAGCCGGTGCGCTGTTTCCTCCTGAAATTTAACATCATCGTTATACCATTGCGCATAACGAAACGATCCATAAAACTTGCTGTATTGGCCGGTAAAATCTTCGTGATGCAGGTGCAGCCAGTCGTATTTGGGCAGATCGCCTTTGATTACTTCTTCATCGTAAACAACATCATAGGGTATTTCGGCATATTTCAGCACCAGGGTAACGGCATCATCCCAGGGCAGTTTATTTTTGGGGGAATAAACGGCCATTTTGGGCGCTTTTTCCAACTTCACGATATCCATATTGACCGAAGGGTCGCTCACCTGGGCGATGATTTCGCTGACCCTGGCATCCGCTAACACCTCGTAGCTTACCCCGCGTATCTTACACTCGCTTTCAACATTTTGATTGTATTTCATCATGAAACTACCACCGCGGTAGTTAAGCAGCCAGTCGACCTCCTCCCCATTCTTCAACGTCCAGTAAGCAATGCCATATGATTTCAGGTGATCTTTCTGCTCATCATCCATAGGTATCAGGATGGATGCGGCCCTTGATAAAACAGGAAAAAGGAGGAAAGCGAAAGGTAAAATGAATTTCCGCAATAACATCATATCCAAAGATAACGAATATTTGGCTGCTATTGTTGTTTGGCAGGCGCTGGGGGAGGCGGGGCATCCTGGTGCCAGATATCAGTCAGTTCCTTAGATGCGCGCTGATCTGCCGGTATCTTTAAAAATTTTTCGTAGCTGGTGTTCAGGTAAAGCGTCAGGATAAAATCAGGGCTTCGGTATGTTTCGATATCGGGCCGGTACAAGATGATGAAATTCTGCATTTCCTGCCCTTTTATAGGCAGGTACTTCTGCAAATTGGCGGACGTGAAAATACCGTCAACCTCCTTGATCGTTTGTTCATCAGCGCTCAATTTGGCATTTAGTTTCCGCTTGTTCTCGGCAGCATGCGAATCGAAAATATTAAGGGCCAAACCACCTTTATTATTTCCGTCAGCATCCGTCTGATAAACCACGGTTTGACCACCGAGGGGGCCAAGGCGCCGGTTGTCTTTCAAATTGCCCAGTTTTATTTCAGAACCTGTTACTTTAACTTCATTCAGTAACCTGCTTTTAGGAATCAGACGGATTTCAATATATTTCAAATCTTTCACAAACAACGTATCCGAGACATACGACAGTCCCGAAAATACAACCAGATCGCCTGCTTTTGCAGGTATTGTAAAGCCACCAGTTAGATCTGCTACGGTTGCTCCATTTGTTTTCAGGTTACGAATAGTGATACCGGGAACTGCAAAATTGGTTTTATCCTCATAAACCCTACCGGTAAGCGCATCCTGAGCATGCAACGAACCCAAAAAAGAAAAAAACAACAAGGCGAAAAATAACCGCTTCATAAAAACAAATACCAGCAAAACAGGCCGGATGGCTAAAGGTAACAATTCTGTTAAGAAGGATTGTTGAAATGTCTGTTGTTTAACTAAATTTAACTTTTAACCGCACCCCTTTCTTCTTTTTCCTTTAACCTTTCTCCTCTTCCATTTCACCTTTTACCTTCCCCTATCCTTTCACCTTTACCCTTTTTTACTACCTTTGCTCCCTGTTTAAATTTCAAAAATGAGCAAAGCAATAATCAAAACTGCCAAAGGCGACATGACTGTTCAATTTTACGACAAGGACGCGCCTAATACAGTAGCAAATTTTACTAAACTGGCTAAAGAAGGCTTTTACGATGGATTAACCTTCCACCGCGTTATACCAAACTTTGTGATCCAGGGTGGATGCCCGCATTCACGTACTCCCGAAACGGCTTTCCGCGCAGGTAGCGGCGGCCCGGGCTACCATATTGATTGTGAACTGACCGGCGACAACCAATACCACGATCGTGGTGTATTGTCAATGGCACATGCCGGACGCAATACCGGAGGATCGCAGTTTTTTATCTGCCATAGCCGCACCAATACTGCTCACCTCGATCGCAACCATACTGTTTTCGGTAAGGTTATCGAGAATGTTGATGTGGTTGATGCCATCAAGGCAGGTGATAAGATTTTGGGAATTGATGTAATTGAAGATTAGTTAAACTGGTTGTACTGGTTACCGTAGTTAGATTCTGCTAACCGTTTGAACCAGTACAACCAGTGCAGCCAATACAACTAATAAGGAAAAAATGAATCTACGAGGAATAGTAGCTGTAGGAGGAAAACCTGGCTTGTGGAAAGCACTGGCTCAAAATAAAACGGGGTTTATCCTGGAAAGTCTGGATTCCCATAAAACCAAATTGGTAGCCAATTTGTCGACCGCTAAAATTGCTGCGCTTGACGAGATCACCATTTTTGGCGATGAGGATGATATCCGCTTGCTCGACGTTTTTGAGCGAATCAAAAAGGTTAAAAATGTACCGGAAGCCAAAGCTGACAGCAAAATACTGCGCCAGCTGTTCAGGGAAGTTGCTCCGGGACACGATGAGGAAAAGGTATATGCGTCAGATATGAAAAAGATCGTTTCCTGGTATCATATCCTGAAAGAATTTCCTCTTTTTGAAGAAGTTGAAGCCGAACCTGTAATTGAAGCACCGGTTCCTGAACCAGAGCCCGTTAAAGAAGAAGTAATAGCCGAAACACCCGCAAAGAAACCAGCGGCAAAAAAGAAAGCAGTTAAAAAATAGCGTTTGGGGTTGTAGTAGTTGTGCTGGTTAAAATAGAGGGTGGCGTTTTAACGTTATGAAATTTTAAAAATTTCGTAAGTCTGCCCAAATAAAACCTTTACAACTAACCCGATACCTATCGGGAAAACGAACATCAGCAATCCTCCTGGGCACACTTCTCGTCACTGAACTCTGGTTCAAATGTACTGTGGCTGATGGATAGGTGTTCGAGGCGGTGTTTCAAATCATGTTTGATGCTGTCAAATTCGGTGGCGCGTGCCGGGTCGATAACCAAATGAGCGGTTAGCGCATTTTCGGTGGTGCTCAATGCCCAAACGTGTATGTGGTGCACATCAATAACCCCTTTGCCTTTCAGTAATTCCTGCTTAACTTTTTGCAGGTCCATTTCCCTGGGCACACCGTCCATTTCCAGGCGCAGGCTTTCACTTAGCAAGCTCCAGGTTCCGCGCAAAATGACGAGAGCCACAATAAGGCTAACCAGGCTGTCGACCCAATACAACTTAGTAAAGTAAATGACCAGGCCCGAAATCACAACCCCAAATGATACAATGGCATCTACGGCCATGTGCAGGTAGGCGCTTTTTACATTAAGGTCTTTGTCCTTGTCTTTTACAAATAAATAAGCCGTAAATGCATTAATACCTATCCCGGCGAAGGCAACCCAGGCCATCGTACTTCCTTCAACTTTTTCCTGGTGGATAAAGCGCATAACAGCCTCATAGCCAATAAAACCAACGGCAACAAAAAGGACCAGCGCATTAAAAAACGAAACAATAATGGTTGAACGTTTATAGCCGTAGGTATATTTACTATTGGAACTTACTTTAGTGAGTTTAAATGCAAGCAGGGCCAATGCCAGGCCCGCAACATCGCTCAGGTTATGCCCGGCATCGGTAAGGAGTGAAAGTGAATGACTGATAAAGCCGAAGACAACTTCCAGTAAAACAAAAATCGAATTTAAAATTATACCTACGATAAACGCTGTATTCAGATGATCAAGCTTTGGGGTGTGGTCGTGATGATGGTGACCAAATCCGTGACTATGCGAGTGATCATGTGTATGTTCGTGTGGGTGGTCGTGCGAATGGCCGTCCGTATGATCATGGGAATGATCGTGAGCTGATGACATAATACAAAGTTAGTGATTTAGATCATATTTTTGAGTTATCCGCTGCAATGAAAACAGGATATCCCATTTTCATGCATGATGATAGGGCTCGCCTTTGATAATTGTAAATCCCCGGTAAAGCTGTTCAACAAAAAATAACCGAACCATCTGGTGCGAAAATGTCATTTTTGAAAGTGCCATTTTATCGTTGGCCCGCTGATAGACCGAATCATCAAAACCGTAAGGACCACCAACAACAAAAACCAGGTTACCTACAGAGCCCAATTGTTTTTTATCGATAAATTCGGCAAACTGTGCAGACGTTAGCTGTACGCCTTTTTCATCCAATAGAATTACCTGATCTGAAGGCAGTATGCGTTTTAGAATAAGTTCAGCCTCTTTTGCCTTTTGCTGAGCCTGGGTTAGTGATTTTGTATTTTTCAACTCGGTTATCTCGACAAAATCAAGCCTGATGTAATGTCTTAAACGGTTAAGGTATTTGCTGATTCCCTCGCGCAGGTAGGCATCTTCGGTTTTACCAACTAATAACAAAGTGATCTTCACGATTTAAGTTTCAAATGATGTAATTTGTAAAGTTATAATTATTACATGGAGCAGGGAATTATCAGCAATTATCAACAAAAAATTAATGCCGCAGCGGCGCAGGCAGAAAAATTCAGGAAGTTGTCGGCCGCATCGTCGCTTTACCGGCTGGTAGTTTTCGGGCTGATGATCGTTGCCGTAGTTACAGGTGCCGAATTCGATAATTTCACCACAATTATCCTCGCTTTCATCGTACTGGCTTTGTGTTTTGCCTCGCTGGTTGCCCGGCAAAGTAAGTATGAGGAGCAAAAAAAATATTTCCTAAATATTGTGCAGATAGCCGAAAATGAGGTTCAAAGCATTACTAATGGCAAAAACATTTACACCGATGGCCGCGACTTTACCGACGATAAACATCACTACACATCAGACCTGGATATTTTTGGCGACGCATCCTTGTTCAAGCTGATTAACAGGTCAGCGACCACGCGCGGTAATAAAATACTGGCCGGATGGCTAAGCGCGCCTTCTACGAGGGACGATATTTTATCCCGGCAGCAGGCGGCACAAGAGCTATCAGCCGATATGGAATGGAAGCATCATTTGCAAGCCATTTTATTATTTGCAAAAATGGGCAATAACGATCAGCTTGAATCACTTTTTAAATATTTGCAAACACCGCTCGAACTTGCGGGCAAACGCTGGATTTGGCCTTATATAAAAATTGCGCCTTACTTGTTAGCGGGCGCTATAGTTGCAGGCATATTTTATTCTCCGGCGTATCCAGCTGCTATTATCATCGCCATATTCAATACCTGGCTCATCGTAAAAAATGGGGGTTTTATTGCCAAATCGGGTCTGATAGCCGACAAAATGGGCGAAGTGCTTGCCAATTATGCCCGGGTTTTTGAAAGCCTGGAAACGAAAAAATTTGAATCGGCAACATCAAGAGGAATGGCAGGAAAACTGCGTGAACAGGGTACATCCAAAAAAATTGCCGAATTATCCGAACTCATCAACAAATACAGCTACAGCCTGATCATGTTGGTTGGTTTTGTGTTGAACGTATTTTTTATTTGGGCGCTGAAACAATCGATTGCCATTGAGGATTGGAAAAGCAGTAACCGGCAAAACCTGGAAGAAAGTTTCGATACCGTTGGCAGCTTCGAAGCCTTATTAAGCCTTGCAGGTGTACGCATCAATTACCCCAATTGGACTTACCCGCTTATCGACGAACGTGCAGGCTATACGCTAAATGCCATCAATCTTGCGCATCCATTAATCAATGAACGGGTACGGGTTGCTAACGACTATCTTTTGGATAATACCCGCAGTATAGACATTATTACCGGCTCTAATATGGCGGGAAAAAGTACTTTTCTGCGAACGATTGGCATCAATACGGTACTGGCTTTAGCCGGTGCGCCAGTTTGTGCATCATCGATGAAAATTTCGGTTTTGCATGTAATCAGCTATATGCGGATCAAGGATTCGTTGAATGAATCCACTTCGACATTTAAGGCGGAAATCGACCGGCTAAAAATGCTGCTGACCATAGTAAGTGAAAACGATAAAGTTTTCCTGTTGATCGACGAGATGCTGCGTGGCACTAATTCGGTAGATAAATACCGGGGATCTAAAGCGGTGATTGAACAATTGATAGCGAAAAAAGGTGTCGGCATGGTTGCTACACACGATCTGCAAATAGCCGAACTGGAAAAGAAATATCCCAACTATATCCGCAATTTCTATTTCGATATCCAGGTACAGGATGGCGAGATGCAGTTTGATTATAAGATTAAACATGGCGAGTGCAAAACTTTCAATGCTTCGCTGCTCCTGCAACAGATCGGTATTTATGTTGACCCTGTTTAGCCTTTTGACAGGCCTAAAACAGCAAAGGGCAGACTATGTTCCATAGCCTGCCCTTTGCTTTTATTTAAATAGGTAATTATTAACGACCACCGCCACCGCCGGTACCGCCACCGGCACCACCTGGTGAATTGGAGTCGCCCTGTTTAATATCATCATTGTTGATACCTTTCTTTTCAGTAGGATTACTGAACGTGGTTTTACCAAAACTATAAGTAAAGCTTAGGCCAACCGAACGGAATGGGAACAGGAAGGTGCTGCTTTGGGTAAAGCCCGGGCTCGACAATTTGGAATCAAAACTCTTGTATTTAGAAAATGGCTGAATGGTATTGATACCCAAAGAAGCCTTTTTGTTCATAAATTGCTTGCGGATACCGGCACCATAGATGCTGAACGCCGGGTTAGTACCCTGTATTGTATGACGTGGAGAGCTTCCAAAGGTAAACACCTGAGCAATAAATGATTTCAAATCCAGTTCGCCCATAGCAAACCCATTATACTGTACATAAGTTCCGTTCTCGGTTTTATCCTGAATGAACAAACCCGTCGGATCTGGCTTGTAAGTATAGGCGTTCAAATTAGCTCTGAAAGTAATGTTTTTGATCGGGCTTACCGAGCCAAAGAAACTGGCACCAAATGAATTGTTGCTGCCTATATTGTGGTAAGTTGTCAAGGTACCTGGCTGGTTATGCGTTGAATCAACTTTAACAAGTATCGGATCGGCAATGCTTTCTATAAGGCCTCCGGTGTGCTTATAATAAATCGAAGTGTTAATTACCGATGATTTAATGAAAGTCACGTAATCGAATTCGATAGTCTGCGAAATTTCGGGGGCGAGCGTAGTATTGCCTTCTGTCTGTGCCAGTTTATTGCTGGTATTAACAAAAGGGTTTAAAAACTGAAGGCTCGGGCGCGTTATACGTTTACTGTACGCCAACTTTATCGTTTGGGTTGCCGATAACGTTTTTTGAATAGTCAGGCTCGGGATAAAGGTGTTGTAATTGTTATTAAATGGCCTTAAGGTGCTGTCGGCACTGGCCGCTTGTGGTTGGCCATTTATACTAGTGATCTCATCCCTGGCTCCCGCTAAAATCGAAAAGCCTTTCGGTAACGTAATGGTCAATACACCATAGGCCGCAGTTACATTCTGGTTATAGTTATATACATTTGAATTCGTATTATCGTAAACAAATCCATCAGTTGTCCCGGCCAGCGGGTCATATAAATCAGAAGTACCTACCAGCCTCC
>CAIPPO010000228.1 GCA_903866915.1 uncultured Mucilaginibacter sp. | reverse complement strand
TTTTGAGCGAAAACAACAAATTTTTGAATTGTCGGGCGAATTCCTCAGTTCAGCCAGAAATATCCCCAACCAGCCACGGTCGTCTGGATGAACCAAGTTCTCGATATCGTAGCCCAAAAGTTTAGTGGCCGACCACCCAATTATGCGTTCTGCAGAACTAGCCAAAAAAATTATTTGGAGATCCTTATTTAAAAGAGTGATTCCTTCATAACTACGCTCTATTATTTTGGCAAAACGTAGTATGTTATCCTTTTTCCCAAATGGGAACATAGATTCGCATGCTTTAACCGACAAATCAGAACTTTCTTTTAAGGGCATAATGATAATGCTTAGAAAAAGGAAATTTAATTATTGCTACAAATTACCCATATCTATGAAATTACCGAGCAATTTCATAAAGTATAAATTTTGTCATTAAAAAAACAACCTGCAACCCGTGTTTTCACGGTATTTTCAGTTGTCTCAAATAAATATTGATTTATCAAACTGTCTAATTTAAATAAAATTTCGTCATAAAATTACAAATTATTAATTATTATTTAAATTTTAACTCGCGCAAATTTTCGCAAAAAGAAATTATTTAAATACTTTCTGCCAATAAATTTATTTCTGCAAATACCTAAATTCTCAACTTATGATTGCGTTTCACTGCTTTCCGGTGTTAGAAAAATTGCTTATCATTGCGCTTTAAATTGCTTTCCTATATAGCAAGCTGTATAAGCAGACATTAATTGGCAAACAGGATATAATTTGATACTGCCGATTTAAATTGCAGAAGCAATTTTCAGCGTAGGTGCCACAAATTCCTCCCTTATAGTGCAAGGGTAACACGTCAGATTCTGGTTCTGAAGATCGTGGTTCGAATCCATGTGAGGGAACTAAAAAGCCCCCGGTTTTACCGGGGGCTTTTTTAATATATTATTTCAACTACTGCTTTTTGATCTCAACCCGACGGTTTAAAATCCGGCCCGCATCAGTTGAATTGTCTGCAACTGGATTTTCCGTGCCTTTTCCTTTTGCAATTAGCTTTCCGGCGCTAATGCCAGAGTTGACCAGATAGGCTTTAACTGAATTTGCCCTGTCCTGCGACAAAAGTTTGTTGTGTTCAGGCGTACCTTCAGCTGAAGCATATCCATATAAAACGATACTAACTGTGGTATCTTTTTTAATTTCTACTGCTGCTTTATCAAGTATAGGGTATGAATCTGTTCTAAGAATACCAGAATCGAATTCAAACTGGATATTAGCAAAATTGTAATCTGGTGGAGCTGGTGCTGGTGGCGGTGGTGGTGGTATTGGCGCCGGAGCCGGAGCTGGTGGCGGAGGTGGTGGTGTTGGTTTGCTCTCGGCGGTATCAACCGGCGGCGCCTTCTGTAACTTCTTTTTTGAATGACATGCCTGAAATGATACCAGCATAGTCAATAAAATAACAGGAATTAAGACTGATCTTAAAATCTTCATAATAGTGGTTTTTATTAAAGTTGAATTTAGTATTAAATTACTTTTACCCAATTGGCAAAAGCTATTACAATTTTAACAAATTTTATACTTATCAGTTTAAATTATTTAAAATGTTTCAGAGATAAAATAGTGAGCACTGATTTCTCGGGCAGGGATTTAATTGTTTGCGTTCAGACGATCACACCAACCCTAATTGTAAGCAATTACAATTAGTCGCATTTGTTTCTTTTCTAAACAGACAAGGGCAAATTGCCATAGCAATTTGCCCTTTATCTGTTTTAAATCTCTTTTTGATATCGACCTATTTATTTTTTTTATGGCTTACCAGCAGTATTGTGAAATATCAACTCTGGTAACCTGACCATTAATATTCACGTCAGCTAAATGGTTGCCCAGGAAAGTTAAAGAACCGGATAAACTCCAGCCTTCACCATAGGCTTTAAAAGTAGCTGTCCCGCTAAGGATGTCTTTATTAATTACATCAATTTTAAGGTTACTCAGTACATAATTACTATTCTCGATATCGACATAAGGCGTATTATTACAGCCACAAGTTAAATTCATGGTTTGATAGAAATAGTTATCACCACTCACACCTATAAATTGATGATTACTATCAAGCGATTGGATAGTATAGGCTTGCTTTACATAGTAATTTTGTGCCCAACCCTTTGGGGTGGAGCGCGAAAAACCCAGCGAATCATATGCTGTATAACCAGCTTTTTGTCCGTTTTTACAATTGAAGTAAAAAGTCAGGTTCCCGCCGGCATGTGATGATGTGTCACCTTCAGTCGAACTTATATCTACCAATGAGTCGGTAAAGAAACCGCATAATGGCGAGGTATTGACGCAACCACAAAGTCTGCGTGCACCTCTCACATTAACAGTATCGACGCCGCCCATCAGGTTTACGCCGCCTTTAAAACCCGAAAGTGACTGTATTATATTTAGTGCTATTGCTTTACTGGTTGCTGCAGTTGAAGTACTTGCAGTGCTAGCTGGTGCAGGTGTAATCTCCGATTTACGGCAAGAGCTATATAAAATTACTAAACAAGCCAATGCTGGCACCAGCATTTTTGAAAACCTTTTCATTTTGTTTTGTTTTTTGTTAGGCATCAGTTTTATTTTTTTACAATAATTACGTTAACGAAGTAAAGCCAATTATTGTACCACTAGTGTTCAATTAAAACCTAAGTACTGAGTGAAATATTTTGTGAGCCTATATTATGCACAATAACAGTTTATTGCAAAGCTTATGTTAACAAAATGGCTTAACATCAGTTAATTAATACGCAGAATTGTTACCCCTTGCTTAAATGGAAAAAGGGGAAATGTTTCCTCAAAAAGGCAAATACCGTGCACGGTAAGCTATTTGGCACAGCATAATTATTTACCAGTTTATTGCCTGCAATTATTCTATCGATACTTTATAGTTTTTATCCGGCTTCGCCAAAATGCATCTTAAAAATAATATCCAAAAACACTCAACTGAATTGTCAAGTTATAACAAATATCAATACAATACCACTGATAACGCCAGGCGACTGGTTGATTTATCCTGACAAAATTTAATTATATCCCCGTTAATAGAGTTATCCCAAACAAAATAAACCTATCGTTAAATAAATACTACCATATAAGTTAAAAATATTCAATTAACGTATTTTTATACATGTGTGCATTTCAGATGCCTTGTTTATATATAATTAGCAATTACTTCATATACAGGGAATTTAATGTTGATAACACATCAGAATGTAGAAAATTTTTATGCGAAATATCATTTTAATCAAATTCTTTTTAGTTAATTTTAGGTTATTGAGTTTTCAAAACACTACCAGCAAAAACAGCAATGAAAAACTTCCTGCTATTCAATGATTTTTCTTCTGAGGCTGAACATGCAGCGGAACTTGCCTTTTTGCTGGCAGGTAAAACCGGCGTCACTCTTTATGTGTGGAACACAATTGAATATGCTTCTATACCCTCACTGAAGCCAGTTTTATCCGGTCTACATGAAAGCCAAACTGAGATAACAAGCGAAAAAAACACCTGGTTCAAAAAGCTGGAATCGCGGCTTGTTCGCCGAACCAGTTTGCATCCGGTGATACATTTCATTGAAGGGGTGGATTATATGTCGGATACAGTTCTTGCCGTTGTTAAAGGTTATGATATCGGTTTGCTGATTCGTGGTGTCTCCGAAGGTCATGAAAAGAAAGGGTATATTGAAAATAACATTTTGAAAAGCGCAACTAAATCCGGATGCCCCGTTTTACTGGTACCGAGATCGTACTCTTGCAAAACTTTTGAAAAAATGGTGTATGCCACCGACCTTCGCTTTTGCCGCCATGAAGTAATAGTTTTCCTAACCCAACTTGCCCGCTCTATCAACGCCAGCGTGCTGATAGCTAATATACCTGAAAAAGGATTGCCGCTGATGGAGGAACGCTATGCTTTTTCAGTATTCGAAGATGCGGTATTAAGTCCATCCAACCGCGACCATATCTATTTTACTAATATCCGCGAACGCAATGTGACAACTGCGCTTGATATACTTGTGAACAATCTGAATAATGATCTGCTTGTTATGGTCAATAATAAATTCCTTTTTAACGAGCTCCTGGGACACGATACGCCACATGCAATACCTCAAAACATACAAATTCCAATACTTGTATTTCCATCTTAGGTTTGCCATCTTTTTCTTTCATAGTTAACCGGGAATACTACTTTTGCTTTTCCAGATTGTAAAACTATTCCACATGAAATACCTTTATTGCCTTTTGTTTTTGGCTGTTGCCGTTGCTGCAGATTGCCAGAATAAACGAATCATTCTCAGCAATCGTCAATTTACGGTTTACGCCGATAGCGTTGTACAGAGAAAAAATAAAGCTTATGTTGTTAATGTTAACAAGATCGAATCTAATTATCAGAGTCCAACTAAAGCACATATCAGCCCGGCTATAGCATTTAAATTCAGCATCAACGGAAAAGACAACGAGATGGCATTTGGTATTAACCACCGTTTTTTGTGCAATCAACAATTTAACGTTACTCCACTAATTAAATTCGGACAAGCATCAAATGCTAAAATTGCAGCAAAAGGCGACCTTAAACCCGGCGCAAGCCTAAAGATCAGGCTCGATATGCGAGAGGTGCTGGCGGCATTTAAAACGCAGGGCTTTTATCAAGGTGCCAATGGCGAAAAAATTTACAAAGACGAATTTAAAGGTGTTTATGTGGCTGGCAATCTTTCTCCACTTATCTGGGATTTCAATAACCTGGTCAATCATGCCAGTCTGCAACTTACCGACCCGGATGGTGATGGCATTTATGAAACCACGATTACTTTTCAGGATAACAACAAAACAGCCTCCACGTGGCAACTTTCCCGCGACATCAGTGCGTTTCCTCAGTATCGATCCAGTTATCCGATCAGCGACGCTATTTATAATATGTCGCTGGACGAAATGCAGCACGCCATAGAGCCTGATAGCACTTTTCGTACAGGAAAGGAATGGGCGGGCGTTTGGACGCGAGATATCAGTTACAGCATCATCCTTTCCATGGCCATATTACAGCCCAAAGTAGCAATGTACAGCTTGCTTCGCAAAGTAAACAAGGACGGCCGCATAATCCAGGATACAGGTACAGGTGGAGCCTATCCCGTCTCATCCGATAGGATGATTTGGGCGGTTGCTGCCTGGGAAGTTTACAAAGTGACCGGCGACCAAGCCTGGCTCAAAAAAGCTTATGCCATCGTCAAAAAATCAGCTTCGGACGACGAAACCAATTTATATAACACCGAAACCGGACTGGTACGCGGCGAATCGTCATTCCTGGACTGGCGCGAAGAGACTTACCCTAAATGGATGCAGCCCGCAGATATTTACGAGTCGGCATGCCTTGGTACCAATGTGGTGCATTGCCGCGTCAACCAGGTTCTGGCTAAAATGGCCGAAATACTTGGCGATAAGGAAAGCGTTTCCAAATACGAAGCCATCTCCAATAAAATCAAACAAGCAATTAACAGGCACTTGTGGATAGCCGAAAAAGGCTATTACGGACAATACCTTTACGGCAGGGCATACCAAACACTTTCGCCACGATCTGAAGCGCTGGGCGAGGCTCTTGCTGTTCTATTTGATGTTTCAGGTGATAAAAGCGCAACAGTAATCAGCCACACTCCGGTAAATGAATTCGGAATTCCATGTATCTATCCACAAATTCCAAATATTCCGCCTTATCATAACAATGCTGTCTGGCCCTTTGTAGAAACATACTGGGCACTGGCTTCTGCCAAAGCCGGTAACGAATCTTCTGTAGTAGCGGCAATTGCTGCTATATATCGGCCAGCAGCTCTGTTTGCTACCAACAAAGAAAACTTTGTGGCAACCGATGGAGACTTTGCCGGAACGCAAATCAATTCCAGTAATATGCTTTGGAGTCTATCGGGTAATATTGCTTTAGTTTATAAATTACTATTTGGTATAACCTATGACGAAAGCAGTTTGACCTTTAAACCGTTTGTACCTCAGGCATTGGCAGGCAAGCGGACCCTTAATAATTTCAAATACCGTGGCGCAATTTTAAATATTGAAATGAGCGGTTTTGGCAACAAGATTCGATCTATAGCACTTGATGGAAAGAATTTAAAGATACCACAATTGCCAGCTTCACTTACAGGCGAGCACAAAATTGCAATCAAGCTTGCAAATAATAAAATTGAAAATAATAGTATTCACCTGCAACCAAATTACACCGCTCCCGAAACACCAGAGGCTGTCCTAAACGGTAACACAATCTCATGGAAAAACACCATCAATGCAGTTAAATACAAAGTATTTAAAAATGGGCAGGTAATTGCAACTCAAAAAAACACAAGTTTAAAAATAGATACAGCAAGCTATGCCGAGTACCAGATATTGTCAATAGATCCTAAAGGAGTTCCATCATTTTTAAGCGAGTCCGTAACTGTGGTTCCAGCAACATCGGTTCACACCATTGAAGCGGAATCATTGGCACCAAAAGCCGAACTGCCCTACCAGGGGTTTTATGGCAAAGGTTTTATTAATATCAGTAAAACTGAAAATACCACATTAAATATCCCACTTTATATAGATCAGGAAGGCCATTACCTGATCGATTTTCGATATGCCAATGGAAACGGCCCCATAAACACTGAAAATAAATGTGCAATTCGCACATTGGATGCTGATGGCAAGTTTGCCGGAACCCTTGTTTTCCCGCAGCGAGGAAAAGGTGAATGGTCTAACTGGGGCTATTCGAATATGGTAAAAGTTTACTTCAGTGCAGGGAAGCATACTATGGTGCTACAATTCAAAGATGCCAACGAAAACATGAATGGCGACATCAACCAGGCTGCTTTGGACCGGGTGAGGGTCATCAAAGTCGACTAAATCATCAAGAATTACAATGTCTTAAAATCTTCGTATGTTTCAATCAAGCTAACGTTACAAAGGCTTGGTTTTCAGGTTAAATATTTATATTAGCTATAACATAGCTGACCTGGTTTATGATTGCATTCCGATATCCTTTTTTACAGCCTAACGCCTTGATTTTATTTTGGACAAATTCATTTCGGGAAATACGCAATATGTTTGTTAAATCCTTTTACAAGGTTCCTAAAAACTATCAGCAATGAAAAAAATTTACTTCGCTGGTTTTATCATCCTTTGCACCCTGGCATGCTTAGCCCAAAGTAAAAAGATAGATAGTCTGAAGGTGATGCTTTCTAAAGCAAAAACAGATACTGACCGAATTAAAGTTCTGGGGAAAATCGGCAATGCTTATTATGCTAAAAGTAATGACTCGGCGCTGATGTTCTATCAGGATGCCATGCAGCGAGCTGAAAAATCAGGTAATACTAAATTTCAAATCAGAGCAAGATCAGATATAGCTAATTATCTTCTGGAAATAAAAGCCGATTATGCTTCCGCTTTAGATCTTTTTCTTCAAAATATAAAAAAAGAAACTGAAAGCGGCGACACATCGATGATATTTTGGGATACACGGGGCGCTTTGTTTGTTTACGAACGTGTCGGGAATTTCGCAAAAGCGTTGGAATATGTAGGAAGACTGAAAGCCCTTGTTAACTCCGGCATTTTTGATCGAAATAAATGGCTTCCGCAATATAAAGGAATAATCGACCTTCAATATGGCACTGTTTACATGGGTTTACACAAACCCGATTTAGCAAAAAAATATTGGATTAGCCTTTATAAAGTTGGGCAAACCAATAATGATTTGACCTGGGAATCGCTCACTAGTGATGCTTTGGGTGACCTATATAGCCAATCAGGCCAGTTAGACTCGGCCCTTTTCTATTACAGGACTTCAATTCCTATTTCCATCAAAGTTGAAAGGCCGGATATTTATGGCAATTGCCTTTTTGGAATAGCTAATTTATATTGGAAAAAGAAAAAAGTTGACTCTGCTTTTTTTTACGCTATAAAAGCCTATCGCTTAATTCGCAAAGAGCATGTCAATGATATTGCCGCAGATGCAAGCATGTTACTTAGCAGTATTTACTTTGCAAAGAAAATACCAGATAGCGCCTATTTCTACCTTAATGAGTCGGTTGTATTAAAGGACAGTTTGTTAAGTCAGGAAAAGATAGCCAGGGTTCAAAATCTGGGCACACAAGAAACACTGCAAAAGATCAAAGATGAACAGACTAAAAAAGAAGCAATAATAGCCTATAAAACTCAAATCAGAATATACAGCCTGATAGTGGGGCTTGCCGTATTAACTTTTGTACTGTTAATACTTTACAGGAACAATATACAGCGAAAGACAGCTAATAAAAAAATCGAAAAAGCTTATGATGATCTGAAAACAACCCAAACCCAGCTGATACAGGCCGAAAAAATGGCTTCACTTGGTGAACTAACTGCTGGAATAGCCCATGAAATACAGAACCCATTGAACTTCGTTAATAATTTTTCGGATGTAAACCGAGAAATGTTGGAGGAACTAAAAGCCGAAAACCAAAAGCCAAAAGATCAGAGAGATGATCAACTGGAAGCTGAATTGATCAATGACCTGATTGAAAATGAAACAAAAATAAACCACCACGGCAAAAGGGCTGATAGTATTGTAAAGGGTATGCTTGAACATTCGCGAATTTCTAGCAAACAAAAAGAACCAACTAATATAAACCATTTAACTGACGAATACCTTCGGCTTAGTTATCATGGATTCAGAGCTAAAGAAAAAAACTTTAATGCCGTCCCGACAGCTATCGGGATTATAACTCAATTTGACGAAACAATACCTGCTATTAAAGTCATCCCGCAGGAAATCGGCAGGGTTCTTCTTAATCTTTTCAATAACGCATTTTATGCTGTTAATCAAAAGCAAAAAACAGGGGATATTGAATACAAACCGGAGGTTTCAGTATCCACTACCTTAACTAATAATATGGTAATTATTAAGGTAAAGGATAACGGGATTGGAATTCCGGACACCATTATCGAAAAGATTATGCAACCTTTCTTCACTACGAAGCCTACCGGTGAAGGGACGGGTCTGGGACTCTCATTAAGTTACGATATTGTTGTCAAGAGTCATGGTGGAAACATCCAGGTAGAGAGTATCGAAGGGCAGGGCACATCTTTCATCGTAACCTTGCCAATTTTATAAAACATATTTGGGCTTTTATTTAGTTAATAGCACATTAAAAATGAAACGATTACTTTTACTCACGACACTTGCCCTCCTGATTTTTGGCTGCCGCAATCGCTCGGATCTTGACGCAGCAAAAACCAATACCACTAAGCTGGCTTACCCATTTAAGCCCGCCTATTCTATCAATTGGCAACCCGGCGACGAAAAAAATGCGTTAATTGTGCTCAATAGTCTTAAAAAATATGCAAGCGGTGATGTAAAAGGAGCATTTGATAACTATGCAGATTCCATCACTTTTTTGGCGACAATTTTTATTTTAAAGGCAAAAAAGACAGCCTGATAAAATTATTTACTGCAGAACGTGGTAAATATGCTACACTGTCTGAAGATTTCGATACCTGGATCACGGTTTACTACCCCGACAAAAAAGAAACCTGGGTTACTTTATGGTTTACTGAAAAAGGGACCGATAAAAAAGGCATTAAAGATTCGATGATTTTCACGGATGACGCGCTTGTTAAAGACATCAAAATTTGGGAATTCGACGAAAAAATACGGCATTTTGCTACTCCACTCATTAAAAAATAAGGGTGAAAACACCCAATTTACCGCCATCGCTTCCTGCTATGCAATATTTATTTAATTTAGCATCAGGATGAAAAGTATCTCGGTAAGAATCAAAGATATAGCTGAAAAAGCCGGAGTTTCAACAGGCACGGTCGACCGCGTATTACATAAACGAGGCAAGGTTGCACCCGAGGTTGAACGACGGGTGGTGCAAACACTAAAAGAGATGAATTATGAGCCCAACCTTATAGCACGTACGCTGGGCTCTAATAAATCATACCACATAGCCGCACTGATTCCCGACCCGGTATATGATAGTTACTGGGATGCTCCCAGGGATGGCATTGAGCATGCGGAAAAAACTTTAAAACAATACGGCGTAAGTGTTCAACAATATCTTTTTAATCCATATGATGTCAATCACTTCGTCGAACTGGCAAAAGAAGTTACCCGTAGCGGCTGCGATGGAATTCTGCTTTCACCCATTTTTTACCGGGAAACTTTGCCTTTTTTTAGTCAGTGGGACGAGCAAAATATACCCTTTGTACTCTTTAATACGCAAATCCCCGAAGCTGATGCCCTGAGTTATGTTGGACAAGACTCCTACCAAAGCGGCTTGCTGGCTGCGAAGCTTGTTCAATACGGCCAGCCGTTTCCGAGCAGTCTCCTGATAGCACATATCGACGAGGAACCTGGCAATGCAGCGCACTTGCTTAAAAAAGAGCAAGGACTACGAGATTATTTTAGTAAAAATGATGACAAAAACCTTTACGAGATCGTAGTAGTTAATCTAGACAGAGCCGATCAAATAGATTTTAACAAAAAAATGGAGCAGGCATTTCACCTGCACCCCAATATTAAAAGCGTTTATGTGACCACCTCGAAAGCTTACGATATTGTGGCCTGGCTGGA
>CAIPPO010000227.1 GCA_903866915.1 uncultured Mucilaginibacter sp. | reverse complement strand
TTGTGCCTGGATATGTATTATATTCAACCCGATTTTCTTCCTGTTCAGCATGTCGAAAAATTTTACGCCGCTGACAACCTAGGTTGGGGTCATTTTATTTTGGTAAAAGGATATATACAAACCGATGCCAACTTTTACCTGGAGACTTACGACCCGTACTCTGATAACGCCACCTATACAACGCTTACGCCGGGCCAGTTAAAAGGTCAGGATCGTTATTATATAGATTATGATATTAAGCTGGCAACTAAAAATTGGTGGCCCTATGCTATTTTGGTTGCCCCTAAGGGTAAGTCGGTTTTATCAGCTCACCTGAATATCAATAGCCTGCATGCTCCAGTTCCGCCGGGCAGCGGACGATAAGAAAAGCAGCATTTCATTTTTCTCGTAATTGCTTTTGATAAATTATTTTATCCTTATCTTTCCTCAGCAATCGTTCGTTGGATATTTTATAAAAATCTCTTTTTTTATGCCTGAAAAGAAACTCCTGGTGCCATTTTATGAAAAATTATCACTGGTTTTGGTTGGATTGATCGCATTAGGTTACCTCGTTATACTTGGTAAAGACATACTCGACCCCCTGGTGTTTGGATTCATCTTTGCCATTTTGCTGATGCCTTTGGCCACGTTTTTCGAAAAGAGATTACGATTGCCCCGTGGTGCCGCAGGTTCGAGTGCCATACTTAGTCTGATCGCCGTATTTTATGGGCTTATTTACCTCGTTGGCTCTCAAATAACCAAATTAGCAGATGACTGGCCAATGTTACGTAAACAGGTAGCGGGTTCAATTTTGCAGATACAGGATATGATCCAGGCCTCATTTCATATCAATTTGCAAAAACAGATGGATTATGTACACGATGCTACCAATAAGATCATATCATCGGGTGGAGATGTTGTGGGTAGTACCGTAGGTGAATTAGGCTCATTGATCCTGTTTTTTGTATTCATCATCATCTTTACCTTACTAATATTGCTTTACCGGCGCCTGTTATTTAAATTTTTATTAGCTGTTTCCGGCGACGATTTCCAGCAAACCGTGTTCGATATTGTTGAGAATGTGCAGAAGATATTACGCCAATACATCCTCGGCCTGTTGCTCGAGATGTTTATTGTATCCTGTATAGCCTGTGCCCTGTTTCTGATGATAGGTATTAAGTACGCGCTCTTGCTTGGGGTTATTGTGGGTTTGTTTAATATTATACCCTATGTCGGCATATTTTCAGCTTTATTCCTGAGTGCCCTGGTAACTTTCGCTACCGGTAACGTTCAGCAGGTGTTTGTAGTAGCCATTGGTGTTGTTGCCATTCACCTGATCGATTCTAACCTGATATTGCCTGTTGTCGTAGGTTCTAAAGTCAGGTTAAATGCATTGCTGTCGTTTATCGGTATTGTTATAGGCGAATTGATCTGGGGGCTTTCAGGAATGTTCCTGGCGATCCCGGTTATGGCTATTCTGAAAATAATTTTTGATCGGGTAGAAAGTTTGAAACCCTGGGGGCTACTTCTGGGGGCAGACTATAAACCTAAAAAACTTACTGATAAAAAACTCAAGCCTGAATCTACCGCTTAATCAATTCAAGCACACGAATATAAGTAGTGGCGCAATAAGCTGCAAGCACAATGGTATTGAGCACCAGCAACCAGTTCCAGTCGGATTTGCTGTATTTTTGGATGGTGCAGCCCGTGAAAAGTGTTATAAAACCACCGATAAGAATACAGGGAAACACCAGTACCCATTGGTGCGGTGTAACAAAATAAAGACTGTGCAATTTGGTGCTATCTGCCTGGTATAAAGGAACTACGGCCAGAAGGAGCAGTAACAAAAACAAACGGACAGTAATTTTCGCAACTAGGCTACCAGATTTCATTCTGCGAAAATAAATAAATGCCTGTAAAATCGGGCGGATGCTTATTTTTATCACATGATTACCAGTCATTATCGCCAAGCTTTTATTTTGATTTTCGCTTTGATTTTAAGCCTAACCAGTTTTGGCCAGCTAAAGCGTACGTCATTTCGTATCGTGCCACTTGGTGTAAAAGGAGGAGCTGATGAAAGCAATCTCTCGGCCTATATGCTGGCGCCGTCGGGGAGTACCCGTTATATATGCCTGGATGCAGGTACATTGCATGCCGGGATCGAAAAAGCAATTGAAAATAAGGTATTTAATATCCCTGCGGAGCGGGTGCTTCGGCAATGCATCAAAGGTTACCTGATATCACACTCGCACCTTGATCACCTTGCGGGTTTGGTTCTTAATTCACCGGATGATACAGCCAAGAATATTTATGCACTAGCCGATTGTATTGATGCTTTTAAGACGCGCTATTTTACATGGCAAAGCTGGGCCAATTTCGGCGACCAGGGCGAAATGCCACAGTTAAAAAAATACCATTACCAGGTATTGTCACCCGGGGTAGTAACCCGACTTGACAATACTGATTTATCGGTTCAGGCATTTCCGCTGAGTCATTCAAACCTAACCAGTACAGCATTTTTGGTAAGTAACGGCGATAGTTATTTACTTTATCTGGGTGATACCGGACCGGATGAGATTGAAAAAAGTGAGCACCTGAAGACCTTATGGGAAAATATAGTGCCATTGATCAGGGCCAATAAATTAAAGGCTATTATGATCGAGGTTTCCTTCCCAAATGAGCAATCCGATAAAGCGCTTTTTGGACATTTAACTCCGCGCTGGCTAATGGCAGAATTACACCAGCTTCAACAAATTTCCGGTGTTCCATTATCCGCTTTCAAAACCATAATTACCCATCAGAAGCCGCCACAAAGTAACATGGACCGGATAAAACAGCAGCTAGCAAATGAAAACGACCTTTCACTGCAACTGGTATACCCGGTGCAGGGAGAGGTCATTGAGTTTTGAGCTAATAAGTCAGTTGGTAAACTTAACAGAGCTGGTGTCAGAACTTTTATAAGCCAGTTATGATAATGCTATTATCCGCCTTCGATGTTTTAGCATTATTGTCTGTTACCAGCGGGCTTTTCTTTTCAATATCATCAAGAAAATCGTTCAGTTTTCCTTTGTAATTTTCGATGGTTATGCTTTGATCTGTATCATCGCAAACATAATCAACGTTTGATGCATTTACACCAGGACAGGATTTTACAATATCCACCAATTGTTTGATTTTAGCACGTGTAGTGCCGGGTACTTTAATTACAACGTTGCCAACTGGTTTCTTTTTGGCGCCAAACATTCCGCCCACCTGATCGGCGAGGGCTTTCGTTTGAGTTGCAGTGTTACCAACCGTACTAACGGCATTACTGGCGGTTGCACTAGCGTTGTTTACGCTGTTGTTGGCACTATTAACAGAGTTGTTTGCTCTATTAATGGCATTGTCGACTTTATTTTGTGCCTGTACTGCCAGTGTAAACAGGAACATGGAAAATGATAGCGTGATAAGTGATTTCATTTTTGTTTGAGCTTAGGAGTTAATTTTCATATGATAACTAAAAGGCAAACGGTGTACCAAATATATAGTAATTTTTAACTTATTGAAATAGAATACATTACAAAGTTTAATTTAACTTGCAGTTATATTTTTGGCAGAAATTAAATATTAGGTTAATCGACAATTACGATTTTATCGAAATAGTTGATTAAATGCCCATGTGCACCTTTAATTTAACTAAATCCTTCTTAAAAGTATCCCGGCTAGTTCCCTATATTGGGTACAATTATCCTCAGCGCTGTGTTGATTATATTGCACAATCAATTGAATTTCAGATTGAAACGACAGCTTTTATAACTTGATTCAAAGGCTCAAGCCAGCTGGTAAAATTACTCTTGACCTCGTCAAAATTTACCCTATGCGTTATATAGGTTAATGGGTTGATTTGTCGCTGTACAAGCGCATCGGTTACCTGGTCAAAATCAGCTCTTGTTGCGTTGCGACTGCTCATCAGCGTGGCTTCGCGTTTGTGAAATTCGGGGTGACTGAATGTGATATCTCCTTTTTGCAAACCGATCAGTACGTAACGCCCGGCATGAGCCAGGAATTGAAACGACTGGTTGATTGCCTGCCTGTTTCCCGTGGCGTCTATGACAACTGTCGGCATATCACCGCGCGTAATGTCCCGCAAGTGTTCGATAGTTTTACCCTCGCTCGTATTAATAATATGCTCTAGGCCAAGAAAGTTGCGGCAAAATTGCAATCTGGATTCGTTAATGTCTGCGACGATAACTTTTGCCCCGGCAATTCTGGCAAATTCAATGGTGCCGAGACCGATGGGGCCTGCGCCAACAACCAAAACAAATTCGCCTTCAACTATTTGCGCCCTGCGTACGCCGTGGGCGCCGATTGCTAGGGGTTCGACTAAAGCCAGGGCTTCATTTCCAAGCCCGTTACCAGGTACAAGTGAGGAAACCGGGACAGACAAATATTCTACCATCCCCCCGTCAATATGTACACCGCAAACCTTAAGCTGTACACAGCAGTTAGATTTACCCGACCGGCAAGCTATACATTTACCGCAATTGAAGTAGGGTATTATGGTAACGGCATCTCCACAACGGAAGTTGGCATTGTCTTCGATCGCAACAATTTCAGCGGCCAGTTCGTGGCCCAAAATCCGGGGATATTCAAAGTAAGGCTGTGTGCCTTCAAAAGCATGCAGGTCGGTGCCGCAAATACCCACTTTTTTAATCCTGATGACAGCATGCCCAGGTGTCAACACTGGATCGGCTGCTATGCGGTATTCAAAATGACCAGGTTGAGTACAGACTAGGGTTTGCATCTTAAGTCAGGTCGATTCCGGTTAATTTTAGCGCATAAGCGTGTTCGCAGGGTTTTTGGGCCGGTAAACTGATTTTCAAACCTTCCCCGTCCTGTGAAAATTCAACTTTGCCATGTCCTAACAACTCAATATTATCTATCCTGCCGGTTTTATGCGGGTTATTTGCAGCTAGTGGTTTAATCACTACATGCCCTTCTTGCGGCCAACCCATAAAAAAGGAATAGAGTATTTTCCCTTTGGTTGTAAAGCGCACATCATTGAAGGTAAGATCCTCTCTTTTATTTTCGTTGAACGAAGTGCCTGAAGGTACTTTAGATACTGGACTTTCTCCGTAAATCTTCCAGGGGCGCGTTCCATGTATCGCTTCATTGTTTACAGCCATCCATTTGGTGATGCCGTCCAATGTTTTCAGTTCGTCATTGTCGGGCATACCGCTGGCAGGCAGCGGAAAATTTAGCATCAGGTTCCCATTTCTGCTTACGATATCAGCCAGCAGATCGACCACAGTTTTTGCAGACTTATAATGCCCAATCATTTTGCGATTATAATGCCAGTCGCCTATGCAGGTATCCGTTTGCCATGGTCGCGGCCATATCGTGTCGACAACACCGCGTTCAACATCAAATACACAGGTTCCAACTTGTGAGTCTTCTGCTCGTTTGCTGGTGTAAACTGATTGGGTGATACCGCCGTGCTTTGCCGCACTCTGGTTGTATAGATTTGCCAATATGCTCAGGCCGTATTCTTCGAACGGAATAGCACCATCGCAATAAAGGAGGTCGGGATGATAATTGTCTACGAGGTCTTTGATACGGTCAAACCAATGTTTCTTCCACGATTCGGCAATACCTTCATTGTCCCAGGTGAGATTCGGATCGGCAAAAACCTTCGCTGACTTTCCGTATAAACTGTCAAAAGCCGGGTTTGCGCCGTCATAAGGAATGACGGAATATGGTCCGGTTTTGTCTGCGCCTTTGCTGGTAGAAAACCATTTCGGACTGATCCACAAATGATCGCTGATTCCGAATTTTAATCCGTGCTTGTGCGCTGCCTGCTTAAACTGCCCAACTATGTCAATTTTGGGCCCCATGTTTACCGCGTTCCAACGGTTATGTTTGGAGTTCCATAGGTCGAAATTATCGTGGTGCACTCCCATGGTCATAAAGTATTTTGCACCGGCATTTTTATACAGTCCTAACAAATGGTCGGCATCAAATTTCTCAGCCTTCCATTTGGGTATCGTATCCTTATAGCCAATTTTAGAAGGGTGACCATAATTGGTCACAAAGTGTTTGTATTGTTCATGGTCCTGCTGATACATGTTGCGTGCATACCAGTCGCCAGCTTCAATAGCCGATTGTGGCCCCCAATGCGCCCATATACCGAACTTGGCATCGCGGAACCACTCTGGTATAGCATAATGCTGAAGTGATTCCCGGGTGCCTTTAAATGGCCCCGGACTTACCGGTAGCTTGTGTTGGCTAAAAGCATAGCCAGGCGCCCATTTTAGTGCAGGTAGGGTAAGGGCCAAAGCCTGAAGGGCCCTTCTTCTTGACATTTCCATTAAAGATCGGTTTTATATAGTGTGAACAATTGACAATTGGTTGAAGGTGCAGGCGACTGATTGCAAAATGCGGTAGTTGTGCTTTCTACGGCATAGACAAAATTGGATCGATTTGTAAAATTCATAATTGGTTTATGAATTCTAAATTTAAAGGAATTATTTGAGGGTAGAAAGTTTACATCAGTATGTTTTAAAATTTAAATCAGGGGTTGATATTTGGACAAAGAATAAAAAAAACAGACCCATGGAAAATAATCAATCTTCAAGTGCGGCTGGTCAAAAATTGTTGTTCATCAAAATGGTGCTATCCAACTGGCAAACGCAAAACCAACGCTTGACTGCCCTCTTTGATAAACTCAGCGATGACGAATTAGCTCGGGAAACCGCACCCGGACGAAATTCGGGTATCTATCTGCTCGGCCATATGACGGCAGTACACGATGCGATGTTGCCTTTGCTGGGTTTTGGCGAGCGTTTATTTCCGGAATTGGAAGAAACATTTATTCGCAATCCCGACCGCTCTAACCTGCCCATGCCACTAACAGGAACCTTACGCCAATATTGGGCCGATGTGAGTACGGCCCTCGATAAGTATATGAATAATCTGACGGCGGAGGAATGGTTTACGCGTCACAGTGCCGTTTCTGACGAGGATTTTTTGAAAGAGCCGCACCGTAATAAATTGAACATTATAATTAATCGTACGAATCATCTGAGTACACATTTGGGGCAGTTGACTTACTTGTCAAAAAAATAGAATGCCAGACAGGTGCCCTATCGCGATAGCATAAAATAAAAGGGGTTTAATGTATCACACATTAAACCCCTTTTTCTGATAGGTATTGATGTTTATTTAAAAGCCATCAAATACAAATTTTTCCTTCACCACAGGCTTGCGTGGTAGCTGTTCGGGCCGGTTAGCAGCCTGATAAACAAAGGATGCTACGATAATGGCCGCCTGTTTCAGGTCGTCGATCTGCAAATAATCGTAGGTATCCATATTCGTATGATGCGTTTTGGTTTCATAATCAAGCGGATCCTGTACAAACTGGAAACCTGGTATATTTTCCCAATCGAAAGACAAATGATCGGTTGATCCGGTATTGCTCAACGTTACCGTTTGTGCACCAAGGTCGTGGAATGGTGCAAACCATTGCTCGAATATTGCCTTAGCCAGCGCATTACCCTGCGCGTAAATACCCCTTATTTTACCTGTACCATTATCGAGATTGAAATAAGCCGATACTTTGGCCTGCTCGGGGGTAAAAGCACCTGTTTCCGCATCACCGAAATGTTTTTTTACATACCCGTACGAGCCTAATAAGCCTTCTTCTTCGCCACCCCAAAGTGCTATCCTGATGGTTCTTTTAGGTTGCAGGTGTAATGAATCTAAAAGGCGCATTGCTTCCATCATCACAATACAGCCAGCGCCGTTGTCGGTGGCGCCAGTTCCCGAGGTCCAGGAGTCGAGGTGACCGCCCAACATAACCACCTGGGCTTTCAGGCTGGGATCGCTGCCAGGTATTTCGGCAACTACATTATAACCCTGGGTATCACCTGTACTAAAATGTCCTTTAATATTCAATGAAAGTTCAACAGTATGGCCCGAAGCGATCAGACGCTGGATCTTTAAACCGTCAACTTCGGAAATCACAGCCTCTGGCAATCCGGCTGGCCAGCCAACTTTGTAACCACTAAATGCCTGCACGGCCACAGTGCCGTCGCGACCATTGGCGGTTATCAACGCCAGCGCTCCATCATTTTTCAGTTGCTGCAATATTTGATTTTGAGCACTCAATATTTTGATATAACTATCAATCAGCGTGCGTGATATCATATAAGTATCGGGCAACTTCCTTAGTTCGCTGTCGGTAAGCCTTGTAGAAAAAGGTTTGAAATCGCCTTCGATTTTTGTACTGTTGCCGGCCAGGTATAAAATCTTACCCTTAAAATCGGCAGCATGCTGACTGATATAAGCCGGATCAAGCATTTTATAGGTCAATATTTTTACCGATGCTTTTATTTCGCCATTGGTATTTGAACTCCAGGGAGCTGCATAACCAATGATCGATTGCAGGTAAGGCGTTGTCATCGAGATACTGAACTGGTCAACGTCCCAACCCCGGCCATATACGCCCCAGGGCTCTAACGCTGCATTGCTCAGGCCCCAGCTTTTAAGTGTTGAAGCGGCCCAGTTTGCTCCCCTAAAATACCCGGCAGAGTTAGTTAGTCTTGGACCAACACCATCTGTAAGATTGTGAGCGATCCATGGGATGTGTGAGTTGCTTAATTCGGCATTACGGATCTTCCGGAATGCAGCCGTATCAACATTTTCCTGGCCCAGAACTGTCAGACCGGATAGCAGGAACGTGATAAGCAGTGTTATGCGATTGCTGAATTTCATTGTAAGTTTAATTTTTAGCGAAGTATCCTTAAAAATAAGATACTTTTTGCGAAGAAAAGGTTGCATCCGGTAAATTTTATTTTTTGTGCGTTTAAATTTTCATATTAAAACAATCTTTAAATCAAGAACGTACAACGATCAGTTAAACACAATGCATGAAAAAGATACTGATCATCGAAGACGAAGAAGATATTATTGATATTGCTACGATGATATTGGAAGATGAGGGTTACGAAGTTTCCTCCATTTCCGAATATCCAAACTTTGAACGCAGGGTTTCTGAATGCAAGGCCGACCTGGTTTTACTCGATCTTAACCTTAAAGGATATCACGGCAAAGACATCTGTAAATACATTAAAACATCCGATAGTTTAAAGCAAACCGCTGTAGTGCTGATGTCGGCCAACCGGGACATTAAAGCCGTAAAAGAAAAAAGCGGTGCCGATGCCTATATCTGCAAGCCATTTGATCTGTACGATTTTTTAGGTACGATCAGGGCGCATATCAATTAATATCCAGGCTATTTTTCCTCCTCATAACCCCCGACACGCCCAAAATGTCTTTCATGTTCAATACCAGCGTCGGTACCAAAAGGGTGTCCGCCGAAACCGTTGCGCATCATGGCTATTGCTTTGGGCGAAGTATGATCAGCATCACGTGAAGCGATGAGTTGCATCACCGATTGTGCGATTACCGGTATAGCTACTTCCATCCGCATGGCATCGCTTACCAGCCAGTTTACTTCGCCGGTATCTTCTACATAGGATGGCACATTGAAACCCTGTTTCTCGTCGTATAATTTTTTCATTAATTCAATCAGCCAGCTGCGTACTACCGAGCCATGGTTCCAGGTATAGAGTATCTCACTGATGTTTAGTTTTTCGCGGTAGTGTTCCAGCAAATCCATGCCTTCGCCTATGGCCTGCAGCATGCCAAATTCAATGCCGTTATGCACCAGTTTCACAAAATGCCCCGAACCCGATGCCCCACAATGGGTATATCCGTTTGGAACAGCCAGGTTTTTCAATAAACCTTCTACCTGAGCCACAGCTTCCTTATCTCCACCGATCATGAAACAGGCGCCATTACGTGCACCGCTGGTGCCGCCGCTCGTACCACAGTCGATCAGGTATAAACCTTTTTCTTTTAACTTTTCGGCACGGCGGATGCTGTCGCCCCAATAGGAGTTACCGCCGTCGATGATGATATCGCCTTCTTCGAGCAAGGGCGTAAGTTCACCAATGACGATATCAACCGCCTGGCCGGCAGGGATATAGATAAATATTTTGCGTGGCCTGGGTAGTTTTTGGATCAGGTCCTCAAGGCTGGCTGCCAGTACCAGGTTGGGCTGTTCTACCGTTGGTGCATATTTATCATAACCAATAATGGTATAGCCCTTGTCTGTTGCCTGTAAGGCCAGGTTGAGTCCCATTTTTCCGAGACCGATGATGCCGTATGTGTTGTTTGTCATTTTGTCTGAACCGATGATTCGTTGCTCCCGAATGCTATCGGGATTGTTGATTACATTGAGAATTGCAAGGCGAATTTACTCGTCTGATCGGCTAATCTGCAATTTGGTTGAAAATTGCCTGTTAACCAACTACCGCATTCAATAGCAATACTCCCGAAATGCCGATGATAGATACCGTAGTTTCCATCACCGTCCAGGAGCGGAGCGTGTCTTTGATAGAGAGGTTGAAATATTCTTTAAAAAGCCAGAAGCCACCGTCGTTGAGGTGTGAGCAAGTGAGGCTGCCTGCACCGATGGCCAAAACCATCAGGTTGGGGTTGATGGAGGGGTCGTGCAAAACCATGGACGAGAGGATACCGGCGGTAGTTAGTCCCGCTACCGTAGCCGATCCTAGACTGATACGGATGATCGCAGCAATCAGCCAGCCCAGCAGCAGAGGTTGCATGTGGAAGCTTTGAAACATATCGGCTATGTCTTTGGCGGCACCGCTGTCGGTCAGCACTGCCTTGAATGCGCCAGATCCCGCTACTATGAGCAGGATAAGCGATACATCCTTTACGGCATGCGAGCAATGATGTCCAATATGCTTCAAATCCAAACCCTGCATGATGCCCATCGTGAAGGTGGCTACAATAAGCGAGATAAGCATAACGATGGGGGCATTGCCTATAAATGCTACCAGGCGGTGTATCGTGCCGTGACTATGATCGAGATTAAGGTAAATGGTGGTGCCCATCAGTAACATTACCGGTAATAATGCGGTGAAAAAGCTGTTAAAGGCGCTGGGAAGTTTATCATCGGGCAATTCTTCAGCCCTAAATGTTGCGAGGGGCTGCGAGTTGATGTTCTTTAAGGTGCGGGCCAAAAGCGGACCGGCAATAATGATTGCCGGTATTGCCAGGCAGATGCCGTATAGCAGAGTTTTGCCCATATCGGCATGAAAAGCGTTTACCAGGCCCGTCGGAGATGGGTGGGGTGGCAGAAAACCATGGGTTACCGATAGTGCTGCCAGCATTGGCAGGCCGATATATACCGCATTGAGTTTATACCGATACACGACCGAAAATATAAGCGGGATCATCAATACAAATCCGGTTTCGTAAAACAGGGGGATGCCGATGATGAAGCCCACCAATACCAGAGCCCACTGTATGTATTTTAAGCCAAAACCGTTGACCAATACACTGGCTATTTTTTGAGCCGCACCGCTCGTAGCCACTAGCTTCCCGATCATCGCTCCTACGCAAATGGTAATGGCTATACCGCCAAAAGTGTCTCCCAAGCCGCGCTGGACCGAATTGGTGACCTTTTCAAGCGGAATGCCCAACAGCAAGCCGCCGGTTAGCGAAACAATAAGGAAAGTAATAAAGGGATTGATCTTCAACCAGCTCACCAGGATAACCAGCAGGATGATGCAGAAAAGAATTTTTACTAATACCATCGGGCTTTATTTAGGTTGCTGATGCTGTCTGGCTAAATTAATAACATTATTTTGGTTTAGAATTCAATATCCCTAAATTTATAGATATGAAGAAAGTAACAGGCATAGGCGGCATATTTTTTAAAAGCGAAGACCCGAAGGGCATGCGCGAATGGTATGAAAAAAATCTCGGCCTCGAAAATAGCGAATACGGAACCAATTTTGAATGGCAACGAGCAGACGGCAGCAAAGGCTCTACCGTTTGGAGTCCGTTTTCTGCAAATACCAAATACTTTGAGCCCTCAAAGCGGGAATTTATGATCAACTATATCGTGGACGATATCGAAGCTCTGGTAGCCGAGCTTCGCGCCAGTGGAGTAACCATCGCAGACGACATTATAACCGAAGAATACGGTAAGTTCGTCCACATCCTCGACCCGGAAGGGAATAAGATTGAGTTGTGGGAGATGCCGGGGGAGTAGTTTTGAGTCTTGAGTCGATAGTCCATGGTCAATAGTCAATGGTCAATAGAAAATTTATAATTGAACGGTCGCTTGGCTTCAATTTAATCTGCTTTCCCGATAGCTATCGGGACAAACGAACAAGCCTGCAGGCGGGCATGTCAGCGTATGAAAAACGT
>CAIPPO010000226.1 GCA_903866915.1 uncultured Mucilaginibacter sp. | reverse complement strand
TAAATTTACGCCGGTGTTAAGATAAGATTAAGTTTAATTCATTTTAACATCAAAGCCAAACGTCATTTGTACATTTGACTTCATCCGAACCTAACACAAATTAAACCCTCTATGGTTCAACTGAAGAAGAAGATATTATTCATTACGGGTTCCATCAATCAAACAACGCAAATGCACCAAATCGCGGAGCAATTGCCCGATTATGATTGTTGGTTCAGCCAGATCTTCACCGATTCGAAATTCTTAAAATTAATAATAAAACATACCGCGATAGCTGAAAGTACCATAATGGCAGGTCAGTTTAGACGCCGTTCTGAAGAATATCTGGCTAATCATAATCTACAGATTGACTTTGGTGCAAAGCTGAACCAATACGACCTGGTTGTTTATTGTTCCGATTTGATTATTGCCGATAGTTTGCGCAAGTACAAAATTGTTTGGGTGCAGGAAGGTATGATTGATAAATTAACCGGCTGGAGTAAAGTGGTACAAGGGCTTCGTTTACCTGCTTATCTGGCAGGTAATACTTCGCTTAACGGATCAGGCAATAGCTGTGATATTTATTGCGCAGCCTCTGATGGTTACAAAAATTATTTTACCAGCATGGGCACCGAAAGTGAAAGAATTTTTGCTACCGGAATGCCAAATTATGACAATTGCAGCCAGTACCTCGATAATGATTTTCCCTATCGCGATTACGTGATGGTGGCTACTACAGATATGCGCGAGACCTACCGCAATGAAGACCGTCCGGCATTCATCAGAAAAGCAGTTGAAATTGCCGGCGGCAGGCCTATCCTGTTCAAGCTTCATCCTAACGAAAACTTTGAGCGCGCCCAGGCCGAGATTCGGGAGCACGCTCCGGAAGGTACATTGGTGTTCCAAAATGGCAATACCAATCATATGATTGCTAACTGCATCGAACTGATTACACAATATTCAACTGTTGTATATACAGGGCTGGCTCTGGGTAAAAAAGTGCATTCGTACTTTAAACTGGACGAGTTAAAGCGCCTGGCACCTTTGCAAAACGGAGGAACCTCAGCTAGGAATATCGCTAATATTTGTCGCGCTTATGTCGAGTTTGAGGGTCAGAGAGACGACTTTCTGAAGCAGTACCTATACAGGGCCGAAGAGGAAAATATTTTGGAGGAGTTGTACGCCTGACAGGCACAATACAAATTTATGCCAGGTAAGATTGTCATAGTTGTACAAGCCCGGATGACCTCGAGTCGTTTGCCTGGTAAAGTAATGCTTCCAATACTGGGTGAAAGCCTGCTTTTTCGTATGATCGAGCGCCTGCAGATGATTAAACACGCTGCCCAATTGGTTATAGCAATCCCTGAGGAAGAGCGGGGTGGAGCTATTGAATGTGAGGCCAAGCGGATAGGGGTACCCTGTTTTTGTGGTGATTTGAATAACCTCCTTGACAGGCATTATCAGGTGGCCAGGTTATTTAATGCGGATATCGTACTGAAGATACCTTCTGACTGTCCGCTTATTGACCCGCGAATTATTGACCAGGTGCTTGATTTTTATGAGTCTCACGAAGGGGAATATGATTATGTGAGCAATCTGCACCCTGCAACGTTCCCGGATGGAAATGATGTAGAGATCATGACAATGGATTGCATCAGCAAAGTTTGGCAGGAAGCAACACGAAAATTGGAACTGGAACATACCACGCCTTATATCTGGGAAAATCCGGAAAAATTCAGGATCGCTAACGTGGTTTGGGAAACCGGGAAGGATTATTCCATGTCTCACCGTTTCACGATCGACTACCTGGCCGACTATGAATTCATCAGAACAGTGTTTGAAAATCTGTACCCGAATAAGCCAGATTTTTCCTGCGATGATATTTTGCAATTGCTGGAAGAAAGACCCGATATTTATGAAATAAATGCCGAATATTCCGGCGTTAACTGGTACCGCAACCACCTCGACGAACTAAAAACCATATCAGCCGATCAGACTAAAACGATACCGGGCTGAAAAAGATTAATAAAGAAAGATGAGTACCCAACATACAGTTATTAATAAAGAGGCATTACAGGCAACTGCGCTGAAAGTGCGTGAACATATCATTCGCATGGCAACCGACGGCGGTTGCTTTGTGGGGGCTTCACTATCGGCTGCCGATCTGATCCTTTACCTTTATTCGGAATGGCTCAATGTCAATAGCAATAACCTTGACGACCCGAACCGCGATTATTTGTTCCTGTCAAAAGGCCATGACGTGCCTGCACTTTACGGCACTTTTGTAGAGCTTGGTTTGATGGAGGGTAAACGGTTAAAGAATCATTTGTCTATAGACGATCATATATATTGGCATCCGAACACAAAAATTCCGGGAATAGAATTTCATTCCGGTTCGCTTGGGCATTTGCCTTCGGTAGCCATCGGTGTAGCGCTGGATATTAAAATTCGCGGGGGTAAAAACCGGGTTGTATGTATTTTAGGCGATGGCGAGTTGAACGAAGGAACCTGCTGGGAGGCTATGCTGGTAGCCAATGCTTATAAATTGGATAACCTGATCTTTGTTGTAGATCGTAACCAGTTTCAGGCAAATATGCCTACGGAAGACCTGATACCATTGGAACCGCTGCACGATAAGTTTACCGCATTTGGTGCTGCAGTTAAGCGCATTGATGGTCATGATTTTGATGCCTTGCACGAAGCCTTCTCTGCCTACCCATTTCAGCCCGGTAAAGTAAACGTGGTTATTGCCGATACTGTTCGCGGCAGGGGGCTGCCCAGCATTGAACGCCGTGCCGACCGCTGGTTCTGTAATTTTACAGCTACCGAAATTGATAGCCTGCTAAAGGAATTGCATGGCGAACACCAGACACAATTAACATCCGAAACTTTAGTAGTAAGATAAAATGACCTACGAAGAATTACTAACTCAGGAAGCTCTTGCAGACGACCGCTTTGTGGTAATGACTGCCGAGAATCGTGCACTTGTACGTAATATATACGCTCATCTGGGCAATCGCTTTATTGACACTGGTATCACCGAACAAACCATGATAGGCGCAGCTGCAGGCCTGGCACTGCGGGGCAGAATTCCGGTGGTGCACGCATTGGCTTCTTTCCTGACCATGCGCGCTTTTGAATTTGTGCGTACTGATGCCGGGATACCTAATTTACCCATTAAGCTTAGCAGTTTTATCCCGGGTTTTTTGTCGGACGGCAACGGTCCGACACACCAGGCTATTGAGGATATTTCGCTGATGCGTGGTATCCCCAATATGACTGTTTTTGCACCGGCCGATGAAGACGATCTGCTGAAAATGTTGCCTCAGATCTGGAATTACCCATCCCCCTCCTACGTTCGCATTAATACTCGAAAAACAGAATACGAACATGCTCCTTTTGAATTCGGCAAAGCCGAAATCATCAGCGAAGGCAGCGATGTAACTATTCTTACTTATGGCTTATTGTTCGAACAGGCACTGGAAGCTGTTAAGATATTGCAGGCCGAGGGCTTGTCGGTTGGGTTTATCAATATGCGCAGTCTTAAGCCGGTCGACGAACAAGCTATTTTAAAAGCTGCTGAAAGTAATTTGGTGGTTTCTGTCGAAGATCATTTTTTAACTGGCGGGCTGTACAGTATTATTGCCGAAGTTTTGCTGAAACACCAGGCTAGTGCTAAAGTATTGCCCCTGGCACTGAATGAAAAATGGTTCAAACCTTCACTGTTGCCAAAAGTATTGGAACATGAAGGATTCACCGGCAAACAGATCGCCGAAAAGATATTAGGTTATAACACCAAAGCTGTACAAACTACCATAGCTGCACAGGAATTTTCTGAATAATTAGTGATTAAAATGCCAAACACCGTAAAATTTAACGAAAACTACCCTGATATCACCCTATCAGACGAGTGGTACGCCCGCGCACTTAAAGTGCAGAAACCGGTTACCCAAACCCTGGCGAAAGGTCCGGGTCAATTTACCAAAGGGGTAGCACCAAAATACCTGCAAAGGGCTAAAGGTTCGCACGTATGGGATGTGGATGGTAATGAATATATCGATTTCAATGCCGCTATCGGCCCAATCTCCCTGGGTTATTGCTATCCTGCAGTTGACGAAGCGATCAAAAAACAACTGGAAGATGGCATCACTTTTTCGCTGATGCATCCGCTCGAGGTAGTCGTATCCGAAATGCTGCAGGAGATAATTCCCAACGCCGAAGCAGTAAAAATTGCCAAAACAGGGGCTGACGTATGCTCCGCCGCGATTCGCGTATCACGGGCGTTTACCGGTCGCGATAAAATATTTTGCTGTGGTTACCACGGCTGGCACGATTGGTATATAGGAATTACCAGCCGCAATGCCGGTATTCCAGAGGCTATCCAAAACATGACCTATACTTTCGAGTATAATGATATCGACGCTATAAAAGCTGCGCTTGATGACACTGTTGCTGCTCTGATTCTCGAGCCATTTATTTTTGAAGCACCAAAACCCGGCTTCCTGAAACAATTGGCCGAAGTTTGCCGCGAAAACGGTACGCTACTCATATTTGATGAGATGTGGACCGGCTTCCGCATAGCCCTGGGCGGTGCGCAGGAATACTTCGATGTAAAGCCCGATTTGGCAGTATATTCAAAAGCATGTGCCAATGGTATGCCAATCGCATTCCTCACCGGCAGAGCCGATGTGATGGAAGCGCTCAATTCAACCGTATTTAGCTATACTACTTTTGGTGGCGAGGCTTTATCCCTGGCAGCTACGGTAGCTACCATCAACGAACTTAGGGATAAAAATGTGCCGAAATACCTCGATGAAAAAGGCGCCCTGTTGAAAGACGGCTACAACCAGATAGCCATTGAAACCGGTACCGATATTTATACCCGTTGTATAGGCTACAATTGCCGCTCCATGGTAACCTTTACTCCCGAAGCCGGTAACGGACTGGAAGTAAAAGCACTTTTACAACAGGAAATGATCAAACGCGGTGTGCTTTGGGCCGGTTTCCACAATATGTGCTTCAGCCACAGTGATGAGGATATAGCTTATACACTTTCGGTTTACCGCGAGGTATTGCCGATATTAAAACAAGCTGTCGAAAGCGGTAACGTAAAACAATACCTGAAAGGTGAAGTACTGGAAGCTGTTTTCCGTAAAGTGAGCAATTACAATATCAAACCGAAGACCGCCTGATGAAACTGTTTTCGTTAGACAATAAAACAGCGATCGTAACCGGTGCCGTGGGGCTGATCGGCAGGAAACATTGCGAGGCATTGGCTCAGGCTGGTGCTAACGTAGTGGTTGCCGATATCAATGAAGCCGCCTGTACAGCGTTTGCTGCGAGCTTAGGCGACAAACATTTAGGAGTTGCAGTTGACGTAACCGAAGAAGCATCGCTCAAAGCTGCTCGGGACAAGATACTGGCCAAATATGGTTCTATTGATATTTTGGTTAATAACGCCGCCATCAACGACATGTTCGAAAACCCGGAGCTGGCCAAAGAACAATCGGCATTTGAGCATTATCCGTTGAGTTCGTTCCGCAAATCATTGGATGTAAATGTTACCGGGGTTTTTCTGGCGTCGCAGGTGTTTGGTACCGTAATGGCAGAAAAAGGTAGCGGAAGCATCATTAATCTGGCTTCAACATACGGTATCGTTGGTCCTGATCAAAGCATTTATCGCGACAAAGACGGCAACCAAACTTTTTTCAAATCAGCCGTTTACCCGGTCACCAAAGGCGCTGTGATCAACTTTACACGCTTTCTTGCTGCCTATTGGGGGAATAAAGGAGTTAGGGTAAACACACTTTCTCCGGGCGGTGTAGAAAACAGCCAGGACGAATTTTTTATACAAAACTATTCAGCAAAAACATTGCTGGGGCGCATGGCACAGGCTTCCGACTACCAGGGGGCACTGATATTTTTAGCCAGCGAAGCCTCAGCTTATATGACAGGCGCTAACCTGGTAGTGGATGGCGGCTGGACAGCAATTTAAAACCAATTAAAAACAGGGGATATGGGATCACAGGTATTGCAAAAACTATCGGGCATCAGGCTGGTGCTGACAGATTGCGACGGTGTATTAACTGATGCAGGTGTTTATTACGGTGCGTCAGGTGAGGAACTTAAAAAATTTAATATTCGCGATGGCATGGCAGTAGAACGCCTGCGAAACCTGGCGGGAATCGATACCGGTATCATTACCGGAGAATTATCGCCATCAGTTGCCAAAAGAGCCGAAAAACTTAAAGTTACCGAGCTTCATTTGGGCGCAAAAGACAAACCTGCGATCCTGAAAGATATTTTGGAACGATTGAAACTAAATGCAAGTGAGGTAGCCTATATCGGCGACGATTGTAATGACCAGCAGATCATGGAACTGGTAGGCTTTACTGCTGCACCGGCAGATGCACTTTCTTTCGTAAAAGAACAGGTAGACTATGTTTGCCAGGCAAAAGGCGGTGAAGGTGCCTTCCGCGAGCTGGCTGAATTATTGATCGATGCCAATCGTAAAGAATCGCAGTTTCAATCGATCAGCAAAACCTATAAACTAAGCAGCGGACAGCGCATTGGGCCCGGTGAGCCTTGTTATATCATCGCCGAGATAGGCATCAACCATAATGGATCACTCGAGATCGCTAAAAAGTTGATCGACGAGGCGGTTGCTGCTAAAGCAAGTGCTGTGAAATTTCAGAAACGCACACCAGAGATCTGTGTACCCAAAGACCAATGGGAAATTATGCGTGATACTCCCTGGGGTCGCATGAGCTATATCGACTACAAACGCAAAACGGAATTTGGCGTGGTAGAATATGCTGCTATCGACCAGTATTGCCGCGAGCTCGGTATAGACTGGTTCGTATCAACCTGGGATGTGGAAGCTGTAAACTTTATGGAACAGTTTGATACGCCTTTGTATAAGTTAGCATCAGCTTCGCTTACCGACTTCCCTTTGATCAAACGTATATTGTTTACCGGAAAACCTCTGATGCTTTCAACCGGTATGTCGACCTATAAGGAGATCGAAGATGCTGTTGATCTGGTTAAGAAATTCGATCCAGAATATCCGTTATTCATTGCCCATTCAACTTCTGCCTACCCTTGCAAGCCGGAAGAACTGAACCTGCGCATGATCAATACACTGGCAAAGAAATATCCTGGTGTGCCAATTGGTTATTCAGGCCACGAAACGGGTTTGGCTACAACCGTAGCAGCGGTAACCCTGGGTGCTACATTTGTTGAAAGGCACTTTACCCTTGATAGGGCCATGTGGGGTTCTGACCATGCCGCTTCTGTTGAACCGCAGGGTCTGGCACGCCTGGTACGGGATATCCGCGATGTAGAGATCGCCGCAGGTGATGGTATCAAAAAAGTTTACGAGTCGGAACTTGGTCCAATGAAAAGGCTGCGGGTTAATATCAGCCCGGAGTATAAGTCTTAAGTCTTGAGTACTGAGTCTTGAGTCGGATCAGGGTATTGTCAAAAAACTATCGTGGCGCAACCTGGTGGCTCTTTTTGGCAGTGTCTACAGTAAATTTGCCGGTTAATTTATACAAATAACGGGAGCGACTTAAGGCTCAGGACTTAAGACTCCAGACTAACAAAAAATGGATCAATCGAAATTAGTAACCATAACAACCATCATCCTGTTCTCCTGGATTGCATTCATAATTGCCTGGGAACGGATCTCGCCCTATCGTAAAGGTCTGCCTTTTTTCAGGGATGGTTTTTGGGTTGATCTGGTTTGGTATACGATCATCCAAAGTTACTTTTTAAAAATTCTGATATTTGATTTTATCATTGCGCCCATTCAGCATCACGTAGATGTTAGCGGTTTGCAATGGTTTAAAAACTGGACCATTACCGAACAGGTTTTGTTTTTTCTATTTACCCACGACCTGTACATCTACTTGTTCCATCGGTTGCAGCACGCCAATAAATTATTGTGGCGAACCCATGAGGCACACCATTCGGGCAAGGAAGTTGATTTTTTGGCGGGCTCACGCTCGCATATTGTCGAGATCATTATCAACCAAACGATAGAATTTGCGCCGATTGTCATTCTAAGCCCTAACCCCGAGATTATCGTGCCGATCAAGGCACTGCTTGATGCTATGTTTGGGATGTTTATTCATGCCAACGTCAACGTTAAATTCGGTAGGCTTAAATATTTTCTGAATAGTCCTGAATTGCACCTTTGGCACCACGCCAATTACCGCGAGGTATTTCATGCCAATTTCGCCACTAAATTTTCTATGTGGGATTATTTATTTGGGACCGTATATTTCCCCGAAAATAAGCCGGGCGAGTTGCGCGATAACTGGGGTTTGTATTATGACTATCCTAAAGATTATTTCCTGCAGCATGCTTTTTCGGTCAAGCGTTTTGACGAGCAAAAATTGCTGCGATATCGCTGGT
>CAIPPO010000225.1 GCA_903866915.1 uncultured Mucilaginibacter sp. | reverse complement strand
ATCGCCAAATGCATAATAGTCATATACCGAACCCAGATTTTTACCGCTGGTATAACCTGAAGGAACGTTACCTGCATGGAAGTAGTCACTAATACCATAAGCGGTAAAGTCAACTTCCTGTTTGGTTGTTCTGTCCTGGAAAATACCAAAGTTATTTGATAACTGGTAACTGGCTGATAACCATTTTGTAGGATCGAGTTTTAACTTTAACTGAGATAATACCTGATCTCTTTCATAATTATCGCGAGCGTTGTCGATCGTCCAATAAGGGTTGATCGCGTAAGCGTCATAAAAGTTACTTGGGTTACCTATATCTGAACTCGGGTCCGAATAATTTTTGATCGGTAAGTTAGCCGGCCACTGTAAGATAGTGGTATACAAGTCAGCACCGGTGAAACCACCACCCTGACCAGAAACGTTCTTACCATTATTAATATAGGTACTTACGTTGGTCTTGGTATATCCAACTGAATAATCCAGTGAGAATTTGCCATAAGTTGTATGGCCCCTGGCGCTGAATGCATTCTTAGTATTCTTGTCATTTGGTACAACACCAGTGGTATAGGCATTCTGAGCAGAAACAAAGAATGAATTTTCAGAGCTCTTTCCTTGTTGGTAAGAGATATCGTTTTGCTCGGTATAACCAGTGTTGAAGAATTGTTGGATCGGGTTAGTTGGTAATGCAGAATATACTGATGTAACTACTCTACCAGTTGCACTATCCAACGGTGCACCAATCTGTACGATAGAACCGTTGAACGGAGGTCCGTATAATTGGTTTTCGTAAGGAACCTGCTCGGTAAAACCGGTCAATGGATCGATGTAGTTAGGCTCACCACCGTACTGTCCATAACCATTTTGCAGTTTTGGATAGAAAGCAACATTCTGCCACTGGAATGAATTTCCATAAATTACAGTCGGTTTGCCATCGCTGCTACCACGTTTGGTAGTAATCAGGATTGCACCGTTTGAAGCTTGCGAACCGTAAAGAGCTGCAGCACCTGCACCTTTCAGAATGGTTACGTCAGAAACGTCACTCGGGTTAATGGCCGAAATAGTTTGTGATGGTACCGGCACACCGTCCAATACAATCAGCGCACCATTGTTACCTTCCAGTGAACGGAAACCACGAAGGTTAATCGTAACTGAAGGGTCGATACCGTTATCCAGCGAGAATACACCTAAACCTGCTACTTTACCAGTCAAGCCGTTGGCAAGGTTGGTAACATTGGTTTGGGTAAGTTCCTTTGGGGTAACTGTAGCGGCAGAATAAGCCAATTCCTTTGAATTGTGCTTTATGCCCAATGCCGTAGTTACCTGAACCTCGTTCAGGATTGCGGCTGAAAGCTCCAATGCAACTTTAAGGTTCGTTTGGGTACCAACCGCAATGGTTTGAGGTACATACCCAACTACCGAAATTACAATTGAGCCACCAGAAGGCACTGCAATGGTAAACTTACCATCAGTGTTGGTTTGTGTACCGGAGTTGGTACCCTTCACCTTTACGGTGGCTCCCGGGAGAGGAAGGCCATCATCTTTGGCCGTAACCGTACCAGTAACAGTACGGTTTTGTGCAAACACCTGTGTTACGCATAACATCAGAAAGCACAAACTTACTAGTAGAAGTTTTTTCATTTCGTTAATAATAAGATCAGTTAATAGTTAATTAAAGATAAAAGTAGTGTTAGATTATTAAAAAGTCAAATAAAATCTTTCGAAAACGTAAATTATTTTAAAAAAAGGCACTTTAAGCACATAATAATATTAATTTTAGTACTATGTATTGCATAATACAATTTAAAACATATATCTTTGCATTATGATTGTCGAGAATACACAAACCCAAATGAGGAAAGGTGTTTTGGAATATTGCATCCTTTCCATTATAGCAAAAGGCGAGATCTACGCTTCAGATATTATTGCTGAACTCAAGACTGCCCAATTGCTTGTGGTTGAGGGGACTTTGTACCCTCTATTAACCCGTTTAAAAAACAATGGACTCCTTAGTTATAACTGGGTTGAGTCTACGTCGGGGCCACCAAGAAAATATTATGTCCTGTCTGATGAAGGAAAAAAGGTTTTGGAACAGTTAGACAAAACCTGGCATGAACTGGCCTATGCCGTTAAAACCTCTATCGGCGACCGGAAAGTTAAATAACCTGTTAAAAAAGAAAGATCATGAACAAAACAATTATCATCAATATAAACGGCATAGTATTTCACATTGAAGAAGATGCCTACGAAGTACTTAAAAATTACATGACGGATGTTAAACGTCATTTTTTAAACTCAGCCGATAGTCTGGAGATTACAACCGATATCGAAAACCGCATAGCTGAAATGTTTAACGAACTGCTGGCAAACGAAGGCAAGCAGGTGATCGTGGAACAGGATGTAAACACGGTGATCGGCCAGATGGGCACTGTAGCCGATTTTGAAAAATCGGAACAGGATACCGAACCAACATTTGCCGATACCTATTACACTAATAATAGTACCCGCAGATTGTTCCGCGACCCCGATGATCACCTGGTTGCAGGCGTGGCTGCAGGTATTGCCAACTACTTCGATATTCAGGTAGTATGGATAAGGCTGGCATTTGCACTGACTGTATTAGCAGGGGGTATGGGACTACTCCTATATATAATACTGTGGATTGTGGTTCCAAAAGCAATTACCCGTGCCGATAAAATGGCCATGAAAGGTGAAAAGCTCAACCTCGAAGGTTTCAAACGAAATTTCGAACAGGAATTAGGCGGCATGCACCAAAATTTTTCGACCTTTAAAAACGAAGCCCGGCCATTTGTATACAAAGCCCGCGATTTTTCGGGCGACCTGGCCCATCATCTCGGTAACTTTATCAGAGGCTTCGCAAATCTGTTTATAAAATTCTTCGGAGTGCTGATTTTACTGATCAGTTTTGGTTTCTTCGTTTTCTTTATTGTTGCTTTAATAGCATTATTAAGCGTTGGACATTTCCTTCCTTTTCAAGGCGTTCCTTATGAGATCTTACGCCATCATAATGCCAATACGATATTCGTTTCAGCATTCCTGGTTGCAATCATCCCTTTGGTCAGCATCATTATGCTGGTATTAAAAGGAATATTCCATGTAGGCAGCATCAACCGTTCAACCGGTACGACAGCACTGGCAATTTGGCTATGTGCTGTAGGCGTATTTGTATTTCAGGTGATCGGTATCGCATCCGAATTCCGCTCGCATGCCAGTGTTGTTGAATATATCGCGCTTAAACCTTCCAAAAACAATACCTATTATATAAAACTAAATGAGCTGAAATATTTTACAGCCGGAGACAGTGCCAGACTCAACATTAAAAGCCTTTCACCAAATATTAAAATCACTGATGATGATGACAACGATTTCGAAAGCTTTAATCACAGGAACATCCACCTTGATATTGAAGCGAGCGATTCGGCACAGCCATCATTGACGGAATCCTACCGCTCAAGGGGACCATTTTATGAAGCCGCCCTGGCTAACGCCCGCGATATTAAATACCAGTTTACACAGCAGGACACGGTTTTGAAATTCGATCAGCGCTTTTATGGCAAAACAGACGAACCATGGCATGATGAAGAAGTTTACCTCACCCTTAAATTACCCAAATATGCTAAAGTTGTGGTAGATCATGAGGTTGGACGTTTTGTCGACTTTAATATCGGAGAATGTAACGAGGTAAATAAAAAGGACTATAATAAAGTAACAGATGCTACATTCACCATCACTGATAATGGTTTGCAATGCAAGGTTGATACCCTGGTAACCGATACCATCATCCGCAAGCATTTGCCTGTAGACAGTGCTAAGATCAAAGTAAAATAATACTCCATTCGTTTCATCAATGCAATCAACACCGATGAAAATGCGATCAACTTACATAAGCCTGCTGATTGGCGGGCTTATGTTAATATTTTATGTGAACAGTAGCAGGTTACAAAACCTCCAAAAACCAGTATTAAAAGTTCTATCGGTAAAAACTTTTAATCCGGATGCCGCCAAGCTAGTACCGACAACACCACTAACGGCTCCCCCTGCCAATAATAATGGCGACCAAATGCCGCCGGTTCAAACCAGGCCTGCCTTTTCTTTTTTTAAGATAGTGCTAACTAATATCGTCCCGGGATTGAAGCATCTCCTATAATTTTCACCGACAAAAACCCTTGCTTTACCTATTTAATGGTCTCATTGAACGGAAAACCCCCATTTTCCTGTAACCATTTAATCGAAAAGAACATCTTATTGTCAGAATTCCCAAAGAAGATGGGTGATAGCATTCTCTTTATCTGGATGCTATTGGAACAATAACAATGGGGGAAATGAGCAACTAAAACGAAATCAGGAGAGCTATTAAAATACCGGGAAAACAACAACGCAAACATTCAAGGGTTTAACAACCTAAAGTTAAAATTTATCTAAAAACCAAAATAAGGAAAAATGTCCCCTAGGGTAACTTATTGCCTAATTATTAAAGAAACTAACTCAATGAAAACCATTATAAAATCAATTTATTTAACGCTGTTTGGCCTTGCCATGATCCAGGGGGTAAGTCTTGCTCAAAATGCAAATCCGTCCGGCCATGTATCGGGCAGTCTGTTGGATGAACAGGCTAAACCTATGCCTTTTGCATCAGTTAGCTTGCTTAACGCTACCGATTCGAGCCAGGTCAAAGGGACCATTAGTAATGATGCTGGCGTATATACCTTCGATCATGTCAAAAACGGTCAATACCTGGTGAGTATTAGTATCGTAGGCTATCAGAAAGTAAAAAGTAACCCATTTAGCATTGACCAAAATACCCAAACATTTACGCTGCCCCTGGTAAACCTGCAACCATCAAACCAAAATTTAAAAACGGTTAATGTTGTAGCAACCCGTGCGCTGGTGGAACAAAAAACCGACCGCGTAGTGGTAAATGTCGCCGGCAGTGTATTAACCGCAGGTAATTCGGCTATGGACATCCTGGCACGTGCACCGGGTGTAAGTGTAGATAAAGACGATAACATCAGTTTAAAAGGGAAACAGGGTGTTACCGTTATGATCAACGACAAACTCACCTACCTAACGGCTGCCCAACTGGCTACCTTACTCCGGTCCACCGATGGTAATACGATCCAATCGATCGAACTGATCTCGAATCCTTCAGCAAAATATGATGCGGCCGGTAATTCGGGTATCATCAACATCAAACTTAAAAAGAACAAGCAGACTGGCACAAACGGAAGCCTGACCGCTGGAGCCGGCTACGGCGCTTATTGGAAAGACAACGAAACCTTACAATTAAACCATAAAGAAGGTAACCTGAATGTATTCGGAACATTTAGTCATAATGATAACCAGCGCATTCAAAATATAGGCATCAAACGCATTATTACCGACAGTACGGGTGCAACCACTTATTTTAGGCAAACTAGCCCGCTGACAGAGCAAGACCATAACTACAGTTACCGCCTGGGTGCTGATTATGACCTGACGACGAAAAACACTATCGGTTTTGTTATCAACGGTTATTCAAATACCGAAAATGATGGCATCAATGATAATACCTATATCGGGCCCAATTTTACGCAGGCCGATTCAACACTGCGTACAGTATCCAAAATGCACCAGTCTTTTAATAATTTTGCAATTAACCTGAATGACACCTATAAAATAGATACTGCCGGCCAGGAATTGAGCGCCGATTTCGACTATTCGAAATTCAGGAACAACTCGCTTTCTCAATATGTGACCGATTATTTCCTGGCAAATGGTGCTGTGCAACGTCCCGAATCATTCCTGGGAAACCTTACACCATCGGTGATAGACATCCACACTGCCAAAGCTGACTATACAAAACCCATCAGCAAATCATTAAAACTGGAAGCCGGACTGAAATTCAGCGACGTAAAAACCGATAATAACCTGACAGAAAAAACGATTGTAACAGACTCTTATGTCAGCACAAACCATTTTGTGTATGACGAAATTATTGACGCCGGTTATATTAATTTAAACAAGGATTTTAAAGGTTACTCCGTACAAGCAGGTTTGCGCGCCGAGTACACCAGCTCAACTGCAACAGGCGATTCAGCAAATGTACTTTCAAATATACCTCGGCACTACCTCAATCTGTTTCCAAGTGTATTTATCAATCATGCAATTAACGATAAGAACGAGATCAATTTCTCTTACAGTCGTCGAATCGACAGGCCACAATATGATAACCTGAATCCCTTTGTATTTCACCTCGACCCTTATACTTACCAAAAAGGAAACCCTTACCTGAGGCCTCAATATACCAATAATTTCGAGTTCACCTATACCTATAATAAAAGTATTACGCTGTCGCTGGGGTATAGCCGCACCACCGACGTTATAACGGAAGTACCCGGCACCGATCCGGCAACAAAAGTTTCGTTCATTACCCAGGATAATTTACAGGAACAAAATGCTTACAATGTGAACCTATACGCGCCGTATACAATAACCAAATGGTGGGAAGGCAATGTTAACGCAACAGCATTTTATCTCGGATTTAAGTCAAATAATCTCGAAGGCGGGAATCTTGACAGGGGTCAACTCGCATACAACTTAAGAGCCACCCAAACACTAACACCGGTAGCCGGCTATAAACTGGAAATTACCAGCTATTACCAGTCTGGTCTAACTTATGGGCTTTACGACGTTAAAGCGAGGTATGCTACTGATGCCGGCATCAGCCATACCTTTGCCAAAAAACTGAATGTAAAACTTGCCATGAGTGATATATTTAACACCATGACCAACGATGTCAACAGCAATTACGAAAGCACGGTGTTATTTATTACCCAAAAGCGCGAAACACGAATCACCAGGTTGACATTAACTTACAATTTTGGTAACACTAAAATTAAAGCACGCCAACACGAAAGCGGTGCCGATGACCTGAAGGGAAGGGTGAAGGGGAATAATTAATTTTAGCTATTGGTATCATTTATTCACTATCAGGGAATATTAATTAACTCCGTCAGTTAGAAGATAACTGATATCCAATAACTGCTACCCGATAACACCCCTAATTCCCCACCCGGAACACCGCATTTCCAAATAGCAGTTTGCCGTTTTCCCAAAAACTTCGGAATAGTGGATCGTCAGCCAGGTAAACGATGGAGCCGCGGCCCCAATTTTGCACACCAAAAAGGAGGCCGTCTTTGATCTTCTCTTTGGCTTTTTGCCCGACAAAGCCAGCGACATAGGCGTTCTTTTTGATAGTTCCAACGTTCCAGCCATCGTCACCCATGTATTTATATAAAACATCGTTAAGCTTTAAAGTAAAATAATACTTATCCAGCCCGTAGCCCAGCGGATGGGTATTATCCATATCTACTTTAAAAATAGCCCCCGGCACATTGGAACGTATCGCATCACGGTCGCGGTTACCATAGCTTTTAATAAGGTCGGCGTTATTTTTAGACGTATCATTTTTATCGTCGTGAAGATTTTTGATGGTAAAACCATTTTTACCTACCAGATGTGTTATGGCATTTTCCATTAATATCAGCTTACCTCCATTATGTACCCAGCCTTGTAATTTATCGGCAGGCATATCCTCGTAATATCCGTCCGGTAAAATGGCAACATCGAAATTGGACCAGTTCAGCCGATCCAATTCTTTGTAAGGTACAAGGGTGACAGGATAACCAATCTCCTGCTCGAAAAAGTACCAAACCTCGCCCAATTCATTGGAAGAAGTACCCTCACCCGAAACCAGAAGAATCCGTGGCTTTTGAATCGGTCTCACAGAATTAGCGCCCAGGTCGGGTCCCTTATCAACGAATCCCGAATTTAAAATAGTCAATTCCCTATCAGCATCTTTTGCAGCTTGTTGTACGACCCGATCAAAATCATCACGGGAATTACCGGCCCGGGTAATGATGAGCGAGCCGGGTGCAAATTGCTTACCTCCGGCCTCAAATGGATTTTCGTTAAAACGAACTTTGATATTTTTTTTCAAAAGTGCCGCCAAAAATTTTAGGTCGTATTCCGACTTCCAGGAACATAAATAAGCATAAGACGGTGTATTTCCAGAAACAACCGGCTTAGGCGTATCGGGTAATGACGGCTGCAGCGGTTTGATTCCATCTTTTAAACCATAAGCATTTAAGCCATAAGCGTAAGGCAGGGACCAGGCGGTTATGTCATAAGTATTAGAATCAGCAACAAAAGTTTTAGGTTCAAGCAATACATGCAATAAAACGGCTTTAGGCTGATTGGCACTAATCACCAAATCCTTTTCGTCTATATCAATAGTTGTTGTCTTTTGATCAATGTAGCTATAACCAGTACTCTTTGCTTTGACGCCAAACCCATACTTAATACCGTTTCGCTGCAGCACTTCGGTCAATAGCTTTATTTTATCGTTATTATCATTCTTTATCACATAAGACTTATAGGCTCCGGGTGGGTTCGTACGGCCCTCATCAAAATACTTCCTGAACTCATCCAATAATCTATTGGCATTGTTAGATGCTATTTCAACTGTACTAAGACTGTTGGAAAGGTGATGCGCAATCCGATCAGCCAGGGTGAGCGTATCGCCGTTTGAGGTAATAATAGCCAGGCCGCCACCAATACCACCCTGCTCATAGGTCATACCGATTGACCCATTATAGATAGGATACGTATCGCCATAGGAAGGGTACAGCAGGTCGTATTCTTCCTTGGTATAATACAACCAGCCATGCTGATCGAAATACTTTGCATTATTTTTCCCGATGACGGTTTGAAATTCCTTTTGCCAACCGGTAATATCCCGGTGAAATGGCTCGGCGGCCGGGGCAAAATAATATGGCGTATTATAACCCTGCTCGTGAAAATCGACGTGTACTTCGGGCTGCCACTGATTAAAAAGCGCTATCCGGCTGCGGGTTTCCTTTTGCGTCTGCCAGGCCCAGTCGCGGTTTAAGTCATAATAATAATGGTTGGTTCTGCCACCGGGCCAGTTTTCCTGATGTTCGCTGGCAGCAGGGTCGGGGTTGGGTACGACACCAACTGCAGAGCGGTAAAAATTAACATAGCGTTCGCGACCATCCGGGTTGAGGCAGGGGTCTATAATAACCAGGGTGTTTTTAAGCCAGGTTTTGCTTTGCTCATTAGCCGGGTCGACGAGGTCAAAAAGCGCCTGCATCGATGCTTCGCTCGAACTTGGCTCGTTTCCATGCACGTTATAACTCAACCAAACAATCACCGGAGCGTTCTTGATGTCGGTATGGGCATCAGCCTGCCCGGAAAGCGAAAGGTTATGTTGCCGGATATCTTCCAGTCGGTTAATATTTTCATCAGAACCTATAAAAACCACCAAAAGCGGCCGGTCTTCATTGGTTGTACCATATTGCAGCAGCCTTACATTTTTGGATGCCGATGCGATGTACCTGTAATATTCGATCAAACGGGCGTGTGGTGTAAACCGGGCACCCAGTTTATAACCTAAAAATTCGGCCGGCGACTGGATCTGCTCCGCGAAACATTCGCGTGTAAAAGCCAAAAATAGTAAGGTGAAGAGAAGTTTTTTCAACATAGTGTATGACTAAGCTAAATAATATTTTTTAAATATGTTAAAAGGAGGGTATACTACCTTGGTTAACAGGGCAAATTATTTTTATTAAGCGTGCTACATTTTGCTAAAATTATGCACATTTGTATACCTAAACTTTAGACATGACTGTATTACAAGCACTCCAAAAATATTTTGGATACAATGCCTTTCGCGACACGCAAGCCGAAATTATTGATCAGATATTAAACGGAAAAGATGTACTGGTATTGATGCCAACCGGTGGCGGAAAATCGCTTTGCTACCAATTACCCGCGGTTTTACTTAACGGATTGACGATTGTTATTTCTCCCCTTATCGCCCTGATGAAGGACCAGGTAGACAGTTTAAATTTGACTGGCATACCAGCTGCATTTTTAAATTCATCGCAATCGGATTCCGAACAAGCTACCATCACGCAAAAACTTAAAAACAACCAGATCAAACTGCTTTACCTGGCACCCGAACGGATTTTCAGGTCGGGCAGTACGCTCATCAATTTTTTAAAATCGCTGCCGGTTTGCCTGATCGCCATTGATGAAGCGCATTGTATATCGCAATGGGGGCACGATTTCAGGCCCGAATACCTGATGCTGGCGGGCCTAAAACGAGAATTTCCCAAAACGCCGGTAATCGCGCTGACCGCAACTGCCGACCAATTAACCCAAAAAGATATACTCGAAAAGCTCGCCCTCGATCAACCGGCCCAGTTCGTATCGTCATTTAACAGGGCCAATATCACCTACAAAGTAGTGCCACGTAAAAACAGTTTCGTGCAGTTGCTACAATTTCTTGAACGGCGCAAAGAAGATTCTGGCATTATTTACTGCTTATCTAGAAAAGCAACAGAGGGCCTGGCCGAACAATTGCAAAATGCAGGCTATTCGGCCCGTGCCTATCATGCCGGCTTGGATAATGCGGAAAAAAGCCGCAACCAGGAAGCATTTTTGCGCGATGAAGTGAAGATTATTGTAGCAACCATTGCTTTTGGTATGGGTATCAATAAATCAAACGTACGCTATGTAGTGCATGCTCATCTGCCAAAAAACATCGAGGGCTATTACCAGGAAACCGGTCGGGCCGGGCGCGATGGTTTGCCGTCTGATGCCTTGTTGCTTTACGCGGCCAGTGATGGTTTCAAACTTCGAGAGTTTGCCAAAGTGGAAGGGAACGAAGAACAAAGTGCCATCATGATCAAAAAACTGGATGATATGGTACACTTCGCCCAACTCCAAACCTGCCGCAGGCAATACCTGATGCGGTATTTTAACGAGGATTTCCCCGACAATTGCGGCTCTTGTGACGTCTGTATGAGCGAAGTAAAGAAATTCGACGGTACGTTGATCGCTCAAATGGCCTTATCGGCTGTGGCAAGGGTAAAAGAACGTTTTGGAGCCGCCTATGTTATCGATTTTCTGCGGGGCTCCAAACGCGAAAAAATAAGGGAAGAACATAAGCAGTTGAAAACCTATGGCGTAGGCGCCAAAATACAACGTGTTGATTGGACCAGGTATATGCGCGAGCTAGTTATGCAAGGCTATTTGCAGCTTACTAATGACGAATATCCTGTTTTAAAGCTGACCGATAAAAGTGATGCCGTTTTAAAGGGTTTGCAAAAGGTTGAACTGATATCAACCCAAATCGAACACGAACAGGAAGCCGTTGCATTAAGCTTTGAAACCGGCTTATTGAATGAATTAAAACTGGTGCGCCGCGATCTGGCTGCAAATGCCAATGTGCCGCCATACCTTATCGTATCCGATACTACTCTGATAGAAATTGCTACTTATTTGCCTCATAACCCGGAAGACCTAAGATGGATATCCGGATTTGGCGACATCAAGCTGGCCCGCTATGGCCGCGAATTCCTGGTACCGGTTAAAAACTATTGTGAAAAAAACAAGCTGGATTCACGCATCAATCAAAAACTGATCCGACTGGAGCGTAAACCCGACCAAAACCGCACTTCCGGCAAGTTCAGAGCCGCTGACACCCGGAATGAAAGTTTTAGCATGTATCGTTCAGGGAAGTCAATTAGCGAGATCGCTCATGATAGGGGGCTTTCACCTGTGACTATCGAGGGACATCTAAGCTATTTTATCCAAAGTGGGAAAATCGATGTGCTTGAATTCGTCAAAGAAGAAAAGATACCTGTCATTCAGGATGCCATTGAAAGTTACGGTATCGAAAAGTTATCAGCATTGAAGGAGGTGCTCGGCGAAGGCTATAGCTATGGCGAAATTAAGGCTGTTATTAGCTGGATGAGTAGAAATGAATGACCTAATTGCGGATTTTACAGATTTCATTCGAAAACGTGCCGAAATTTTTATAATTCTGTAATTCCGATTTGAACGAAAATGACCAGCACCGAAGCATTATACCAGCTGTATTTAAAATACCCCATCATTAGCACAGATTCGCGCAAAATTGTACCGGGGAGTCTGTTTTTTGCACTTAAAGGGGATAAGTTCGATGCGAATACTTTTGCAGAAGCAGCAGTAGCCTCTGGTGCGGCTTATACAGTTATCGATAATCCGGCTTACCAGCTAAGTGAGCAGTATTTACTGGTTCCGGATGTGCTTATGGCCTTGCAGGATCTGGCCCGTCGCCACCGCAGGCAATTACATATCCCGGTTATCGGGCTAACCGGGAGCAATGGCAAAACCACCACCAAAGAACTGATCAATGCGGTATTGTCGCAGCGTTTTAATACTTATGCTACCCAGGGTAACCTGAATAACCATATCGGCGTGCCGCTAACGGTTTTGTCGATAAACAAACAACACGAAGCCGCGGTAATTGAAATGGGCGCTAACCACCAAAAGGAAATAGAACTATTAAGCAGTATTGCCCAACCTTCACACGGCTTAATAACTAATGTGGGGAAAGCTCATCTGGAAGGTTTTGGAGGAATAGCAGGTGTTCGTAAAGGTAAAGGCGAACTTTATGATTTTCTGGCTTCAGCAAAAAAAGGTATCACCTTTGTGAATAGCGACGATCCGGTATTAGTCGCTATGGCGCATGAGAGAAGCCTTCATCCTATAGTATATTATGGAAATACCGACAATTCGAGTATGGTATCAGGTAAGATCATCGGTAATGATGCGCTGCTAAAGCTGGAATGGACCGACAAGCGCAGCCAGAACAGCTATATTGTTGAAACGCACTTAACTGGTGAATATAACCTGCCCAATATCCTGGCAGCAATTGCTATCGGGCTTTATTTTGATATCGATCCGGCCGTAATCAATGCTGGTATCAGCGGGTATCAACCTAACAACAACCGTTCACAAATAACACATACTGCAACCAATATACTTATTTGCGATTACTACAATGCCAACCCCAGCAGCATGGCTGTCGCTATAGAAAACCTTAGCAAGCTGGATGCAGCGCAAAAGGTGTTGATTTTAGGCGATATGTTCGAGATGGGGGCAGAAGCGGGGGCTGAACATGAAACAATCATCAAAAAGGCTTTAGCCGCTGGTGTTGATGAACGGATATTTATAGGAGCGGAGTTTCAAAAAGCCGCTCAGTCGATGGACCATGGACCATCGACCATCGACAATACTGTATTTCACCCCGGCGTTGAAGCCGCTTCTGCCTATCTGAAAAACAATCCGATACAAAACGCAACAGTTTTGATCAAGGGTTCGCGAGGTATGGCATTGGAGCGGTTAGTGGAGCTGTTCTAAAATCCAATCGCGCTGCCGCATGCCTCCCGGCTTGTGGCCCGCATGCAAGGTAATAAACTATGCGTTAAGCGCTAGTTCAGCCACTTCTTCTACGCTGCTGCAAGCCTCCCGGCTTGTGGCCCGCATGCAAGGTATAAAACTATGTATGAAGCGCCAGTTCCGCAACTTCCTCCCCAACCAAACTACCCATCGCTACACCCATACCATTGCAACGTACCGCACAAAATACTTTAGGTTGTAATTCTTTGACGATGGGCAGCATCCTGTCTCCAAAACCCATGATACCGCTCCACCAGTAGTCGATCTCATAGTCCGTTTCCGGTAAGATCATTTCATCGAGGTATCTGATCAATTGCTGTTTTACGATTTCGGTATGGCCGAAATCCCAGGTCCGTTCTTGATCGAAATCAATATTCCTGCCCCCGCCGAATAGCACCCGACCATCGATATTCCTGAAATAATAATAGCCTTCGTTAAAATGGTAGGTTCCCTTCAATTTTAAACCGGGGATGGGCTTGGTCACCAACACCTGTCCGCGACCCGGAACTACATCCAGGTCGGGATAAAGCTGCGATGCAAAGGCATTGGTAGCAAGTATCACTTTGGTAGCACTGAATTGGCCCTGGGATGTAGTCAGGTTAACCCGGTCAGATTCGCTTTCTATCGTACTTACAGTACATTCGTTCAGCACCAATATGCCAGCGTCATACACTTTATACAACAGGGTGCGCATCATTTTGCCGGTGTGTATCTGCCCCTCGAAATTATTGTACAACAATTTGCTTACGCCTTTAAAGCCGAAATCCGCGATTTTAACGTCAGCCACAGAATAAATATCCGTGCTACCTGTTACCTGAGTAAACAATTGGTTAAAATAGCTGATATGAGCAATCGCTTCCTCAGCTTGCTGCTGTTCGCCGTCCATAAAAAGCTCATAACCGCCGAATTGGTGGTAATCGATATTTTCATCTCCCAGATTTTGTCGCAGTCTTTGCAATCCGCGCCATTTATAATCAACCAGCTTTAATACATCCTGCTCTGATGATTTTTTCAGGTATTCCAACTGTTCAGAGACTGTACCAAAACAGGCAAAGCCGGCATTTTTGGTACTGGCACCACTGGGCAGGAAGCCGCGTTCGAGTACGGTTACCTTCAAGGATGGTTGCAGGCGCTTCAGGTTCAAAGCTGCGCTTAAGCCTACAATGCCACTGCCAATTATGATCACATCCGCGTGACCAACAAAGGCGGTGCGTTCCCAGTAAGAAAATGTATGTTCCACGTTCAAAAGTAAAAATTCGAAATTCAAAAAGCGGCTTTTAAATAATGTTTGCCGATTCCATCTCAAAGTACGAAATTGAGGCACTGTATAGAACAACGCCAACACCTTTACACAATTACCCAAAAAAAGCAATGGAAGTCCACCATCATCCCGAAGTAGAAAAAAAAGGTTTTAAGGAATATGTACTTGAAGGATTAATGATCTTTCTGGCCGTATTGATGGGCTTCATTGCCGAAAATATCCGCGAAAGTATAACTGAGCATAACCGGGCCAAAGAATACGCCGAAACCATGGTGGCCGATCTAAAGGCAGATACGGCAAATTTAAATATCTATTTAACCTATTACACTTTTGCTACCAATCAGACGGATACGCTGATGCAATTGTTGAGCGCTTCGGAAATAAAAAATATAACAGGCGGAAAACTATACTGGTACGGGGGTGCAGGCGTCGCAAAAGCTGCATTTGTACCCAATGACGCTACTTTTCAGCAAATGAAAAGTTCGGGCTCGCTGCGCTTCTTTAAAAAAACGATCGCCCGCGAAGTAGCAACCTATGATCAGCTTTGCCGGAGGTCGATACGCGACCAGGAAGCCGACCAGCTATTATGGGCCGATCTGCGTTCAATAAAAGGACAGATCTTCGAATTTCAATACAACAAAGAAGGGAATGACATGATAACCTACAGTCACCCTGATAAAAGGAACTATGTAAAGATCGCTGCTTTTTGCAAGCAAAATTTACCTCTATTAACCTATGATAAAGCTATTTTTAATCAATATCTTGAGCTGACTCGCGCCAGGTTCTTAAGCTACAAGGTTATCGAGGGTAAGAAAATCTTGAAAAGTGCCACCAAATTGATCGCCGACATCAAAAAAGAGTACCATATCGAAGAATGATCGACTCCCGATCCTGGCTAAGCCGGTAAAACTGTTTGCGATAACTTGTGTTAAACAAACAAATCTACCGAAATGAAAAAATTATTAATTGTAATGGGGCTGGCAATAGCAGTAATGTTGTTCCCTGCCACCAAAGCGAGCGCCCAGATCAGCGTAGGCGTATCGATACAAGCCAGTTTTGCACCGCCCGAAATACCAGTATATGTTCAACCCGAATGTCCCGTTGACGGCTATTTATGGCAACCCGGCTATTGGGCCTGGGATCCAAATGAAGGCGATTATTATTGGGTACCCGGTGTATGGGTAGCTCCTCCAAGTCCGGGTTATTTGTGGACTCCATGTTATTGGGGTTACGACGGCGGCTATTACGGCTATCATCCGGGTTATTGGGGCCGGCATGTTGGCTTTTACGGAGGTATAAATTACGGAGGCGGCTTCTTTGGTGTGGGCTTTGCAGGCGGAGGATGGTATGGCGACCATTTCAGGTATAACACTGCCGTAGTAAACGTCAACAGAACCTATATTCATAATACTTATATTGACCGGACAGTGATTCAAAGAAACACCATCGTCAATAATCGTGTAAGCTTTAACGGTGGCAATGGTGGCGTTCCGGCCAGACCCAGACCAGAGGAACAAAGAGCGATGAATGAGCACCATTTGGAACCTACTAACAACCAGCGATTTCACCAGCAGGCTGCACATAGTGACCACAGTTCATTTGCCAAAGCCAATCATGGCAATCCGCCTACGGCCGCAGTGGCCCGGGTGAATGCACACCAGCAAATACAATCGGATGCCAGAGGTCACCAAAATGCAGTTGGGGGAAACCGGAATGATAACCAACATGCACAGCAGCAACAGCCTGCACAAAGAACCCAGCATGAGCAACAAATGAAATCACAGGTACAGCGCTCACAAAACACGCCACAGCAACAACAGGAACATCAGCAGCAACAACAACGTCCGCAAGAACAGCGTCAGGTGGAACAGCAACAACGCCAGCAGCAACAACAACGTCCGCAGCAACAACGTCCACCACAGCGTCAGCAGCAACAACAACGTCCGCAGCAACAGCAACATCCGCAGCAACAGCAACATCCGCAGCAACAGCAGCAACAACGTCCACCACAGCGTCAGCAGCAGGAGCGTCCACCACAGCAGGAACGTGAAAAACATTAAGAATCGGGTGTAAACAAAAAATCCCCCGGCGTTTAAGCCGGGGGATATGTTTATGGTTGAATAGCTTAATTCATCCTGTAGGAAGCAACCAGGTAAAATTCGGGGATCTTAACCTTAAATGTTGCATTATCAAGCAATCGGCTCATTTGGTATTCGCCTTTCATACTGCCCATATCTGTTTTTAGGTTACAGCCCGAAACATATTCGTGGGTGCTGCCCGGTTCAATTATCGGCTGTTGCCCTACCACACCTTCGCCTTCCACTTCGCGCTTTGCGCCGTTGGAGTCGAAAATCTCCCAATGCCTGCGCAATAATTGCACGGCATTGTTGCCAACATTTTCAATGCTGATCTTGTACGCAAACATATAATGGTCGTTTGCCGGGTTTGAGTATTCGGGTTGGTAGATCGTTTCTACCGAAACCTTAACACCATCAGTAATTGTTGTGATCATGAGTTTGTGAATGATTCAAATATAATTTTCTCATTCAAATATCAAGCCATTTCTGTGCTGTAATTATCGGCCACTTCTAAAAGTATCTCGTTGATCTCGTCAAAAGTTGAAGCTGTTACCAGTTTCATCCGGTATTCTTTAAAATGATCGATACCTTTAAAATAATTTGAATAGTGCCTGCGCATCTCAAATATGCCCGTTTTAGGGCCCTTCCACTCAATTGACTTTTGCAAATGGGTCCGGCAAACCTCTACACGCTCGGCAATAGTGGGCTTTTCGAGTATCTCGCCGGTGGCAAAAAAATGCTTTGTTTCTCTGAAAATCCAGGGGTAACCGATGGCTGCGCGCCCGATCATCATCCCATCAACACCAAATTCCATCCGCCATTCGGCCGCTTTTTGTGGCGAATCGATGTCGCCATTTCCAAAAATGGGGATTTTTATGCACGGATTTTTTTTGATAGCGCGGATAAGGGTCCAGTCGGCAACGCCCTTATACATCTGCGAGCGGGTACGTCCGTGGATGGTTAAAGCCTTGATGCCTACGTCCTGCAAGCGTACAGCTACCTCTTCTACATTTTTGGTGTTATCGTCCCAGCCCAGCCGGGTTTTTACGGTTACCGGAAGGTGGGTTGCCTCAACGACAGCTTTGGTCATGGCAACCATCTTATCGATATCCTGCAGTAAACTGGCACCTGCACCGCGGCATGCTACGTTCTTAACCGGGCAACCGTAATTGATGTCGATCAGGTCAGGGTTTGCCTGGGAAGCGATCTCGGTTGCTTCGCGCATGTGCTCTATGTCACTACCGAAAATTTGGATACCGATCGGTCGTTCGTATTCGAAAATATCCAGTTTCTGACGACTCTTGGCGGCATCACGTATCAAGCCCTCACTTGAAATAAATTCGGTGTACATCATATCTGCACCATTTTGTTTACAGACATAACGGAAGGGCGGATCACTCACATCCTCCATCGGTGCCAGCAGCAGCGGGAACTCCCCAAGGTTAATATTTCCTATTTGTACAGACATGCTTATCTTTGACCTGCCAAAAATACGAATTTTACTGCTAATTATGACAGAAGGCCCTTCTAATCCCATCGTTCACAAGCCAATACATCCGGGTTTACAGTTTTTAATGTTAGTGGCAATACTAATCGGAAGCATTATTATTGGTCAGTTTATAGCCAGTGCTATCATTTACTCCCGTTTTGGACTGGATACTTTGAATGCGGTATCAAAATTCGACCTGGCAACATCACAGGCACGTACCTCTTTGTGGATATTGCAATTTGCTGGTACCACATTTCCAATCCTGGTGACACCAATTATTTTTGTCTACCTGATTGTTAAACAAGAACCTACAACCTACCTTAAAACCCAATTTCATTTTTCATGGATGCTAATAGCGGGCGCTCTGCTAACGATGCTGCTTGCCATTCCGATAATTGAATATTTGGGGATATTCAACCAACATATTGCTTTGCCAAAATGGATGGTTGAAGACGAAGAAACGTTAAGCCGGGCCAATGATGCCATGATGCAAATGAACAACTTCGCAGATATGATTTTTGATCTGCTGTTTATCGGTTTGTTAACTGCCCTGGTTGAAGAAGTGCTGTTTCGCGGGTGTATGCAAACGATATTCATCAATTGGATGAAGAACCCCCATGTAGCCATTTGGACCACCGCTATATTATTCAGTGCATTTCATATGGAGTTTTCCGGATTTATTCCACGGTTACTGCTGGGTTTGATTTTTGGTTATTTTACCTACTGGAGCGGGAGTGTCTGGCCTGCTATCATAGCACATTTTGTTAATAATGGTACCATCGTTGTATGGAACTACCTGTACCAGTTAAAGGTTGTTAGTCAGGACCCCAATGTTCCGCAAATATTCAATAATACAGGGTACATCGTTAGTTTTGCTTTAACAGTGGTATTTTTGCTGATATATTGGTATATTTCAACCAAATGGCATGCCGCTCATTATGGAGAAGAACTGGATTAAAATCTTTTCATCAACCAATTACTACCAGGCCGAGATAGTGAAACAAATGCTTATTGTAAACCAGATAGACAGCGTATTGCTCAACAAACAGGATTCGTCACATTACACTTTTGGCGAAATCGGGGTTTATATACACCAACGCGATTTCAGTAACGCCATCGAAGCCATCATTCTGAACCAGCTTAATTCATGAAAACCCGCGCCATTACCGGATTCTTTTTTGTCATCGTGATGATCGGCTCCATGCTGCTGGGCCGCACGGTATTTGATCTGTTCTTCCTGTTACTTCCCCTGCTTTCGCTCTGGGAGTTTTATGGGTTGATCAAACAAAATACTGCAAAACCTAATATCGTATTGGGCCTGTTCCTTGCTTTACTGGGATATGGCTTTTTTGCGTTTGTGGGGTACAATGTAGTTAGCAACCTGCATTTGATCGGGTTAACTATAATTCTTGCACCCCTTGTAGTTGCTGCCATATTTATAACCGAATTGTACCATGTTTCAGAAAGTCCATTTAATAACATTGCCTATACTTTTTTAGGTGTGCTCTATGTGAT
>CAIPPO010000224.1 GCA_903866915.1 uncultured Mucilaginibacter sp. | reverse complement strand
GGTGAAGGGTGAAGGGTGAAGGGTGAAAGGTTAAAGGTTAAAGGGCAAAGGTGGGAGGTTGATAGGAAAGAGATATTTGTGAAAAATTAAATGTGAAGGGTAAAAGTAGAACGTTGAAATTGAGTCGTCAATCAATATTCATAAACAATTAATGGTATATGAGGGATTATAAAAAACTTGATATCTGGAAAAAATCACACTTACTTACCAAACAAGTTTATAAGAATATTTTACCCTTGATGCCTTTTGAAGAACGTTTTGCTTTAACCAATCAATTAAGACGTTCAGCTTATTCGGTACCTTTGAATATTGTTGAAGGTTGTGGTAAGAGTACTGATAAAGATTTTGCTCATTACCTCGATAATGCACTTGGCTCCGTGCATGAGGTTGAATACACTTGTTACCTGATCTTTGATCTTGGATATATTGATCAGAATATTTATGAAATAATTAATAAAGATATAAATGAGGTTAAAGCGATGCTGATTGCTTTTATTAAGTTTTTAAGGGGTGAAAAATAACCTTTCACCTTTAGCCTTTAACCTTTCACCCAAAAAAAAGAAATGAAAAAAAAGGTAGTTTTAGCATACAGCGGAGGATTAGATACATCATTTTGTTGCATTTATTTAACGCGTGACCTGGGTTTGGAAGTCCACTCAGTAATCGTAAACACAGGTGGTTTTAGCAGCGCAGAGTTATATGCAGTTGAAAAACGCGCTTATGAAATGGGCGTTACTTCGCATCATGTGGTTGATGAAACCGAGAATTACTACAATTCATGCGTTCGCTACCTGATATATGGTAATGTATTAAAAAACAACACCTATCCCCTATCTGTAAGTGCCGAAAGGGTGAGCCAGGCCACGGCTATTGCTAATTATGCTAAAGAAATTGGAGCTGAATACGTAGCCCACGGAAGTACTGGTGCCGGCAACGACCAGGTACGTTTTGATATGATCTTCAATATTTTGATTCCTAACGTTCAGATTTTAACCCCGATCAGGGATTTGAAACTGAGCCGCGAAGAAGAAATCGAATACCTGAAAAAACATGGGGTAGAGATGAACTTTGAAAAGGCGAAATATTCTATCAATAAAGGCATCTGGGGCACTTCGGTAGGTGGCAAAGAAACACTGACCTCAAACCTTGGATTGCCTGAAGATGCGTGGCCCACCCCCATGACGGCTACTGAGGCGCGCCACATCGAGCTTACTTTTGAAAAAGGCGAACTGGTTGCTCTTGATGGTGAAAAATACAGCCACCCAACCAAAGCGATACAGGCACTGCAAGCCATCGCGCAACCTTATGGCATCGGCCGCGACATCCATGTTGGTGATACTATTATCGGCATCAAGGGTCGGGTAGGTTTTGAAGCCGCCGCGCCCATCATCATTATCAAAGCCCACCACACGCTCGAAAAACATGTGTTAACCAAATGGCAGCTTTCATGGAAAGATCAGTTATCTTCGTTCTATGGTAACTGGCTGCATGAGGGGCAGTTCCACGACCCAATCATGCGCAATATCGAGGCATTTTTAACGGATACCCAGCACCAGGTTAGCGGTAAGGTATTTGTACAACTGAACCCTTACCGTTTCCAGGTAACCGGAATTGAGTCGGAGCACGACCTGATGTCGAGCAAATTTGGCAGCTACGGCGAGATGAATAATGCCTGGACAGGGGAAGATGTAAAAGGCTTTTCGAAGATATTTGGAAACCAGGTAATGATCTATCATAAAGTAAACAACCCGGGCAATGAGTAATCAGCCGTTTTCGAAAAATGATTGTTTGAGCCATTACAAATGGGGCGACGACTGCTATGGCTGGAATTATATTGATACTGATGCATTATCAGTTAAGCAAGAGCTGATGCCGCCCGATACCGCCGAACAATTGCATTACCACGAAAAAGCCACCCAGGTATTCTTTATCCTGAAAGGCAGGGCAAAGTTTACGATTGACGGCATCGAATCAGAATTAAAGCCGGAACAGGGCATCGAAATAAAACCGGGACAGCAGCACTTCATCAGCAATAAGGAGCGTAACGACCTGGAGTTTATCCTTTATTCATACCCATCAACAAAAAATGACAGGATCAACCTCTAAGATACGGGCGGGAATTGTAGGCGGTGCCGGATATACCGGGGGTGAAACCATCAGGCTATTGGTCAATCACCCTGCTGCCGAGATCAGTTTTGTACATAGCAACAGCAATGCCGGTAATTTCTTACACGATGTGCATACCGACCTGCTCGGTGATACCGATTTAAAATTTACAGGCGAATTATCAACTGATATCGACGTAATGTTTTTATGTCTCGGCCATGGCGATTCAAAGAAGTTTCTTGATGCCAATCCTATACCTGCCAGCATAAAGATCATTGACCTTAGCCAGGATTTTCGCTTAAAAACGGAAACAGGCTCGCTCGATTCTGGTTTTGTTTATGGTTTGCCAGAGTTAAATCGCGAAGCGATCAAACAGGCGCAGAATGTAGCAAATCCAGGATGTTTTGCCACCTGCCTGCAATTAGGATTACTGCCACTGGCTGCAGCAAACCAATTAAATGCCGAAGTACATGTTACTGCCACAACGGGTTCAACAGGTGCCGGGCAAAGCCCGTCAGCAACCACGCATTTTACATGGCGGAATGATAACCTGTCGGTTTACAAGGCCTTCGATCACCAGCATTTGAAAGAGATCGGGCAATCCATTAGGGACCTACAACCGGGTTTCGACCATCCACTCAATTTTATACCCTACCGTGGCGATTACACCAGGGGAATTATTGCGTCTATTTATGTTGATTCGGATCTTTCCGCCGATAAAGCGTTTGAGCTTTATCAGCAGTATTATGCTAGTCACCCATTCACGCAGGTAACTAAAAGAAACATTGACCTTAAACAGGTTGTTAATACCAACAAGTGCATTATACAAGTGGCAAAACATGGTGATAAATTATTTATAATCAGCGTTATAGACAATTTACTTAAAGGAGCCTCGGGCCAGGCGGTACAGAATTTAAATTTGCTTTTCGGGCTCGATGAAACAACCGGACTAAAACTAAAAGCCTCGGCTTTTTAATGAATATTGTATAAAATCAAATGAGTGTGAAAAACGGAAACCCTTTACCTTTCCTCCTTTCACCTTTAACCTCAAAAAAATGAAACTATTTGATGTTTACCCGATCAACCCGATCAACATCGTTAAAGGTGTTGGTAGTTTGGTTTACGACGATAAAGGTACCGAATACCTTGATCTTTATGGCGGACATGCCGTGATCTCGATTGGTCATACGCACCCCCACTACGTAAAACGATTAGAGGATCAGTTGCATCGCATAGGATTTTATTCTAATTCGATCGAAATACCTTTACAAAAAGAGCTTGCCGAGAAACTGGGTAAAGTATCAGGCAAAGAAGATTACCAATTGTTTTTGTGCAATTCGGGCGCCGAGGCTAATGAGAACGCGCTGAAATTGGCTTCGTTCTACAATGGCAAAAAGAAAATCATCGCTTTCCGCAAATCGTTCCATGGTCGTACTTCACTGGCAGTAGCAGCAACCGATAACCCAAAGATCATTGCACCGGTTAACGAGACCGATAATGTGATCTTCCTGCCCTGGAATGAGGAAAGCGCTCTGGATGATGCATTTGTTGAGCATGAGATATCGTCCGTAATTATTGAAGGAATACAAGGTGTCGGCGGCATCAATGTGGCCGATATTGGCTTTTTGAAAAAAATACGTGCCTTGTGCGATCAGTACCATGCAGTATTTATCGCTGACTCCGTGCAATGCGGATACGGGCGTTCGGGGAAATTCTTCTCTCATGATTTCGCACATGTTAATGCCGATATCTACACCATGGCCAAGGGCATGGGTAACGGCTTCCCTATCGGCGGTATCATTATATCGCCGAAAATTCAGCCCACTTATGGTATGCTGGGAACTACTTTTGGTGGAAATCACCTGGCTTGTGCTGCTGGTTTGGCCGTACTGGAGGTGATAGAACAGGAGAACCTGATTGAAAATGCAGCAAAACTTGGTAAATATCTAGCCGATGAGATCAGCAAGTTTGAACAGGTGACCGAAGTTCGGGGCAGGGGCTTAATGATTGGTATCGAATTGCCGGCTGAACTGGCCCATGTGCGTAAAGAACTATTAATGAAACACCACATATTTACAGGTGAAGCTAAACCGAATGTGATTAGGTTATTGCCCGCTTTAAACCTGACCAAAGCACATGCCGACAGGTTTTTAGAAGCATTTAGCAGCGTTTTAAATTATCAATTAACATAATATCGATTTATTTGTAGTATCCGCATCGGGCGTTGTCATCCTGAGCTTGTCGAAGGACTGAGCTGGTCAAAAAAAAGCGCGCAAAGGCTCTACCTTGATGCTCATACTAACAAAATTACGGACCATTTTTGGGAATAGTGTCCACAATTTATTAGCCATGAAACTATTTTCTTCCGTTCATGATGTAGACGACATCAATGCTTTGGTAAAAGAGGCATTAACACTTAAACAGCATCCGTTCTCGAATAGCCATTTAGGCAAAAATAAAACCATCGCACTGGTATTTATGAACCCAAGTCTGCGTACGCGTATCAGCACCCAAAAGGCAGCACAAAATTTGGGCATGAACGCTATGGTTCTCAATATCGATAAAGAAGGCTGGGCATTGGAGCTGCAGGACGGTGCAGTAATGAACGGAACAACAGTTGAACATATTCGTGAAGCTGCAGCTGTGATGGGCGAATATGCTGACATCATCGGATTACGTTCGTTTCCCGGACTGGTTGATCGCGAACTGGATTATAGCGAAGATATCTTCAATAAATTTGTGAAATATTGTGGTGTACCGGTTGTTAGTTTAGAATCGGCTACCCGTCACCCCTTGCAAAGCCTGGCCGATTTGGTGACGATAGAGGAACTAAAAACTAAGGCCCGGCCTAAAGTGGTATTAACCTGGGCGCCACACGTTAAGGCACTGCCTCAGGCGGTACCTAACTCATTTGCTGAATGGATGTGTCGCGCAGATGTCGACTTTACCATAGCGCATCCTAAAGGCTATGAGCTGAACCCTGAATTTACCCATGGTGCAACAATAGTACACGACCAGGAAACTGCCCTGCAGGACGCAGATTTTATCTACGTAAAAAACTGGTCGGCCTACGAGCCCTACGGCAAAGTACTGGGTAACTTTGAAGACTGGCTGCTGACCAATGAACGACTGAAAATAACCAATGATGCCAAAGTAATGCATTGTTTACCGGTAAGGCGAAATGTAGAGCTATCTGATGAGATATTGGACGGGCCTAACTCAGCAGTAGTACATGAAGCAGGCAACCGGGTATGGGCGGCGCAGGCGGTATTGAAGCGGATGCTGGAAGAACTGGATTAAACTTCAGCAAGTTAAATTCATTAAATAAACTTAACTCTATCTAACTTAGTCGGCTCAATCAACCAAAGTAATGTACATCCCATCCTTCAACACATTTCCCGAAAGGAGCGAGATCATAGCCTTCATGCTGCGCTACAGTTTTGGCACCATTGTTACATCGATTGCTGAGCTGCCAGTGGCTACGCACCTGCCCTTTTTGATTATTGAAGAACATGGCAAACTTTTTATCAGATCGCATTTCGCAAAAGCAAACGCCCAATGGAAGGCGATCATTGAAAATACTTCGCTGGTAATTTTCAGCGAGCCCCATGCTTATATTTCACCGGCCAATTACGAGACCGAGAAAAATGTACCTACCTGGAACTACCTGGCGGTACATGCTTATGGCAAGGCTCAGCTATTAGAAAGCGCAGAAGATAAAGCTGAATTGCTAAAGCATACCATACAAACGTTTGAAGCCGGGTACTTGCATCAGTGGGACGCATTGCCCGAAGATTATAAATTAAAAATGATGAATGGCATCGTTGCCTTCGAAATTGAAGTGATGGACCTACAGGCCAAAAAGAAACTCAGCCAAAACCGTACGGAACAGGAGCAGCAAAATATTATCCATACCCTCGAAAAAAGCAGCGATACGAACGAAAAAGAAATAGCCGCTTATATGAAGGATACGAAAGAACGATGATACAAGTCCTGAGTAATGAGTAGCGTCTTATTTTTCAACGAACAATCATTCATTCCGCAATCAGCATTCCGCATTCCGCATTTCACCAACTTTGCATTCAAATCACTTCGTCTCCGGCTCTGCCATCCTGGTTTCCGTATTAAAGAAGCGAACGATCAAACGGTTATCCGTGTTTTTTGTGAAATACTTAACCGCCCAGCTGGCGAATACGCTTAATTTATTCGAAAAGCCAACCAGCGACATCAGGTGGACAAACATCCATAACAGCCAGGCGGGATATCCGTGAAAATGGAGTTTCCAAATATCGGCCACGGCTTTATTCTGACCAATGGTGGCTAAAGAACCTTTATCATAGTATTTGAATGGCTCGGTATTTTCGCCATTGATGAGATGTAGGAGGTTTGTAGCCAAATGCTGACCAGTTTGAATAGCGCCCTGCGCCATACCGGGTATGCCGTTGGGTGTTTCGGGCGTGATCATGGCGGCAACGTCACCAATAGCAAAAACGTTTTGATAACCTGTTACTCTGCAGATATTATCGGTGATGATCCGGTTACCGCGGAATATGCTATCTTTATTAATTCCCTGTGGCACCTCTCCCATCACACCTGCTGCCCAAAATACATTTCGTGTTTTGATAATGGTACCATCATCAACCCGCAGCTCCTGCCCGTCGTAACTTTGCACGTGCGCGCTGTTACGTATCTCCACCCCCATTTTGATGAGTGCTTTCTTTGCTGCATCCGCCGCGGCGGCTGACATGGCACCCAGGACAACCGACTTCCCTTCAATAAGGTAAACATGCATGTCATCTTTTGAAAGCGTTGGATAGTCTTTGTCAAGAACCAGATTGCGCATTTCGGCAAGCGCCCCCGAAAGCTCAACTCCGGTGGGGCCACCACCTACCACGACAAAATTAAGCAAAGCTGCCTTTTCTGCCGGATCATTGGTAATTACTGCCTTTTCGAAATTCTGGAGCATAAAGCTCCTGATATTCAGCGCCTCACCGATATTTTTCATCGGCATGGTATAGTGTGCTATTTGCTCGTTGCCGAAAAAATTGGTATTGGCGCCGGTTGCAATAACCAGGTAATCATATTCAATTTCACCAATATCGGCGGTCAGCGTATTTTTCTCCGCGTTGATCTTTTGAACATCGGCCAGGTTGAAATTGAAATTCTTTTGGTTGGTAAAAATACGCCTCAATGGAAATGCAATCGAGTCGGCTTCGATCTGACCCATGGCAACCTGGTATAATAGCGGCTGAAAGGTGTGGTAATTATGTTTATCGAGCAATAAAACATCAACCGGTTTATCTTTTAACTTCTTTGCAAGATTGATCCCGGCGAAGCCACCTCCGATGATAACAATACGCGGTCGTCCTGCGGTTTTTTTTAATTCCATTGGTCTTTGATTTCCCGCCCCAAAATAAGTATAAAACTGCTTCAATCCAGAAGCGTTGTTCGATTTAATATGTTTTAGTTAATTACGACCGATTTACTGTATTTTTATCGGCTTATAAAAAACTCTACGAATACCTTATGGCTAAGAACCAGCTTCATATAATCAAGATAGGCGGTAACGTAATCGACAATTCGGAAAATCTGCACCATTTTTTGAAAGATTTTTCGGCCCTGAAAGGTTTAAAAATACTGGTACACGGTGGCGGCAAGATCGCAACGCAATTGTCGGCCGAACTGGGCATCGAACCTAAATTGGTTGAGGGTCGCAGGATCACTGATATCGAAACCTTGCGAGTGGTTACCATGGTGTATGGAGGGCTGGTCAACAAAAATATCGTTGCCCAACTGCAGCAAGCGGGTAACAACGCTCTAGGTTTGACCGGTGCCGATGGCAATTTTATCCGGGCAAAAAAACGGCCTGTAAAAACGATCGACTATGGATTTGTAGGTGATATTGATGAGCATTCTATCGATCCTGATAGTTTAGCACGACTTTTGGATGCTGGCTTTACACCTGTTTTTTGCGCGATAACCCATGATGGGCATGGACAGTTATTAAATACTAACGCCGATACCATAGCCTCTGCCCTGGCAGTGGCAATGGCGAAATTATACGATACTACGCTGATTTATTGTTTTGAAAAGAAAGGCGTGTTGCGGGATATTGAAGATGAAGACTCCCTGATCACGAGTATTGACCCCGATACCTATGAAGTGCTAAAAGATCAAAAAGTAATCCATAGTGGCATGTTACCAAAGCTCGATAATGCTTTTGCAGCCATTAACCAGGGCGTTAGTGCAGTGATCATCGGGCGGTCGGACGAATTAGGGAATTTGAAGCTGGGGAAGGCTTTTGGGACAAAGTTGAGCGAGAGATAGAAATGCGGATTTCGGAATTATTGGAAATGCGGAATGCGAAATGCCAACTGCGAAATGAAAAATTGAATGAATAAGAAATTTTAATATTTAAAGCATAACAACTTAAGTTATAAGTCTGAAAATTATGAGTACATCTAAAAATATAGCGATACTGGGAAGCGGCAATATTGGATTATCGCTGGCAAAAGGATTGGTGAAGGCGGGCATCTATCAGCCGGAACAAATAACACTTACCCGCAGGAATGTAAAGGCTTTGTCGAGCCTGGCTGATAATGGGTATAATGTTACCGCCGATAACTCAAAGGCTGTGGCTGATGCTGAAATCATCGTGTTAGCTGTATTACCTCAGCAACTGAACAAACTACTTCATGAGATAAAGCCTGCAATTTGGGAACAACGACATTTACTGATCTCGGTGATTTCCGGTGTTACCTGTGCCGATATCCGGCAGCAGCTCGACCTGGATGTACAGGTTGTACGCGCTATGCCTAATACAGCCATCGCTATTGGTCAGTCTATGACCTGTATCGCAACAGACAATGCCTCCATTGAGAACACCGCTGTGGTGAAATCATTGTTTGATACGGTCGGTGTTACCATCCAGATCAATGAAGAATTAATGACTTCGGCCACAGCTTTGTGCGCGTGCGGTATCGCCTTCTTCCTGCGCTCAATACGCGCAGCTTCTCAAGGAGGTACCGAAATTGGTTTCCATGCCCATGATGCGTTAAAAATGGCCGCACAAACAGCCAAAGGCGCTGCCGACCTGCTCCTGCAATTAGCCTCACACCCCGAACAGGAAATTGATAAAGTAACTTCACCAAAAGGCTGCACCATTGCCGGCTTAAATGAAATGGAGCATAATGGCTTTAGTTCGGCTATGATCAAAGGCATTAAGACGTCGGCAGAGAAAGCGGCGGTGCTTTATGATAAGGAAGATTGATGTTGAATGCGAAATGCGGAATGCCAAGTGCGGAACTCGGAATGAATTGATTGCGGAATTAGTTTTTTTCCTCTGAGCGGATGCTGTAATCGTTAATATTACTGACTACACTTTCAAGTTCTTTTTCGTATGCAATTATTGACAGATCAATAGTATAGCGCGGTACTTTTCGAAATAGCTTATAAAACAGATTTACTTTGAATCGCTTAATAGCGTTTTCGTATTTGCCGATATAAGAATAAGGATCGTAAAGCTTCAATTGAAGAACATGTCCTGATGCCTCGCCGATTTCAATATCTTTCCAATAGTATGTTATTTGGTTATAATTATCACGTATATATTCATCGGTGACAATCAATATATTTTTGCCCAAAATAAAAGCAAAAGTCAACCGAATCCATTTAAACAGTAACAGGCAACCCATTGTCAACAAAATGGCTAACCAATAATAATCATGCTTAATATAGGCTCTGAATAACAAAGCTGAAACGAGTAAAGGCAAAAAAATAATTTGCCCAAAAATATTCCTTGTCAACCTGATCTGATATTCCATATGTCTCCACCTACGATAAAGGTAAAGATTTTGGCTTTGAATTCTACTCCAAATAATAATGCCTTATCCTGTTCAAATTATCGTCTAACTCATACACCAAAGGAACACCTGTTGGAATCTCGAGATTAATTACTTCTTCATCATTCAGATGGTCAATATATTGGATCAGTGCGCGCAGACTGTTACCATGGGCCGCAATGATCACTTTTTGACCAAGTTTGATGCTGGGAATAATCGTTTCCTGCCAATAGGGCAATACCCTTGTCATGGTTTCGCTCAGGTTTTCTGTTAAAGGGAGTTCTCTGGCTGTTAGGCCTTTATAGCGGATGTCTTTTCCGGGGTAACGGGGATCGTCGACAGTTAAAGCTGGCGGGTGTGCATGTGGGTCGCGGCGCCATTGGTGTACCTGCTCTTCGCCGTATTTGGTGGCCGTCTCGGATTTGTTTAGTCCTTGCAAAGCACCATAAAATCGTTCGTTCAGGCGCCATGATTTCAGTACCGGTATCCAGAGCTGGTCGGTTTCCTCCAGTATAATATCAAGCGTTTTTATAGCTCTTTTTAAAACTGAAGTGTAGGCGAAATCAAAAACATAGCCATTTTTCTTTAAGGTTTCGCCAGCATGTTTAGCCTGCAGGTAACCGTTTTCAGACAGGTCAACGTCGGTCCAGCCCGTAAACCTGTTCTCCAGGTTCCAAATGCTTTCGCCATGTCGTATGAGTACAAGTTTTTGCATATTTCAAAGTTAACAGGAATTTGGTTGCAATGTGGGAAAATGCCTATTGACCTTCTATTTATAAATCACAGATTAGGGTGATTTTTGTGATTGCCCAGATTTGATTGTCGCGTCAGCTATTACTCAATGACTTAAAGACCCAACAACCGTATGACTTCAATGACGAAAACACTGTACGAGAATTTAAAAACAGTGTAATCATTTTATTATCTTGCATCATAAACCAACTAAAACCCTACAATTATGATCCCAACAACACCCGTCGGTTATAAGGACGGCATTGCCAATCCGGCACCGCTGGGCCTGTGTGCCTTTGGTATGACAACCGTATTATTAAACCTGGCAAATGCCGGTTTTATTGAGTTAAGTTCGATGATCCTTGCTATGGGCATTTTCTATGGCGGCCTGGCACAGGTTATAGCAGGTGTTATCGAGGCAAAAAAGAATAATACCTTTGGATTAACCGCCTTTACTTCTTACGGTTTTTTCTGGCTATCTCTGGTAGGACTGATTTTGATGGGCAAATGGGGCTGGTTTGATGCGCCTAAAGACAACGCGATGGTGGGCTACCTGGGCATTTGGGGACTTTTTACCTTTTTGCTTTTCTTCGGTACATTAAAACTAAACAGGGCTCTGCAGTTTGTATTTGCCTCCCTAACTATATTATTCGTATTATTGGCGGCAGGGCATGCAACGGGTAGTACCACTATTAAACACCTGGCTGGCTACGAGGGTATCATTTGCGGATTATCGGCAATTTATACCGGTGTTGCCAATCTGTTGAACGAGGTATACGGCCGCACAGTTTTGCCTATAGGAACCGTAAATTCATAACATTTTGTCAAAAGACTTCAAAAAATATTATATAATACCGGCAACACCCGAAGAGGTTTACCTGGCATTGACTAACCCATTGACCATTGAACTCTGGACGGGCGAGGAAGCAGTAATGTCGACCGAGCCCGGCTCCGAATTTTCCTTTTGGGGGGGAAGTATTGAGGGTAAAAATCTCGAATTCGAGGAAAATAAAAAGATTGTTCAGCAATGGTACTTCGACGGTGAACCAGAAGAGTCGGTTGTTACCATCAAATTGCATCCCGGTAAAAACAACAGCACTTCGGTCGAATTACGTCATGTTAATATTCCGGAAGCAGCCTTTGACGACTTTGCATCAGGCTGGGACGATTATTACTTTCAGCCCCTTGAGGAATTCTTTTCGGAAGGATAAATACTTTGCATAGGCGTCGTTTAATTAAAACGCACTTTTTTCCAATGCCTGCTCAATATCGGCCAGAATATCAGTGGCTTTTTCCAGACCGGCAGAGATCCGTATCAGGCCCGGCGTTATACCAACAGCCTGCCTTTCAGCGTCAGAGAGTTTTGAATGTGTTGTACTGGCCGGATGGGAAGCAATGCTGCGCGCATCACCCAGGTTTGCCGTAACAGAAAGCAATTCAAGCGCATCAAGAAATCTACGCCCGGCTGCTAATCCGCCTTTAAGTTCGATACAAAATACACCACCGCCAGCACTCATTTGCCTTTTGGCGATCTCGTATTGCGGGTGATTGGGTAAGAAAGGATATTTAACCCAGGATACATGCGGATTTTTCTGCAAGGCCTGCGCTAAATGCAAAGCATTTTCACAATGACGCTGCATGCGCACATCCAGTGTTTCGAGGCTTTTACTCAATATCCACGCATTGAATGGTGATAATGAGGGGCCTGTATTGCGGCAAAACAGGTAGATCTCGTTGATCAGGTCGGCACGGCCAACAATAACGCCGCCAAGTACTCTTCCCTGTCCGTCGATCCATTTTGTCGCAGAATGCACAACCAGGTCGGCGCCAAAATCTATGGGTCTTTGCAACAACGGCGTCGCAAAGCAATTATCTACGTTTAGTATAAGTTGATGTTTTTTTGCAAATTGTCCAACCCATTCCAGGTCAATTAGCTCCAGCTGGGGGTTAGTTGGTGTTTCCAGGTAAACCATTTTGGTATTGGGTCGCACTGCGGCTTCCCAGGCTGCATTATCACCCGCAGGAACCAATGTGCTTTCGATGCCATAGCGTTGTAAATATTTGGTGACCAGGGTATAGGTGCTCCCAAAAACTGAGCTGCAACTAAGCAGGTGATCGCCCTGTTTTAATAGAGCAAACATCGATGAAAATATAGCGCTCATACCGGTAGAAGTAGCGAAACCGGCCTCTGCACCTTCCAGAGCACACATTTTTGCTATAAATTCATCTACATTGGGGTTGCTGAAACGGCTATATATATTATCGTCCGATTCATCGGCAAAAGCCGCCCGCATCGTTTCGGCTTCTTCAAAAATGAAGCTGCTGGTGAGATAAAGGGGTGTTGAATGTTCTTTTTGCGAAGTTCGGGGTGTTTGAATACGAATAGCCTGCGTAACAGGGTCAAGCTTTTTAGACATGGGTAACGTGAATGTAAGAGATAAAAAAGGCTTTTATTGAGCAGGATGTACAAACACCTGCGTTTTTATGCTGGCACCAGCCCCCATCAGGGTTGCCGCTACCGAACAATATTTATTCATCGAAAGATCAACTGCCCTGCTTGCCTTGTCAGGGTCGATATCGCCATATAAATGAAATTCTACAGTGATGTCCTTCCATAATGAGGGCTCTTTGCCAGCTTCCCTTTCGCCGCTGATGGTCATTTTATAATCCACAACTTCCTGGCGCTGTTTCTTCAGGATACTGATCACATCAATGGCAGAACAACCACCAAGTCCCATCAGCAGGGTTTGCATCGGCCTGACACCAAAATTTTCGCCGCCGCTCTCGGGGCTGCTGTCCATTTTTATGGAGTGTCCGTTCTGATCGGTAGCAACGAAACCGAAATCGCCGTTTACGCGCGATAGTTGAATTGTTGGCATATCATTTTGTAAAAGTTTCAAACTTACAACTTTTACGCGTGAATATTGCGTTTGATACAATGCCTGACTCATAATTTTGACTTTTAGTAAATAAAACCCTTACATTGGCGTATATGAAAAAGGGTTGCCTCTTATTGATTGCGTTCTTCTCTGTTACTTATTGCTTTGGTCAGAAGCAATTGCTGTCGTATGATGATGTTAAATTTATCCTGATCAACAGCCTTCAAAAGACTGATACGTTCATGATGGCAAAAGGTTATACAGTCAGCATAAAAAATACACGCACCAACAACAGGACATATAGTTCATTATCAGGTGATTTGCATATTGATATTAATGTAAGGCAAGACGGAAAAAGGCTTTTGATTGAAATGGAGACCAATGTGCTATCGCAATATGATATGATACACAACTCAATTGGACCCTATCTAAACAAAACATCGTCCAACGCCGACGTACAAATCTTTGTCGTAAAAGACCTCGGCACAATTTACGTTACCGTTACCGATACAGTTCCCTATGATCCGTTAAAACGGGAGTATGACATCAATTTTGTCACGGAAAAACAGATAACGGCTTATAATTAGGTTGTATTCTTAGGTGTAATTCGTAAAAAAATGGATGATATCCGGCTTTTCATTATCATTAAAATACAGGTTAGGCGGAAAATTGGTAAACAGCGATAGCTATTGATTGGGGGCATTGATAAGCCTGATTCCAAATCCATCTTTCATGCCAAGTTTCCTGGCCAGTGGCGTGCCCGAATATCCTGCCATAACTTTTAACGCACGCCCCACTCCCATATACCGTATTGGGTCTTCTGATCAACCGGGTGGCCTGATTGTTTCAAGGCCAGCATGATCTGCCCACGATGGTGCGATTCGTGCGAGATCAAATAGCCCAAAAATGCTGTGCTATGGGGCTTAAAGCCTTTTATTTTACCATCAATAGCCTGTTCGAACAGGTTTTCGATAGCAAGGGCACTTTTAGTTAGCGCAGCAGACAGGCTCTCTTTGGTTATATCACCTTTTTCAATCTTTACTAAACCTTCCAGCAAAGCTATATTTGCCGCTTTGAGCCACATCAGGCGCACATTGTTGATATGGGCAAATTGTTCGCCTACGTTACGGCCTTTGGATGACAGAGCGTCGTTAAGGTATGCCTCTTGAATTGCATCCAGTAAATACAGATTGATGCGATTGTGAATCAGCCAGGTTTCGGTTATTGCACTCATGCTTTGATCTGATTGAGATGATGCTTCATATGTTCTATATAGTCATGGGCAAGAAATTCGACAGTATGCAATTCCTGTGTATGTTTACCGGTATCACATGGTGATTGCCACCTTCCCAACGGGTATTGCGTTAAAACCTTACTAATCTGGACGTTCAGCGACCGCCAATGTGCCAACAGAGCATTTAATTCTGCATCCTGATAATGTTGAATGGCAACCCATGCATCCTGATGATAGATCAACTTAAAGTTCTCTTCATAGGTGCAACGGATAAACCTTTGCAGGTTGATAATCGCACTATCGCATAAATGCCCAATAATTTCCTTATTCGACCACCTGCCCGGCAATGGCCGGTGTTCCCAATCAATCGGTTTGCTTTTTATATCTTGTAAAAAGCTATCTATTAAAGGCAACAGGTTATCCACAAATGACGCCATGATATGGAAAAGTTTGATTTAAAGGTAGCGTAAATTTGCACTACCTTCAAACCTTCAATAACAGCTATGGCCCTTAACTATATTTGGATTGCATTTTTCATTATTGCGTTTATCATTGCGCTGGTAAAGCTTATTTTTCTGGGCGACGCCGAAGCATTTAAGACAATAGTCGACAGTCTTTTCAGTTCATCACAAACAGCTGTGATGGATATTGCTTTGCCCCTGGTGGGTGCAATGACGCTATGGCTCGGAATTATGAAAATCGGCGAAAAAGCCGGGGCTATTCGGTTCCTATCACGTGTCGTAGGCCCTTTTTTTAAGCGGATATTTCCCGAAATACCTGAAAATCATCCTGCTATGGGCAATATTATGATGAGTTTTTCAGCTAACTTATTGGGTCTGTTAAATGCAGGTACCCCACTTGGTCTTAAAGCAATGGATAGTTTGCAGGAGTTGAATCCCAAAAAGGAAGAAGCATCTAATGCGCAGATCATGTTCCTTGTTCTGCTTACATCGGGCATGCAGCTATTGCCGGTAAGTATCATTGCACAGCGTGCTATCATGCACGCTAAAGATCCTACCGATATTTTTATTCCGTGTATCATAGCAACGTATGCCGCGGCCGTTATCGGTATGATCGCGGTAGCCATTAAACAGCGTATTAACCTGTTTGACAGGGTGATAATTAGCTGGCTGGGCGGGGTTACATTGTTTATCACTGCTTCGGTGTGGTATATCACCACGCACCTTACCAAAGAGCAGATCAGTACATTTTCAAAAATCACAAGTAATCTTTTGCTATTCCTGATTCCGGTAATATTCATAACCGGTGCATTGATTAAGCGGGTGAATGTTTTTGAAACCTTTATTGAAGGCGCAAAATCCGGTTTTGAAACCTGTATTAAAATCATTCCGTATCTGGTTGCCATGCTGGTAGGAATCGCCGTTTTCAAAAGCTGCGGCGCTCTGGGATATCTGAACGATGGCTTGCGCTTTGTAATTGCAAAAGCAGGTCTGGATACTCGTTTTGTCGATGCAATGCCTGTGGCCTATCTTAAACCACTTAGTGGTTCGGGGTCGAGAGCCATGATGATTACCACCATGCAAACCTATGGCACCGACAGCTTTGCCGGCCGGCTAGGATGTATTTTTAATGGATCTGCCGATACCACCTTTTATATTGTTGCACTTTACTTCGGATCTGTAGGAGTAAGAAAATCAAGATATGCTATACCATTCGGATTGCTCGCCGATTTTGCCGGTATTGCAGCTGCTATTTTTGTTGGTTATTTATTTTTTGGATGATTTATTTATAACGACTTGTAAATCACATAAATAAATATCATATTAAGCACAACAAATAAATTATAATTAAATAACTTTAATTATATAACCATAAAAAGCTGTATAGCAAAAGAATATTTTACGAATAGTAAACCTGTATTCAGACTTATTATTTAACAAACTATACCCGTTTTACGCCGAATAGTGATTTTTTTGCGGCTTTTTTGAGCAGAATGCAATTGATTTTTAACAAAAATCAAATGATGAATTAAGATTTTTTATCCCAAACATCATCTACCTATGTATCGGAAATTCAAAAAACACCTGCTGTTAACGTGTACGTTAATGGCATTTATCGTATCGGGCGCTTTTGCCCAAACAATCACCGTGGGTAACGTTGATCCCGGACCTTTTGCGCCTGGTTCTACTATAGCGGTACCAATTTCGGTTAATGACGCCAGCGGGTGTATTCAGCAAAACAACACCTATAATCTTTACCTTTCGGATGCCAGCGGAAATTTTACCCCGGGCACTTTAATCGGCAGCTACACCGGCTTTTATACCACCTTTGTTAACGGGATTATCCCTGCGGGAACGGCGCCCGGAAATTATAAAGTTGAGGTTGTTTCAACCAATCCAACTGTAACCAGTACCGTTTCATCCGCATTTACTATTAGCGCAGGTACAGGTGTTGTGGCCGGAGCCGTATCACAGGTACTTAGTCCAACTTATCCCGAGGTGTATGGGCAATGTATTGGAAGCCCCGGGGCTTCTTTCCCATTTACAGCCTCATCAACAAGTGGTTCTGCAACAACAGCTACTTTCTATAACGAATTAACTAAATCAGTTGAAGCCAATAACGTACCCATCACAGCTGCTGGTTACAATTTTACAGCCAATACCGGTAACTACACGGTTTCTGTAAAAGCAGTTAGCGGAGGAATCACCGGCACCTACGATTACGTGTTGATCAATAATGTTATCAATACAAATATTGGGTCAACAGGTAGCCTTACTGTATGCCTGATAAGCGGCCAGGGCCAGCTGACAATCAACCTTGACATTACCTCGCTCACCGGCCTTCAATACAATTACCCGGGCAATATTTATACCATTACCTGGGGTGATGGTACACCTGCCACTGTATTAACATTTTGCCAGATACAAAGTACCAGCGGGCATGTGAGCCATATTTTTACACAACCCTCCTGCGGTAACACCGTAGTATTTACTGCAAGTAATATTTATTGCGGCAATATTGGTGCGGCCCCAAGCAACACGGCGAAAGTAGTAATACCGCCAACCAATAAATTCCTTTTGCCGACTACCGGGTGCGCAGGTACCGCTATAAGCATTCCTAACCAATCTGACCCCGGAATTGACCCGAATACCTGCCAACCCAATACAAAAAATTTGTATACCTGGTTGTTAGATGGCGTAATAGTAGCCCAAAACTACACATTGGGGCAACCTTATATCTTGCCGGCCACAACTCCTCCGGGACTACACACGATAACAGTACGCCTGCAAAACGGTAATGGAGGATGTGCAACGCCCGATGTTACCCAAACTATTTGTCTGCAGAACCCTCCAATACCTGTATTTACCCTTCCTGCCGGACCATTTTGTTTAAGTAGCGGCCCCATTACACCAGTAAACACATCCACAATTGACAACAGCTGCAACAACAACAACCAATACATTTGGACTGTAACCGGACCTGCAGCTGTTCCCTACGCTGGTGGTACCAATGCCAATAGCATGACTCCGCAATTTGTATTTACAGTTCCGGGCGTATACCAGGTAACTCTTGCCATCACCACTGCGAGTTGCGGGACCGTTACTACTGCGCCACAGACCATCATAGTAAATGATGCACCCACAGTAACCCTTTCTCCGAATACGACTATTTGTGCCAGTAATCAGACTTTGACATTCGGTCCCGGTGCCGGCATTACACAATCTACCCTAACAGGAACGGCACAAGTTCAGGCAAATACCTATTCCTGGACCATTACCGGCGGTGCTTATAGTTTTCAGGGTGGTACAAATGCTAACAGTCAATATCCCCAAATATTATTTACTGATCTGGCAGCATATACCATACAGGCTACGGAACAGAACAATTGCGGCACGTCGACTAAATCGCAAACGATAACATTTGTTCAGGCCCCAACAGTTTTTGCCGGACCCAATCAAACCATATGCGCAATTAGCCCGGTAGCAACTTTGGCAGGTAGTGTAACCGGCACAGTTAGCAGCACACAATGGGTAGGCGGTACTGGTACGTTTAGCCCCGGCCGAAACATTCTCACACCAACATATACCCCTTCGGCAGTAGAAATAGCGGCAGGAAAAGTAACATTAACTTTGCAGGCTACTACCATTTTGCCTGCACCTTGTAATGTGGTTACCAGCAGCGTTACGATTAATATTACTCCGATTGACAATGTAAATAGTCCGCCGACTGCAGCTATTTGTACAGGGCAAGCGCTTAATTACAATATAACTGCTGCAAGTGGTGGCAATAATTTTACATGGACGGCATCAGTAACTTCGGGTACGGCAACGGGCTTTACCGCATCAGGGAACGGAAACGTAATTAAAGACATCATTAACAATACGAACCCTACTGCTGTAGCGGTCGTAGTTTATAAGATTACCCCGCAGAACAACGGCTGCCCTGGAAATGTTTTTACGCTTACAGTTACGGTCAATCCTGTTCCACAAATCACAGCCGCTGCTGTTGCTTCGCCAATATGCAGTATTCAACCGGCTAATATTGTACTCACTTCCAATATCCCAAACACTAGCTATACCTGGACCAGCGTAGCATCAGCAGGAATTACCGGCAATTCCAACCAGGCTGTTGCAGTTTCAACCAAGGAAATACAAGATGTACTGACCAATAACGGCAATATTGTGGGGACAGTAACCTACACCATAACTCCGTACAACGGCACCTGCCCGGGAGTGCCGCAAATTGCGACAATAACTATACAGCCGGTACCGGTACAATCCAATCCGGGACTTGACGTCGAAACCTGCGCCACAACTGCCTATACTTTGCAAGGCAATAACCCCTCGCCCGGCACCGGTTTGTGGACTATAACTAAGGGACCTGCAGGCGTAACTTTCTCAGACCCAACCAACCCAAATGCAGTTGTTTCAGGTTTAATCCCAGGAAATTTATACCAGTTTCAATGGACCATTACCGCGGCAAGCACTTGCCCAACAAGTAGTAATGCAGTAAATATTCTGATCGATCTGCCGACGATTGGGGGTACTACATCCGGAGCGGCTACCGTATGTGCTAACAGTAATGGAGGACAGATTACCCTAACGGGCCAGCAGGGTAATATATTGCGATGGGAATCATCAGTTGATAATGGTGCGACCTGGCAACCCATCGTCAATGTCAGCGCAACTCAGAGTTATAACAACCTCAGCGTAACAACCCAATACAGGGCGATCATACAAAGTGCAAAATGTAACCCATTACCTTCAAGTGTAACGACTATTACGGTGAACCAACCTCCGGTAATAGCCAATGCCGGACCAGATGCCGAAATCTGCGCTACGACTGCTTATACCTTACAAGGAAATAATCCGGCGCCGGGTACTGGCTTATGGACCATTGTTAAGGGACCCGCCGGTGCTACCTTTTCGGACCCAACCAATCCAAACGCTGTTGTCAGCGGTCTGATACCTGGCAACTTGTACCAGTTTCAATGGACAATTACCGCATCAGCCACCTGCCCGCCAAGCAGTAGTGTCGTCAATATTCAAATAGACCTGCCTACTATCGGAGGTACAACGGCCGGCGCGGCTACTGTTTGTGCTAACAGTAACGGAGGACAGATCACCCTAACGGGCCAGCAGGGTAATATTTTACGATGGGAATCATCTGTAGATAATGGTGCTACCTGGCAGCCTATTGCCAACGCCAGCGCGACTCAGAGTTATAACAACTTAACCGTAACAACCGAGTACCGGGCAATTATACAAAGTGCAAAATGCAATCCATTGCCATCAAGTGCAACTATTATTACGGTTAACCAGCCACCGGTACAATCCAATGCCGGCCTTGATGCTGAAACCTGTGCTACTACTACTTATACACTGCAAGGCAATAACCCGGCACCCGGTACAGGTTTATGGACAATTGTGAAAGGGCCGGCGGGTGCTACGTTCTCTGACCCAACCAATCCAAATGCTGTTGTCACCGGCTTAATACCCGGAAACCTTTACCAGTTTCAATGGACCATTACCGCCTCATCCACCTGCCCTCCAAGCAGTAGTGTCGTCAATATTCAAATAGACCTGCCTACTATCGGAGGTACAACGGCCGGCGCGGCTACTGTTTGTGCTAACAGTAACGGAGGACAAATCACCTTAACAGGCCAGCAGGGTAATATTTTGCGATGGGAATCATCTGTAGATAATGGTGCTACCTGGCAGCCCATTACCAACGCCAGCGCGACTCAGAGTTAT
>CAIPPO010000223.1 GCA_903866915.1 uncultured Mucilaginibacter sp. | reverse complement strand
GACTTAATACTGTCGGTCATTTTCCTGATCTGTTCTGCCCTTTGAGGAGTCAGCGTACACACATCTTTGTTAAGATTATAAATCCATTGGCCATAAGTTTGCCAGGAAGTCATTTCCCCGGGATAGCCATAGGAATCAAATTTACCTTCAATAAACCTCACCTCCGGTAATTGCGTCCATGCTTTTGCGTTATCTTCATTCTTGATTGCTTTTAGATTACTTACCTGCCAAACATAGGTCTGCAAACCATTTTCCCAACTGATTGATGGCTTCAGCTTGATGTTTTTGTAACTATATCTGAATCCTGCAGCCGAGTCGACAATTACCTTAACTTTTGAATTTTCCACCGACTGTTCAAATCGTTCCTGAATCACCCATTCCGGCATATTGATATACCAGAAGCTGTTCATTGTTTCCTCATAATCAATTTCAATGGTAGTTGGATAGCTGGCTATGGCATGTCTTAGCGCAAGGAAACGCGAATCGCCGGCCAATTCTTCATTACTCCCTGCCATACCATCATACATATCACTTTTATGATACTTTTTCAGGATTTTGCCATCCTGATCATAAGCAATAACTTCGATATGACTATAATTATCGTATTTGCGGTTGTAAAGTAATTCAAAAATAGCATCTCTGTCTCCTTTTTCGTTCAAAATCGTCACATAGCTTTGGTGCTTTACAGTTGCTTTGCCTGGGCCTTTTATAAATATTTCGTCATAGGAATACCGAACGATAGAGTTGGCATTTTCCTTTAAAGAATCGGGCAGGTTATCGATCTTGTAAAAATTTACAGGCGCTTCGCGCACCTGGGCGCCTGCAGTAAAAACCAGGGCTAATACCAGAGCCAGGCTCGTAACTATACTCTTTAAAAATTTCTTCACCATCAGTTACCCTTTCTTTAATATCACTTGTTCATCGATCAATTCGTACAACTTTTTATAAAAGGCACGCAAATCTTCATAATTTTCTTTGAAGAAAAGCGACTTCCGGAAAGCGATGGTAAAACGAACGGTCACCGTTCCATCACTTTCAACAACAAGTCGCCTGAAGCTTATACTTTGGTCGGGCATTTCCATACGGGTGCTTTTTGGTAAAGCATCAACTTTGTACCCTGCAGGTATTTTATAATTTCCCGTTATTGCATAATTATTTAAATAGCCAAAATCAATATCCGTTGTTCTTTTCTCCGCCAGAAAAGGGTTAGGTCCCAGGGTTGTAAATAAATTAGGTTTAAAATAGATATAAGTGCCATCTGAGCCGGCAAGATTAAGACTAAAATTGACATTTTGGGTCAGCGGCAGCGAATCGGCTTCCATATTATCAAGTTTCAGTGAAGGAATGCTGAGGTCGTTATTGCCATCCTTCAGGTTTTCGATATACTTCTTTTCACCGTCTTTTTTATAACTTTCAATGTTATCGATCCGATAATAAGCAAAACTATTGATCTGGGCAGTTCCCTGCATTTTTCCATCGGCCGTAATATCTGAATTGATGAGGATAACCTCCCTGGCCGGCTGCGCATTCTGAATAAAGACCATATCATATTTATCATTGTCTTTATCGATCATGAGACCGAAATTATTCAGGAAGTTGTCCGGAATCACATTATAAAGATTATTCTTGCGGGTAGCATCCAGCACATAAACAGTGGTACTGTCAACCGGGATATAAACTACCGAACTATTAAACTGGAAACGGGTAGGAAATGCCGGATTTGCCTTGCCGTTGCTTTTGGTACTTACCAACAAAGGGTAAGCTTTGATGCCTGCCTTGGTAAGCAAGTGATAAACGATCAGGTTGATCTCGGTCGAGTTGCCGATTTTCTTTTCCCAGGCTTTTACTGTACCGTCGTCGGTATAGCGTTCATACAGATCGTTCCATTTCATCGTATTTTTGACCTGTTCAAAAATATAGCTAATCTTTTCATTATCAGTTTTTAACGTTTTCACATGACTTAGCAGTTCTTCTTCGCCAGCCAGTTTCCTTTTAAACTGTTCTCCAAAATCGTCATATTGCGTTTCGTTTTTTCCTACCTTATGCCAATCCTCGCTATAATTTGCACCGCCGGTAGATCCGGCCGGTGCTGTAATACTCAGTAATTGAGTTTGAATGCTTTGCATGTTATCGTGAAGCGAACTCATGTAGGGCTCTTCATTAATGGACGGAACATTAGCCAATGCAAGCCTTGCCATTTGACGGCTACCATCCCATTGCTCAACCGCAAAAGGTTGCGTTACGCGTACCAGATGTTTAAAATGCAAGACATCAGGTATTTTTGCCTCTATTTCGCTATACCGGGTTGGGTATTCAGTCTGGAAATACCAGTCAGGAAACTGAGCAGGATTGGCACACAACAATTGGAATTTGTATTCGATGATAGAACCGGCTTTAACATTTGGAAATGCTATTGACAACTCAGACCGCTCCTTATCAACCGGCTTATCAAAAATTTGCTTTTTATCTACTTTGGTAAGCTCCAAACTGCCATCGGCATTCTCATTGATGGTTTCTGCCTGTAATTTCTCAATCCACTCATAATGGTTCCCGCCGAGATAGGGAAAATGAACATCAGCTGCCTTCTTTCCGTTATCATTAAATATTTTTATCCGCACATGCTCTTCCATGACGATCTCATAATCTGAGAAAAAAATGGTGGCTTTATCAAAAAGCACTTCGGCATTTGCGTCCTTTTCAAAATCGCATTGTTTTAATTCCAGGTCGCCCTTATCAACTTTGCCATAGGCTTTCAGGTTTGGATTAATTTGCGCACCAACGGTGTAAACCAACAACGATAAAGTTGCCGACAGAATGTACTTATTCATTTCAATAGTTATTTAAGTTTTAAGTTTAATGGAGTTAGTATTAGGGTAACAGTAATGATTATTACGAATTGACACATCTCTTCTCATGACTTTTTAAGGATCACCTGCTCATCCATCATTTCGTACATTTTTTTATAAAATTCGTGCAATTCTGCATAATTTTCTTTCAGGAACATAGATTTATGGAAAATGACGATGTACTTGACAGTTACTACCCCTTCATCCTGCAGCACTTGCCTCCTGAAACTGATGCTCTGGTCAGACATATCCATCCTGGTGCTTTTCGGCAATGCATCAGGTTTATACCCTACCGGCAGTTTGTAATTGCCTGTAATTGAATATACATTCAGATGCTTGAAATCGATATCCGTCATTCGCTTTTCGCTCAAAAATGGATTCGGACCCAACGAAGTAAACAAATTCGGTTTAAAGTAAATATAAGTACCATCGGCGCCTGGCAGGTCGGCAGTAAAACCAACATGCTCCAACAAGGGGAGTGAATCAGTTTCCATATTTTCCAACTTAAGCGATGCTATTTTGACGCTGTTATTTCCTTCTTTTAATTTTTCGGTGTATTTCTGTTCCCCATCTTTTTTGTAGACATCGATATTCCGCATACGATTATAGCTATCGCTACTGATGTCGGCACTCCCCCGCAGTTTACCATCCGCGGTAACATCGGCATTTAACAGAACAATATTGCGCGAGGGCGTACTATTTTCAATAAAAAGCAATTTACCGGTTTTAGTGTCGCCGTCAATAGCAAGGCCAAACGAGTTAAGCAGGTAGTCAGGAGTTACCTTGTATGTATTATTTTTACCGGTAGCATCCATTACATAGTAATTAGTACTATCAATCGGCAGGTAAACAGCAACTGTGTTGAACTGATTCCTGGATACAATTGCAGGATTAACTTTACCATGCTCTTTTGTACTTAAAAGCATAGGAAAGACTTTTAAACCCACTTTAGTGAGCAGGTGAAGAAGTATCAGGTTGATCTCGGACGCATCACCGATCTTTTTATCCCAGGCTTTCGATGTACCATCAAAAGTGCCAATACCATAATAATCGTTCCATTTTACAGTGCTTTTTACGAGGTCAAAAATATAAGCGAGCTTCTCATCGTCCGATTTAAGGCCTTTTGCATATTTAATTATCTCGCTTTCACCTGCCAGACTCCTGGTCATATCGTCGCCAAAATTATCCGCCTTTAATGCATCTTTGGCTATCCGGTCCCAGTTTTCGTCAAAAGCCACATTTAATGAGCCGCCGTGAATGTTAAACAATTCAGTGTTCAACACCTGCATATTGTCTCTTTCAGTGGTCATAAAGGGCTCTGCCTGAACCGAGGATAGGTTCGCCATGGCGAGCAGCGTTACCTGCTGATTGGCGTCCCGCTCCAGTTTTACATAGGGCGGTATAATATGTGCATAGTTTTTATAGTGAACCACATCAGGTATAGTAGCCGAAATTTCGCTGTATTTAGTAGGCATGTTCGACTGAAAATACCAGGTTGGGTAGGCAGACGGGGTTTTGCTTACGATAATATAGTGATATTCTAAGATTGAACCTGGTTTAACATTTGGGAACGTAAAAGTAACCGACGAGAATAAATGATCAATGGGCTTATCAAAAATCTGGCTTTTATCAACTTTGCTAATTACGATCTTTCCATTTTCTTCATTGATAGTTTCAGCGTCAATTCTGGATACGTTTTGTATATAACCACCGCTAAAATATTCTATTCGAACATTAGCGTAATCCTTTCCATTATCATTAAATATTTTGATCCGTGTATGGCGGTCGAATACCAATTTGGGGCTGAGTTGATTCTCGTCGAAATATACATACCCGCCGTCAAAAAGCACTTCGGCGTTGGCGTCTGGTTCAAAATCGCATTGTTTCAGGTCTAACTCTGCTCTGTCAACTTTGCCATAAGGTTTAATAGTTGAGGTATTCTGTGCAGCCGCGGCAAAAAATAAGGCGGTTAAAAATACCGTAGCAAAAAATTTATTCATGATGTAAAGGTTCTGGTGTCAATATAAAAATAACTGCTTATCCCTGAAATGATGCCGCTACGCTTTTGCAAATAATTTGAGCGAATACCTGATTTTGTTGCTGTTTAAGTTAAGATCGTGCAGCCAAAATTGAATTCGATATTATCCTGAAAAAGTCGCTGATGAAATAAAATAAACGGAATTATTAAGGTTTAAATTTCTTCACTTCTACAAGGTTTACAGCTTACAGATGTAATAATAAAAAATTATTCAGAAATATAAAAATATCGATTTTAAACCTGTTCATTCCGATTGAGTCAAAACCAGCATGGACGATCTAAGAACCGTTAAGCATTTGTATGCCCGTGCTGGCTTCGGCTTGCGCTTTGCCGACCTGAGTAAAGCGAAACACATTTCGGTGAACAAGGCGCTAAAGGACCTTTTCAAGACTTCAGAGGCCGACCAGCCGCTTACAGTAGTGAAGTCCAATGTGGATATGATGACAATCCTGAAGGGCGATGGAGAAGCCAAAAAAATGTTTCTGCAGCAACAGCGCCAGCAGGAAAAAGATCTCAACCTGGCCTGGTTCAACCAGCTAAATACCACCGACGCGGTGCTACGCGAAAAAATGACCCTGTTTTGGCATAATCATTTTGCATGCCGCGTCAACAATGCTGCCTATGCGCAACAGTTGAACAACATACAACGAAGCAATGCCCTCGGAAATTTCAAAGAATTGACCTTGCAAGTTTCCAAATCGCCGGCGATGCTGCAGTTTTTAAACAACCAGCAAAACCGTAAAAATCATCCCAACGAAAATTTCGCCCGCGAATTGATGGAGCTTTTTACCATCGGGCGTGGCAACTATACCGAGCAGGATGTAAAAGAATCGGCGAGGGCGTTTACGGGTTGGGGATTTGATAAAGACGGGCTGTTTGTAAACCGCATCGGGCAACATGATGCCGGCCAGAAAAGCTTTCTCGGTAAGTCGGGTAATTTTAATGGCGAAGATATCATCAATATCCTGCTCGAACAAAAACAAACTGCCCGGTTTATTTGCGGTAAATTGTATAAATACCTGGTGAATGAGGTGCCCGACCCGACGCATATTAATGCTATGGCGGATTTATTTTATGCTGGCAAATACGAGATCAAACCCCTGCTGGAATATGTCATGACCGCCGATTGGTTTTACGATAATAAAAACATCGGGAACCTGATAAAATCGCCGGTGGAATTAGCGGTAGGTTTAAACCGGCAGTTTTACATCAGCTATCAGCATCCCGAAGTTTTGCTCGAATTTCAGCGCACGCTGGGGCAAACACTGTTTAATCCTCCAAACGTTGCCGGGTGGCCCGGCGGACGCAACTGGATAGATAGCTCCTCGCTGATGTATCGCTTAAAAATTCCTTCACTGATTCTGAATGGTGGGCTGATTGATTTCGCCGGCAAAGCCGACCCCGAAGATGAGGCTTACCTTGCAGCGACACGGAATCGGCAAACTGCCGTAAACACCCGGGTGCAAACACTGCCCGATTGGGATAAATTTTTAGACGGTATGCCAAAACACTTATCCAATTTAGAGATTGCGCAATTCCTGCTCGAGCCCAAAATGTGTCAAACCGTGCAGGACGCAGTGGTACAAGCCGCAGAATTAAAAACCCTGGCAATAGAGATCGTCTCTACGCCGGAATATCAACTATGCTAGTTAGCAATGTATGAATGAGTGAGTGAGTGAGTGAATTTTTGTTTGCCAACTCATTAATTAAAAAAACTACTAAATGATTTAACCACTCTCTGACTCACTCATTCACTAATTCACTAATTTACTAATTAAAAAAAAATATGAAACGTCGCGATTTCCTGCGAAACACCGCATTTGCCTCGGGAGCCTTTATGGTTCCGGTATTTTTAAAACCGCTCGAGGCGCTGGCTGCAACCCAGCTAAACGGTCAGCGTAACCTGGTTATCATCCAACTTTCAGGTGGCAACGATGGCTTGAATACCATTGTGCCTTTTGGCGACGACATCTATTACCAAAAACGAAGCAGTATTGCTATCAAGCCTTCGGATATTATTAAACTGGATGATATGCAGGGCTTTAATCCCGCGCTACTGCCTCTGAAGGAATTGTACGATCAGGGTTGGATGAGCATCATCAATTCTGTGGGTTATCCTAACCCAGACAGATCGCATTTCCGTTCTATGGATATCTGGCAAACAGCCAGCGACTCCAACCAGTTTTTGAGCAGCGGCTGGATTGGCCGTTACCTCGACTCGAACTGCCAGACCTGCCGCAATCCCTATACTGCAATAGAAGTTGATGATACACTATCGCTTGCACTTAAAGGATCCACAATGAAGGGCATAGCTGTACAGGATCCAGGTAAATTGTATCAGGAAACCCGCGAGCCTTTTTTCAAAGATCTGGCCCACGATGCCCAGGGCGAACACCTGAATGAGGACAACCTGGGTTATTTATACAAAACGATGATCGAGACCTATTCTTCGGCAGAATATATCCAGCAGACCTCTAAAATATATGCCGTAAAAGGCACTTATCCCAACACCCAACTCGGCAGCCAACTGAAAACGATATCGAAATTCATCAATTCAGGTTTAAGCACGCGTATTTACTATGTTTCGCTGAGCGGTTTTGACACGCATGTGGGGCAGCAAAACCAGCAAAACAAACAACTTAGTGTCTACGCCGATGCGGTGGCTGCTTTTATCAAAGATCTAAACCAAACCGGCAAACTAAATGATACGCTGGTGATGACTTTTTCCGAATTCGGACGCAGGGTTGAGCAAAATGCCAGCAATGGCACTGATCATGGAACGGCCAATAACGTATTGCTGTTTGGCGGTCAGATCAAAAAGCCGGGCATATTTAATGAAGCACCTAACCTCAGCGACCTGGATAATGGCGATTTGAAATACCAAATAGATTTTCGCCAGGTATACGCGACAATGCTCGATAAATGGCTGGGCGCAAATAATTCGCAGGTGTTGGGGAAAAATTTCGCGGGATTGGCTGTTGTTTGAGGGGGGGCCGTTGCGATTGCTACGGGGATTAGTAAAGCTCCAAAAATCGCATCACTACAGATTTGCGAAGTTTTTAAAACTTCGCAAATCTATCGCAGGTATTCTTTTGAACCCGATGCGTCATTGGGGCACTCGATTGGTTTCGGGATCTGGGATTCAGACTTCCCGATTAAAAAAACTTAAACCCAACACTCAAAGCCCACAGGCTTTGCTTTTGACCGAAATTTGAGTTGATCTTGTTCAGGTTTCCTTCATAGCGCAGGTCGACAGTAAGTACACTTATATCAACACCTGCTCCTGCCTGATATCCGATGGTACTGCTGTTGTATTTACCGAAATCAGTATAAGCTGCCTGAAAGGTTTGGGAAAAACTCTCGCTTTTGTCGATGATATAGGTATACTCCGGCCCAGCCATTAACCTGAAATTCAATGCATCCGGACCGAATTTATAGCCCAGTAACACTGGCACTGTAAGATTGGTAAATTTAATATTTGCAGATGCACTGTTATCGTTGGTGCTGATATTACCGCCTGTACTGCTCAGATAAACTTCGGGTTGCAGGTAAAATGCGCTACCGAAACGGGCAAACACCCCCGCCTGATAGCCAGTCTTGGTCGAGCTTTTGAAATTATCAGCATTAATGTTGGAAAAGTTTACGCCACCTTTTACGCCAAGGGAAAACTGGGCCTTTGCACTCATCGCTACCGCCACCAGCATGATGGCACTTAAAAGAAATTTTTTCATGGTATTTATAGTTTTGTTTGTTCTAAAAACTAATAAGGGCCATAAAGGTTTCAAAAAATTGATATCCGAATATTTGGCAGCGCCGACAACGGATTTTTTCTATTTTTGCAGAAACAATATTTCACCATGGCAGAGATCAGCATCAGCAATAAAGATTGGCCGCGCATCAAGATCAAATTGCAGCGCAAATACAACCATCTGACCGATGAAGTACTTCAATATAGCGAGGGGCAGGAAGACCAACTGATCAGCAAAGTTTCTGAACTGGTTCACCGCGATCGTGCCTATGTAGTATTCACCCTTAAAAAGGCTTTGGTGAATATTGACAATAATCGTTTGTAGCTAAAAATATTCGTTGGACCTTGTCCAGCGCGTATCCGCAATATGCTATGACAACCACCATCATTTTCGATCTCGGCGCTGTATTGATCGACTGGAACCCGCGATTGATGTACCGAACTTTGTTTGACGATGAGGCCAAAATGGAAAAATTCCTGGCCGAAATAACCACATCCGACTGGAACGAAGAGCAGGATGCCGGCAGGTCGCTACAAGAAGGTACCGAAATACTGGTAGGGCAATTCCCCGAACATGAACACCTGATACGCGCCTTTTATGGCCGTTGGGACGAGATGCTGGGCGAAGCTTTTCATGATACGGTAACTATCTTTAAAAAACTAAAAGAGAGCGGTAGATACAAAATATACGGGCTCACCAACTGGTCGGCCGAAACCTTCCCGGTTGCACAGGCAAGGTTCGAGTTCCTTAACTGGTTTGATGGCATCGTTGTATCCGGCGAAGAAAAAATGCGCAAACCAACCCCAGATTTTTATCACATTCTACTTAACCGTTACGAGGTAAACGCTCAGGAGTGTTTATTTATCGACGACAATTACCGTAATATTTTGGCCGCTGAGAAGATCGGGATCGCAAGTATTCATTTTACTTCGGCAGAGGCATTGGAGGAGGAATTGGGTAAAAGGGGCGTGCTTTAGGGGAAAATATAACACTGACAAAGTTTTGTCAGTGCGCGGAGCTAAGGTGGTTTAAGCCTCTGGCGCAGCGACAAAGCAATCGCAAGGAGGCAGGTATACAAGCGTGTTGTACGCGGAAAACACAATCGGGACGAAATGCATGCCTTGCGATTGCCGCGTCATTTCATTCCTCGCAATGACAGCTACTTAATGCAGGTATCATTTGCTACTAGAATATCGCTTCCGCAATTTTCCTTGTAGGACCCGGGTTGCTCATGGTATAAAAATGTAATACCGGGGCGCCAACGGCAACCAGTTCTTTACACTGATTGATCATCCATTCGATACCTGCTTCTTTAACTTCTTTTTCCGATTTACAATTATTGATGAGATCGCTCAGATCTTCGGGAATGTCGATATGGAATATTTTTGGCAAACTGATGAGTTGTTTAGAGGATGTGATCGGTTTTAAACCCGGAATAATGGGAACTGTAATGCCGTTCTCGCGACAAAGTTTCACAAATTCAACGTACTTGCTGTTATCAAAAAACATTTGGGTAACAATAAAATTGGCACCCATTTCAACTTTTTGTTTCAGGTATTTGAAATCAGTTTTCAGGTTTGGTGCTTCAAAATGCTTTTCGGGATAGCCCGCTACGCCGATACAAAAATCGGTATTGGCCACTTCATGGTCTTCATACAGGTATTTACCCGAGTTCATATTTACCACCTGTTCCAGCAATTCCGTCGCATGAGCGTGACCGCCCGGTGTTGGTATGAATCCCGAATCCGCCATGCGTGCATCTCCACGCAATACCAATACGTTATCGATACCCAAAAACTGCAGATCGATAAGTGCATTTTCCGTTTCCTCTTTAGTAAAGCCCCCACAGATGAGGTGAGGTACGGCATCCACTTTATACCTGTTCATAATAGCAGCACAGATCGCTACGGTTCCCGGACGCTTGCGGTACGACACCTTTTCTAATAAGCCATTGTCATGCTGTTTATAAATATAATCTTCGCGGTGGTAGGTTACATCAATAAAAGGCGGGTTAAAATCCATTAAAGGATCAATGGCATTGTAAATGCTTTGTATGCTGTGTCCCTTTACCGGTGGCAGCAGTTCGAATGAGAAAAGTGTTTTGCCTTTGGCGGCGTCTATATGTTCGGTTATCTTCATTTGTGATCCGGTATGGGTCAAATATAGTTAAATTGTGACTTGCGAGGCCTGCAGGATCCTGGCCGTGTTATTGTAGCTTAAAGGCATGCCTTGCGATTGCCACGTCATTTCATTCCTTACAATGACAGCTTTTTTATGATTCGATCAACAAACTCCTCAATAATTTAAATTCGGTCCCAGCCAGCGTTCTGCCTCTTCCATAGAAATGCCTTTGCGTTTGGCATAATCTTCTACCTGGTCCTTACCGATCTTACCCAAACCAAAATACCTGGATTGTGGGTGTGCAAAATAAAAGCCGCTAACCGAAGCTGCCGGCGTCATGGCCAGGCTTTCGGTAAGGAACATTTTTGCATTATCACCGGCTTTCAATAGTTCAAATAAAGTGGTTTTTTCGGTATGATCGGGGCAGGCAGGATAGCCCGGGGCGGGACGGATACCCTGGTAGTTTTCTTTGATCAGATCATCCGTACTTAAAGCTTCATCAGCCGCATAGCCCCAATAATCCCTACGGACCAGCTCGTGCATCTTTTCGGCAAAAGCTTCGGCTAACCGGTCAGCCAGTGCCTTGGCCATGATGCTGTTGTAATCGTCATGATCTTTTTCAAACTGCGCCACTAACTCATCACAGCCTATACCAGTAGTTACGGCAAAACCACCAAAATAGTCGTCCATATTGCTTTCTTTTGGAGCGATGAAATCCGATAGCGCATAATAGGGTTCCCCTTTAACTTTTTCAGCTTGCTGGCGCAAAGTATAAATGCTGCTCAATACCTGCTCTCTATTTTCATCGGTATACAACTCGATATCATCGCCAATACTACTGGCTGGCCAAAAGCCGATTACCCCATTGGCCTGCAACAGTTTTTCATCTACGATCTTGTTCAACAAAGCCTGTGCATCGTCAAAAAGCTTTTTTGCTTCCACACCTACAAACTTATCATCGAATATTTTCGGATAACTTCCCCGCAGTTCCCAGGTATGGAAAAACGGCGTCCAGTCGATATAAGGCACCAGTTCTTCCAACGGATAGGCTTCAAAAACTTTTGTACCTATAAAACTCGGCTTTGGCGCTATCGAACCGTTGAGGTTGAGCTCCAACTTTAAACTCCGGGCTTCATCAATACTTACAAAACGTTTATCCGAACGTTTGTTGAGGTGTGCCTCACGGGCCTTTTCGTATTCGTCTTTGATGGTTTGAATGTAATTGTCGCGGGTATCCCGGTTCATCAGGTTACTGCAAACTGTTACGCTACGCGAAGCATCCAGCACGTGTACAGCAGCGCCCGAGTAATTTGGTGCTACCTTTACGGCCGCATGAATACGCGAAGTAGTTGCCCCACCAACCAACAGCGGAATGGTAAAGCCTTCACGCTCCATTTCTTTAGCGAAGTGGACCATCTCATCGAGCGAAGGGGTGATCAGGCCGCTTAGGCCTATGATATCGACATTTTGTTTCTTAGCTTCTTCAATAATACGTTGCGCCGGTACCATCACACCAAGGTCAATCACTTCAAAATTATTACAGGCCAATACCACGCCAACAATATTTTTGCCAATATCGTGCACATCTCCTTTTACCGTTGCCAGCAGTATTTTACCTGCATTGCTGCGCTGGTCTGCATCTGCATTGTTGGCTTTTTCCAATTCGATGAACGGCAATAAATAGGCAACCGCTTTCTTCATCACCCGGGCCGATTTTACCACCTGCGGCAAAAACATTTTGCCCGAGCCAAAAAGGTCGCCCACAATGTTCATCCCATCCATCAGCGGCCCTTCGATCACATCCAATGGCTTGGGCAACAACTGGCGTGCTTCCTCCACATCCTCGTCCAGGTATTCGATAATACCTTTAACCAGCGCGTGCGATAAACGTTGCTGTACAGTGCTCTTACGCCACTCTTCATCACGTACAATCTCTTTGCCTTTTGATTTAATGGTATCCGCAAACTCTACAAGCCGCTCTGTTGCGTCCGGGCGGCGGTTAAGCAATACATCTTCTACCCGTTCTAGCAGGTCCTTCGGTATTTCTTCGTAAACTTCCAGCATACCGGCGTTAACGATTCCCATATCCAATCCGGCTTTAATCGCGTGATACAGGAACGCTGAATGCATTGCCTCGCGCACCACGTTGTTGCCGCGGAACGAGAAAGAGATATTACTTACCCCACCACTCACTTTGGCCAGGGGCAGGTTTTGTTTGATCCAGCGAGTCGCCTCAATAAAGTCGACCGCATAGTTATTGTGTTCTTCCAAACCGGTTGCAACGGTGAGGATATTCGGGTCGAAAATAATGTCCTGCGGCGGGAAGCCTACTTCGCTCACCAATATATCATAACAGCGCTTGCATATCTCGATGCGGCGGGCTAGCGAGTCGGCCTGACCATTTTCGTCAAAAGCCATTACCACCACGGCGGCGCCATAGCTTAATATCTTACGTGCCTGCTCTCTAAATTTATCTTCGCCTTCTTTGAGCGAAATGGAGTTAACGATACCCTTACCCTGCAAGCACTTCAATCCCGATTCGATGACTGTCCATTTTGACGAGTCGACCATAATAGGTAGTTTAGCGATATCAGGCTCGGAGGCGATCAGGTTCAGGAAGCGCGTCATCGCTGCCTCTGAATCGATCATGCCTTCGTCCATATTCACGTCGATCACCTGGGCACCACCTTCCACTTGCTGGCGGGCAACGGTTAAGGCACCTTCATAGTCTTCGGCCAGTATCAGTTTCGAGAATTTAGGCGAACCGGTGATATTGGTCCGCTCTCCGATATTTACAAAATTGGTATCCGGCGTAACGTTTACGGCTTCTAAACCGCTCAACCTTAAATAGGGTTCTATTTCGGGTATGGCACGAGGTTTCCCTTGAGCTGCTTTTTCGGCAATACAACGGATATGTTCCGGTGTAGTTCCGCAGCAACCTCCAACAATGTTGACCATACCATGTTCGATGAAATCTTCGATGAAATGGGCAGTTTCGTGTGGTACTTCGTCATAGCCACCAAACTCGTTTGGTAAACCGGCATTGGGATAGGCCGAAATAAATACATCCGATTTTTCTGCCAGTTCTTCCAAATGTGGTCTCATTTCTTTGGCCCCAAGGGCGCAGTTCAGACCGACTGATAATAATTTCCCATGGCGCACCGAATTCCAGAATGCCTCTACGGTTTGACCCGATAAAGTTCGGCCCGAGGCATCGGTAATAGTACCCGAGATCATGATCTCAAGACTTTTGCCTTTTAATAACGATTCCTTTTTCAGCTCGTTTTCGTAGCGTTTAATGGCATAGATGGCTGCTTTGGCATTCAGCGTATCGAATATGGTTTCGATGATCAAGACATCTGAACCACCATCAACCAGGCCGCGTACCTGCTCATAGTAAGCTTCAGCCAGATCGTCAAAGCTTACGGCCCGGTAGCCCGGGTCATTAACATCCGGCGACATGGACGCAGTTCGGTTGGTTGGGCCTATGGCCCCTGCCACAAAGCGCGGTTTGGCGGGGTTGGTTTTATTGTACTCGTCGGCTATGTCACGCGCTATACGCGCACCTTCGTAGCTGAGTTCATAAGCCAGACTCTCCATCTGGTAATCGGCCAGCGAAATGCGTTGGGTACTGAAAGTATTGGTTTCGATGATATCGGCACCGGCATCCAGGTATTCTTTATGTATCGCGCGGATAATATCCGGGCGTGTCAGGTTAAGCAGATCGTTATTGCCTTTAACATCGGTAGGGTGATCTTTAAAGCGCTCCCCGCGAAAATCCTCCTCGGTCAACTGGTAGCGCTGTATCAGCGTTCCCATTGCACCGTCAATTACCAATATGCGCTTCTTTAATTCTTCTCTGATATTCATAATTGTGATCCCACCGATATTTTTTGATTACACCGATCATCACCAAAAAATCGGTGTAATCAACTTAATTATTCGGTGTAATCCTGTTATCGCTTATCGAAAAGTCTGGTGTTCGTCTGACCTTCGCTTATCTGTCCTAACCCTTTTTGAGGTGGTTAAGTAGAACGTAGCACCTTGTAAGCACAGGTTGCTAAGACTTCGCAGGGTCTAATCCCTCCGTCTTTCTCTATAAGCCACGCAAAATTGCACAATATGTGTGTAATATCAAAATGGGAGGGGGTGGCGTTTGTGGGGGGGGAATGTCACAATTATTTTTACATCCCTATCCTATGCCTAATATTTATCCGGGTAAAATCTATTCCTTGATAATCTCCATTAATTTTTGCGGGTTTTGGCGGTTGTCCCAAAATGCAGTTATTATCAATTGTTCGTCGGTCAGTTTATATAAAATACTAAAGTGACCCATAGCTGAAATTCTTGTTTCAGGGTAGATAGTGGTTTAATAAGATTCAGGATGAATTAAAATTACTTTTACTCTTGCGGCTATTTACCTGATCAGTTTCTCGGCATAAGCTGTTGATTTGTTTCTGAGTGTCCAGTATTCAAATATTTCGCGTCTTTGTCTGGCAGCGGTTTCGGTCCAAACTACTTTTCTTTTAGCCACTCCAAGTCGTTTTTATCCAATTGATCTTGAGAAATCAGCCTGCCGTTTTCAATGTCCTGATCGCTTAGTTTAAGCATTGATATCTGTTCTGCTGATAGATTAACGAATCCCTTTTCAACTGAACTGCTTTCAACCAGTTGATTTAATGCTGATAAATACTCTTTGTTTGATATTGTAAGTAACTTATCAATAATATTATCCCGCAAAACATCTACCGTTGCCATTATTCTGAATTTTATATAAATATCGCAGATTATCTGCAAACATTAAAATCAAAGAAGATTTTCAAAAATGTATCCTTTCAAAATACTTTTAAACACCATTTCCAAGTTTGCGCAAAGAAACCCAACTTCGCAATCCGGCAAAACCACAGCATGACACATTATAAAAAGATAGCCGCCGAGTTAGGCATCATTGAGAAACAAGTAAGTACCACCGCAGGTTTATTAGACGAAGGCGCTACCGTACCATTCATTTCGCGGTACCGCAAGGAGATGACAGGCAGCCTCGACGAGGTGCAGGTAGAGGCTATCCGCGACCGAATCATCCAATTACGCGAACTGGACAAACGCCGCGAAGCCATCCTGAAGTCGCTCACCGAATTGGGTAAGCTAAGCCCCGAACTGGAAATACAGCTAAACGAAGCCGAAACGATGGTGGCATTAGAGGATATTTATTTACCCTATCGCCCAAAACGCAAAACACGAGCTACTACAGCACGCGAAAAAGGTTTGCAGCCATTAGCCGATCTGCTTTTCCAGCAAAACCGCATCGATCCGGAAGCGGAAGCTGCTAAATATATTGATGAGGAAAAAGGCGTTAACAACGCCGAAGAAGCCCTGGCCGGCGCAAGGGACATCATCGCAGAACTAATCGCTGAGAATATTGATGCACGCACCAGAATCCGGGCCTTATTCCTGGAAAAGGGTACTTTCCAGTCGAAAGTAGTACCCGGAAAAGAAGAGGCTGGCATTAAATACAAAGATTATTTCGACTGGTCGGAACCTATCAAAACTGCGCCTTCGCACCGTATACTGGCTATGCGCCGGGGTGAAAAAGAAGAGGTGCTTTGGCTGGATATCCAACCCGACCAGGATGCTGCTTTGACCCTGTTGGAACAGTTGTTCATCAAAGGTAATAATGCTGCATCGCAGCAGGTACAACTGGCGGTACATGATGGCTATAAGCGTCTGCTGAAACCCTCGATGGAAACGGAGATCCGCCTGCATACTAAAAAGCAAGCCGATGAGGAAGCCATCCGGGTATTTGCCGAAAATGCACGTCAGTTGCTGATGGCAGCACCCCTCGGTCAAAAGCGCGTTTTGGCGATCGATCCGGGATTCCGTACCGGCTGTAAAGTGGTGAGTCTGGATGAACAGGGAAAACTGTTGGAATACACCGCCATCTTCCCCCATACCGGGGCTGGAGGTGCTAATGAAGCCGGCAAAACACTGGGGCATTTGGTTGACAAATACAAGATAGAAGCGATAGCGATAGGTAACGGAACCGCCGGACGCGAGACCGAATTGTTTGTCCGCAATTTGAATTTTCCGGAGATCAATATTGTGATGGTGAATGAAAGCGGCGCTTCCATTTACTCAGCATCTGAAGCGGCACGGGAAGAATTCCCAGACAAGGATATAACAGTTAGGGGTGCCGTTTCTATCGGCCGCCGTTTAGTTGACCCACTGGCTGAGTTGGTGAAGATCGACCCAAAATCCATTGGCGTCGGGCAATACCAGCATGATGTGGATCAAACCCGCCTTCAGGCTAAACTGGATGATACGGTTATCAGTTGCGTAAACGCCGTAGGTGTTGAGCTGAATACCGCATCGAAACAGATCCTGGCCTATGTATCCGGTCTTGGACCCCAACTCGCGCAAAATATAGTCGACTATCGCAATGCCAACGGTGCCTTCAAACGCCGCGAGCAATTGAAGGAAGTTCCGCGCCTGGGTGGCAAAGCCTTTGAGCAGGCAGCTGGCTTTTTACGGATCCACAACGCCGAAAATCCGCTTGACGCCAGTGCCGTACATCCCGAACGCTATAGTTTGGTAGAGCAGATGGCGAAGGATGCAAAGTGTTCGGTAAAGGAATTGATCGGTGATGCGACGCTCAGGAAAAGTATACCGCGGCAAAAGTATATATCAGAAACGGTAGGTCTGCCAACGCTTAATGATATCATTGCCGAGCTTGCTAAACCGGGTCGCGACCCACGGGAGCAATTCGAGGCCTTTAGTTTTGCTGATGGTGTCAATGCCATCACCGATCTGAAGCCGGGGATGAAACTGCCCGGCATTGTAACCAATATCACCAATTTTGGTGCGTTTGTTGATATCGGCGTTCACCAGGATGGTTTGGTACACCTTAGCCAGATTACTAACCGCTTCATCAAAGATCCGAATGAGGTACTAAAAGTACACCAGCAAGTAATGGTGACAGTTACCGATATAGATGTTAACCGCAAAAGGATATCGTTGTCGATGAAGGATAACGAGCCAAAATCTGAACAAAGAAAGCCTGAACAACGAAAACCCGAACAGGCTAAGCCTCAGCATAAACAGGTACAGCACAATCAGCCAAAGCAACAAGTGCAGCCCGAAACGGATATGGCGATAAAGTTGGCAGCTTTGAAGGGGAAATTTAAATCATAAAAAAGTATAGACGCGATTTTGCGCCAATGAATTTTTTAGCATTTAAAAATCAGACTAAGTAACGTTTACTCCAAAGTGATTTGCCTCCTGATGCTTTCTTCGAGCGAAATAAAAGTCTCGGTTCGTTGTATACCTTTCACGCTTTGGATATTCTCGTTTAGCACTTCGCGCAAGTGGTTGGTATCGTGACAAACGATCTTGGCAAAAATACTGTAGCTACCGGTTGTATAGTGCAGCTCAACGATTTCCTTTACCGCTTTCAGCTGTTTTACTGCTTCGTGGTATTGGGAGCCTTTCTCCAGGTAAATGCCCAGGAAAGCTGTAATATCATAGCCAAGTTTCTGCGGATCAACCTCAAGGCTTGCCCCTTTGATCACACCCATTTCCTCTAATTTCTTCATCCGAACATGGATCGTTCCGCCGGAAACGATCAGTTCTTTGGCGATTTCGGTATAGGGGGTAGTGGCATTTTTCATTAAAATCGACAAAATCTGGATGTCGAGATTATCAATTTCTAAATTTTGAGCTTTTCTGTGGGACATAAATTTGAATTTCTGTATTCAAATACAAGTTTAATTAAAATAAAATTAAAAATGCAAATATTTTATTGAAATATTTGCAAGAAATTGATACTCCCATTAGATTTGTAATAAGCATTTGAAAGAATGTTCCTGTTCTTTAAATACAAAACAATGTTGGGTGGTGAAATTTATGGCAGACACACCTCCTTGTCCCGGTGGCGGAGATCATGGGAAATTAGCTTCGGCTGACTAACCACTCCTTGAAGGTTCGACCCCTTCCCCAACAGCTTTGTTTTAAGTCAACAGTAAAATGTCTAAAGTCCTTATTTGGGGCCCAAGACAAAGAACTTCCGACTTAGAACTTACATACTGTAGGATGGTGAAATTTATGGCAGACACACCTCCCGGTCACGGTGGCGAAGGATCCGCGAAACTCTTAGCAATAAGAATAAGCACTTCGTGAAGGTTCGACCCCTTCTCCTACAGCCCTTCTCATAATTTAGGTTTATAATTGGTTAGTAAAGACCCCTGCCCATCAGGGGCTTTGCTGTGTTTAGGGAGTTTGGTTACCCAAGTATATTTCATGAAAAAGAATATCGATCACCGAATATAGGAGTATTAAATTTTACTTCATTATTCATCATTTGGTGACCGGCGCTCAACATTCTTTTATACAATTCTCTGTTCCCCAAAAAATTCACCTCATCATTCGAAATTCAGCATTCGGTGTTCGATATTTTTTTTCTTCAAGTGGTTTATAATGACTTACAACTTTACAAACCGCGCCGCCCATCCTCCTCCAGGAGCTAAATGAACACTGATTTTATCCTTTGAAGTAACGGTAACCTCTTCACGCACATAATCCGTCGCATCTCGGTCGGCATTGATTCCATCTTCGAAAATAATAGCCCTATAGGAGCCATCGCCGAGGAAAGACAGATCAATGTTAGTTTCACGCGGTGTCCAGTTGCTCATAGCACCTGCATACCAGGTGGTTCCCTTCCGGCGTGCTATGCTTATAAACTCGCCTACACTGCCCTCCAGAGCCACTGTCTCGTCAAACGTTGTTGGTACAGCGGCGATAAAATCAGTGCTTTCCTGTTCGCGCATGTAAATTGTTGGGTTATCCGAGAGCATTTGTAATGGAGCCTCAAAAACAGTATACATGGCCAGCTGATGACTACGGGTTCCCTGCGCCATTGGGTTATTATTAATGGGCCGTATCGTTTCTTTGGTTGCATTGCGCATTGCACCCGGTGTATAGTCCATCGGTCCGGAGAGCATACGGATATAGGGAGCGCTTACGTCATAGCCCGGATGATCTTTTACGCCCCATTTTTCGTTCTCCATTCCCTTAACCCCTTCGCAATTTATTACATTAGGCCAGGTAGTATTCAGGCCAGAGGGTTTGTACATGCCATGATAATCGACCAGCATATGATACCTGGAAGCTATTTCAGCCAGATCGTACAGTGATTTGACTACCTTTTGATCGTCGCGGTCTATAAAATCAATCTTGAAGCCTTTAATACCCAATGCAGCGTATTTAGCGAAAAGTCCGTCCGCATCCCGGGTTATGGCATACCAGGTGGACCACAGAATCACGCCCACACCTTTTTGTTTACCATAAGCGACAATGGTAGGTATATCGAGTTTAGTTTTATTCAGATCATGGTCATCTGACCAGCCTTCGTCTATAATAATATATTCCAGTTTATTAGCTGCAGCGAAATCGATATAGTATTCATATGTAGGTACGTTGATACCCGCCCTGAAGTTAACATGGGTGATGTTCCAGTCGTTCCACCAGTCCCAGGCCACTTTACCCGGTCTGATCCAGGAAAGGTCGCCGATCTTAGAAGGTTCGGCCAAACGGCGCATCATATCGTTATTGGCCAGTTGTTTGTCCTCATTGCTGATGATCACTACCCGCCATGGAAATGTATGAATGCCGGGTACTTTGGCGATATAATCGGCTCGCTCGTCAACGACATAGTTGATATTACTCAATTCTTCCCTGGTTGGATAGGGCGGATAAACTCCATGCAAATTATGCCCCTGTGTACCGGGTGTAAGGTACATACCCGGATAGTCTTGCAAATCGGCTTCCAGTAAAGCGGCTTTTTTCCCTTTACCGAGGTCTACCAATACCGGAAGGAATGCCAGCGTATCCTTCTTTACAGCCGATATAGGTAATTTATCATATAAGGATTCGAAAGAAGTATTGAATTTGTCCTTGTGGCGATAATCGTTAACAAACGGAAAAAAAGCCTGGTCATCGTCTTTAAAATTGAAGTTGGCTTCTTCATTTTCAATGGTAATTTCATACGCCTTTGCTGTGAAGAACCGATAGGAAACACCATCGTTATAAGCACGGAATATTAATCCAAAATCACCTTTAAAACTTAGAGTAAGTTCATTGAAGTTATCCCTGACCTGATCTTTTTTATAGAGCGGTGTGCTGATTATGCGGTCGACCGACAGCGGAGTCACCTTTTTTACAACTACATCGGTACCTAATACCATGCCATCGCCCAACTGCAGTGAAACCGACGAAGGCAAAATAACCTGCGTATCCTCGTGATTAACCGACCATTCGATTGTTTTACCGGCCGAGATGGTTATATCAACCTTTCCATCAGGCGATTTGACATGAAATGTTTTAGGCGTTTGCGAAAAAACACTGGATATGAAAAGGCACAGGCCCAGCGCGGTAAGAGCAGGAAGTTTCATCAGATTAGCGGATTTAATTTGGTTTTATAAATCCCTAAACTATGTAAAAACCGTCGAATTGACAATTTCTTTTTAGTCCGGAAGTGCTGACTTTCGGACTAATTGGTCTGCTTATATACCCTAACATAATCCACGTACATTGCTAGCGGCAATTTGCTGTCATCTATCGTCTGACCGGGCCAGTTACCTCCGGCTGCTACGTTAAGGATAAGGAAGAAAGGCAGTTGAAATGCAGAAACATTGGTAATAGGCTCAATATCGTATTTCACATCATCCACAAAAAACCTGATTTGCTTGGCATCCCATTCAACGGCATAAACATGGTAAGCCGAGGGCGTTGAAAGCGTGGCCTGGCTGGTATTACCGCCATTCCAATGCAAGCTTCCGTGTATCAGGCTATCCGTATTAATATGCTCCATGATATCAATTTCGCCGCAGGTTGGCCAGGAAACAGCGTTGATATTATTGCCCAGCATCCAAAATGCCGGCCACATACCCTGTCCTACCGGCATCTTGATCCGGGCTTCAATCCGACCATAGGTTTGAGTTACCCGGTTTTGGGTGGTCATACGGGTAGAAGTATAGGATTGACCTCCTACCGATTCTTTCTTTACGGTAATCAACAGGTTGCCGTTTGCTAAAGTAGCATTGTTCCCCTGATAGTATTCCTGCTCATTGTTGCCCCAACCGCCGCCACCAGTCTCGAAATGCCATTTGGTAGTATCTACTGCAGTACCGTTAAATTCATCTGACCATACCAAAGCATATACAGGTTTTACAACTGTATCTACCGGCGTAGGCGTGGGCGTATTGCCAGAACCGCCACTCTTTGAACAGGATGCAAAAGCTAAGGCTGAAAATAGAATTACCGCATAGCTAAATGCTTTTAGCGGGGTGGAAAAACTCTTCATATCATTTATGTAATTTGGGTTCAACAAGTTAAATACGTTTTTATATAGGTAAATGTTTTTAATTGACCTTAAATCCCAGCGCCCCAACATAGCCTTTATTAACGCGGCAATTTTCAAAACGGCTGTTATTAATAAAGTCGAAAAGCGCTTTTTTGGCTGCTTCCCTATTGGCTGGTGTTGCTTTCCGAATCTCTTCAAAACTTGTTCTTGAACTTTCGGCGAAAGCGATCACCAGGTCGTAGTTTGCAGGTATATCAAAAGTTACAAAACCGCTCAGGTTTTCCATTTTTTTATAGGGCCAGTAATGCCATCCTACGCGATTCTGTTCTAGTATATTTTTAAAAGTATCTACCCAGCCATCCTTATTTTCGCCGGTTTCGCCGCAATAAATGGGCACATTATATTTATCGCGAAAATCGAGGTAATCCTGGATCACTGCTTTGGTTGGTGGCGTCCAGTATTTATGGAACTGGTAAACCAATTTGCTATCAAAAGGTGGACCGAAAGGCTTGAAATTACTGTCCCATTGAGCACCACCTAAAATTACCAGGTGCTTTTTATCAACGCAGCGTATGGCAGCGGTTATCTTTTTATAAAGCGGCTCCAGGTAGGGGTTTATCTCGTCGGCATTGAAGTAAGTGGCTATGGGCTCATTGAGCAGATCATAGCCAATTACCGTTGTCTCACTTTTATAATGATTGGCAATTGACTTCCAGATAGCGACACATTTTTGTTGATCAGACTTGCTTTTAAACAGGAAAGGGTAGCCGTAACCATCATCGATATTATCACCGGTTTGACCGCCCGGTGCCGCATGCATATCCAATATAACGTATATATGTTCTGCCTTGCACCAGCCAATAACCCGGTCTATTAATTTAAATCCTCGACCAGCATCATTGGCGCCAAGGTAATCTTCATGTGTAAATAAGCGATAATTGAATGGAATACGGATAGAATTTACGCCGATACTTTTAAGATAATGGATGTCGGACTTAGTAATATAACTATCCTGGTATCTTTTCCAAAAAAGAGCAGCATCAGCCGGGCCCAAAAGCTCGGTAATTGCCTCATTAATCATCTTCGGCGAATTGGTTTTGGTGAATTTGAACATGTAACCCTCTGGCATCAGCCAGTTACCCAGGTTAGTACCACGCATGATAAAAGGCTTCCCATCCGGACCAATTACCTCTTTTCCTTTTACATCAAAAAAACCTCCCTGTGCCCCCGCAAAAAACGGAGCAAACAAAGCTATCAACAGCACCAGCAGGATGTTCTTACGCATAAATAAATTTTAGGAATATAATTGTAGTCTGCAAAACTGGTTTGCAAAGCTAATATAGCACTTTTATTCGCTTAGTGTACAAATTACGCGACGGAATTTAATTCCTATCCGGTCGAAAATGCTTCCGGAGTTGTAATTTAGTAGTTCAAAATCAAAAATATATGAAGCGTTTTTTACTGGTTATTTGCCTGATATTTTTTTCGTATACGCTATTTGGTCAAAACCTTCGTGTAGCTGTAGCTGCCAACCTGCAGGGCGTAATAAAAGTGCTGGCGAAAGATTTTAAAGAAAAAACAGGTATCGAAGTTGAGCCAATTGTTGGTTCATCAGGCAATTTGGCCACGCAGATTAAAAATGGTGCTCCTTTTGATGTATTCCTGTCGGCTGATATCTCCTTTCCTGAAGGTTTATTTAACGATGGTTTTGCTACAAAGGCGCCTGAAGTATATGCCTACGGCAGCCTCGTGATTGTTAGTACCCAGGAAATAGGATTCGAAAATTGGGAGCGGGTATTGCTTAGTGCCAGGATAAACAAGATCGCCATAGCCAACCCTAAGATTGCACCTTATGGTAAGGCCGCCGAAGAAACACTTACAAAAAAAGGTATCTGGACCGATATTCAGCCGAAAATTGTGCAGGGCGAAAGCATCGCTCAGGTTAATACCTATATTACAACCGGCGTTGCTGATGTGGGCTTTACTACCCAGTCGCTTATCAAAGATTCTGAAGGTAAAACCAAATTGTACTGGAAATTAATTGACCCCAAAACTTATACACCCATCAAACAAGGAATGGTAATCATCAAAGCGAGCAAGGCGCAGGCAGATGCTGAAAAATTCTATCAATATATCCTAAGTCCGGATGCTAAAAAGATTTTGAAGGCCTATGGATACGGCGTTTAAAGTGGCTTTGCGCCGGGCGAATTCAAACCAGAAAAAAAAGAGTGCATTTGAGCAGAAAAAAAGCGGAAACATGGCATTTTTTTTCTTTTACCTTTGAATTGAATGGATCTCAGCCCCATATTTCTTACGCTCAAACTAGCCGCTATCACTACTGTGCTGCTGCTGTCGATCGGTTTGCCAATTGCCAGGTGGCTATCTAAAAGCAGGTCGATTTTTAAACTGATCATCGAGGCTATTATTACGATGCCACTTGTACTGCCCCCATCGGTGCTGGGCTTTTATTTACTGTTGGCATTTAGTCCGCAGCACGGTATAGGTAAATGGCTGCGCGATGTATTCGACATACAGTTGGTATTCTCTTTTCCGGGGCTCATCCTGGCATCAGTAATTTACAGTTTACCGTTTATGATTGGGCCTATTAAATCTGCGCTGCAGCAGCTATCTCCCTCATTAGCTCAGGCTTCATATACATTAGGTAAAAGCGAACGGCAAACATTCTTCCATGTATTATTACCCAATATCAGGTCGTCAGTGCTTACAGCAGCTACACTTACCTTTGCCCATACCTTAGGAGAGTTTGGTGTAGTATTGATGATTGGCGGCAATATACCCGGTGTAACCCGTGTTGCTTCAATAGCTGTATATGATGCTGTAGAAAACCAGGATTATGCCGCAGCGAATGTTTATTCGCTCATCCTTTTTATCATTACATTTATTACGGTGATCTCCGTTTTTGTGTTCAATAAATATAAAGCCAAAAGCCCCCTGGAATGATTACAGTCGATATCGAAAAAAAACTTAATGCGCGCAGCACCCAGGGTATGCTGAAGATAGCACAGCAGTTTCCAAAGGGAAGTATTACGAAGATATACGGGCCGTCAGGGGCCGGAAAAACAACCCTTTTAAAAGTTATTGCCGGTCTGGCCAAACCTGAAAAAGGCGTAATTATAGTCGACGATGTTAGCTGGCTGGATACAGAAAAAGGCATCTCGCTATCACCACAGGAACGTAAAACTGGATTCGTGTTCCAGCATTACGCCTTGTTCCCCAATATGACGGCGTTGCAGCATATGCACTATGCAACTCATCATGAACCCTGGATTAAGCAACTGCTCGCCATCGGAAAACTGGAAACATTCGCCGACCAGAAACCCGAATATTTATCCGGCGGGCAACAACAACGCCTGGCTATATTAAGGGCAATGGCTATTAAGCCCAAACTTTTGCTGATGGACGAGCCTTTCGCAGCGCTTGACCCCGATATGAAAACCGAGCTCATCCGGAATCTGCAGTTATTATGGAAGCAACTGGGTACTACGGTGCTTATCGTTAGTCATAATCCACAAGAATTGGAGGGTGTTTTTGATCAGGAAGTATTGATAAAGAGCCCGATCGTCTAGCACTTAGTCGAAATTCTTCAGCATTTAGTTTTGAATTATACGCCCTTTATCGCTTTCAGTAATTCACTGACTGATGGTCTTTTGGTATAATCTGCATTAAAATGCACGTAAATCAATTTGCCATTTTTGCCGATAATATAGGTGGCAGGTACCGGAAGCACATGATCTGTATTACCGTTGTTTTTTTCCAGGTCAACTCCATATCCTTTTAACTTACCCAAAAGCTTATCGTCAACTGTATAATTTACCTTATAATCTTTCAAAATCCTGTATCCTTTATCAGTTATGATCGAAAATGAGGCTTGCGTCTTTGCTATTGTTTTACCAACATTCTCCGCCGTTTCGGGTGTAACGCCAACAACATAGGCGCCTGCTTCGGTAAGCAATTGAAGCGAATCCTGTAATCTTTTGATGTATTGATTGCAATAGGGGCACCACTGTCCGCGATAAAAGAAAAGGACTACCGCCTTATGGTTTTTCAGTAAGGTTTTCAGCCCTACTGCTTTGCTATTGTTATCAATGCCACTAAATGCGGGCGCATGTTCGCCTTTTTGCAAGCCGGTTTGGCCCGAGGCCTGTATAATTATAGCCAGGCCCAGTATCATAAGTATCAGTTTTTTCATCGGATATTATTAAAATTAAAAAGAGGGCGGAGCATATACCCCACCCCGACTTAAAAACAAAACAATTACATTTTAGATGTGTCTTTACCCATCTTTCCCTTTTTAGCTTTAGCAGGCTTTTTACTCATTTTTCTGTCCATCTTGCTGTCCATTTTACCAGTCTTGGCCATTTTGCTATCCATTTTGCTCATTTTGCTCATTTTTCCGGTATCTGCTGCCATACCGGTTAGGCTAGCTGCCTGAACATTAATTGCTAAAAAAGATCCGATAATGGCGATCATTGCCGCCTTTGAAAAAGTTGATTTCATACTGTTGTTTTTTTATGGTTTTTTAAACGATTTACCCCTTTGTCGGGCGGGCAAATCAAACCTTACAAACTATTTCAGTTTTGATTCAATTTTTCTTCGATACGGTCCTGCATCTCTTTCTTCACCACCTCATCAAGGGTAACATTGCCTGCTGGTGATTCTTTAAAAAGGTTTTTGATCATTTGGCTAATCCTGATCGTTTGCTCCTGGTATAAGCGGCAAGCATCGCAGCCAATCAGGTGTATTTTTAGGAAAATCCGTTCGCGCAAGCTTAAGGGCTTGATCAATTTCTTTTCAATCAAAAAAGTGGCATGGTTACAATTCCGCGTTATTTTACTCAATACTCCCATATCATATCCAATTTTTTTGAAGGCAGGCACGCAAATTTAATTTAGCACGGTGTATGATCACCCAATAGTTGGATGCGCTAAGTTTCAGCTCGGTGCAAATGGTATCGGTTTGTTCCTCATCCAGGTGCTTCATTGTAAATACCGACATCCAAAGCGCCGGCAATTTTTTAAGGCATTTCATTAATATATGATCAAACTCCTTGCTGTGCAAAGGATCGTAATTATCGATGCCAAAATGCTTCGGCGCAGGCTCATTATTCCAGTGACCGTCATCTGCATTAAAAAAATCAGCCTGCTCATCTTCAGCCCGCTTTACATCAGCATCCAATAATCCCGATGATTTTTTGCGGTATTGGTCAATGATCTTATTACGCAGGATGGACGTAAGCCAGGTTCTTTCCGTACTACGCCCTTCAAAAGACCTTACTTTTTCGAGAGCTGCCAGGAAAGTATCCTGTACCAAATCACGCGCCAGTTCTTCGTCACTAATCCGCGCACGGGTATAAGCGTACAGGTAGTCGGCGTGGGCTTGCGCCCAATGATGCGGATCGAGTTCATTACTCATATAATCACTTATTGCACGAATTGTTTGACAAAAATTACACGAATTACCTGGTGTAATTCGAGCTTCATTCTTTCGTCGTAAATTTATTCAAATCCTTACATGCATTTTGCTAAAAATACAATACATAGCAGAGTTTTACATTATACAAACTCTTTTCAAAAAAATCTTAACTTTATTGTAAGGTGTTGCTGGCTAATCCGACCAAGGGGTAAATTCACACTAAAAAAATGAAAAATCTCAAAATATTTTCCGGCCTGTTACTGGCAAGCATTGTTATTGCTGCTTTTAAGCCAGGTAAGAACTCGAATATTAATAGCGCCAACCAGGGCTTCGCTGTAATTGAATTGTTTACTTCGGAAGGCTGCTCGAGTTGCCCCCCGGCTGATGCGTTGATTTCCCGTGTGCAAAAAGAAAGCTTTGGCAAACCTGTTTACATCCTGGCTTTTCATGTCGATTATTGGAATCGCCTGGGATGGAAAGATGTATTTAGTGACGCGGTTTATTCACAAAGGCAACAACAATATAGCAGGTGGCTCAATTCGTCAGAAGTATACACCCCGCAGGCTATTGTAAACGGTAGGACCGAATTTGTGGGCTCTGAAGAAGTAACATTGCGGAATGCTTTGAAGAAAGGCTTACAAACTGAGGCAAAAACTGAAATTGTGTTGAGTAATGTAAAAGCTGCTGCAGAAAAGATCAGCCTTCAATACCATGCTGATGGCGAAAACATTAATTCTTCGCTGGTTATTGCGCTGGTTGAAAAAAATGCAACGACCAAAGTGGCTCGCGGTGAAAATGCAGGCCGCTCTTTATCCCATGTACAGATTGTTCGTAAATTGCAAAGTATTAACCTGGGCAATAATCCCAACGGATCGGTAACTATTTTGACGCCTGCAGGATTCAATGCTGAAAGTTTTGAACTGATCGCTTTCACCCAAAATAACAGCAATGGAACCATCACTGGTGCTACAAGGGCCCAATTCCCGGCAACAATCAGTAATGGCACCAAATAAAATCAGTTAAATCAATTATATTAGTACTCATTCGAATCGAAAAAATTCGTGCTATTAAATTCGTACACTTCGTGAAAGTAATTAAAGAAAAACACCCGCTAATCATGCGCTGGACACACTGGGTCAACTTCCCGGTACTAACCATTATGATTTGGAGCGGGATGCTCATTTATTGGGCCAACGACGAGTATTCGGTAACGCTTTTCGGGCATACCTTCTTCAGGTTCTTTCCCGACTGGTATTACAACCTGCTGAATATTCCTCACAGGTTGTCGGAGGGCATGGCCTTTCACTTCCTCTTTATGTGGTTCTTTACGCTTAACGGATTTTTCTACATTATATACAGTATCATTTCGGGCGAATGGCATTACTTATTACCTAACAAGCATTCATTCAAAGAGGCCTGGCTGGTAGTATTGCATGATCTGCATATCCGTAAAACAGCACCACCACAGGGAAAATATAACGCTGCACAACGTATCGCCTATACCTCCATCGTCATTATGGGTTTGGGGTCGGTAATTACTGGTCTTGCCGTTTACAAACCGGTTCAGTTTTATTACCTCACCTGGTTATGCGGAGGATACCACTTTGCCAGGATATTGCATTTCGCCCTGACTATTGGCTATGTCTTCTTCTTCCTGGTACATATTTTTCAGGTGATTATGGCAGGATGGAATAATTTCAGAGCGGTTATAACCGGCTTTGAAGTAGAAAATGAACAACCTAAACCAGCTATTGAAACCAACAACGACAATGAATAAGCCTGAAAAAGAAACAACCGTTGACCAGCAAATAAGGCGCAGAACTTTCATTTCTTTCGGTCTTTTTGGCGTTTATGTGGCCGGTGCTGTAGGAGCATGGCGCTGGTTGTACAAATCGCCCAATGAAGTACCCGGCATTACCAGTGGTGCCCACGCACCTTTGCGCAAAGCTTTAAATAAAACTGAAATATTTTTCCGCCGCCTGGCTTTCAACGAGAGTCACCTGGTAAAAACCTATCCTAAAGAAATGGCCGCAAAAAAAGTGCGGTTCAACAGCGATATCGGGACCGAAGGTGTTTTACCTCCTGAACAATGGACCCTGCAGGTAACTAAAAAGAATGGACAGGTTTTGAAAATATCGCTTGATCAGATCAAACAGCTGCCAAAAACTGAAATCATCTACGATTTTAAATGCGTTGAAGGCTGGGACCAGATATCACATTGGGGAGGATTGAAATTTGCCGATTTTATCAAACATTTTGGTTTGGAAGAAGAAGCGAAAATGGATTTTGTAGGCATGGAAACACCCGACCAGAAATATTATGTTGGTATTGATATGCCAAGTGCCCTGCATCCGCAAACACTACTTGCATACGAAATGAATGAAAAGTCGCTACCAGGCAGACATGGGCAGCCGCTCAGGCTCATTATCCCGGTTAAATACGGCATCAAAAACCTGAAACGCATAGGCAATATCACCTTCAGCAATACGCGCCCCCACGATTATTGGGCCGAGCTGGGGTATGACTATTATTCAGGGCTTTAATGGGGATTGGGTAATTTTGTCTGAACCGCTGATTCATTAGTCCGGATAGCCATCGGGAAAAGGATTGAGGGATGCCTAAAAAACTCTGTCATTGCGAGGAGTCGGGAGAGGATTGCGCGGTGAGGGGCGACGTGGCAATCGCAAGGAAGTAGGCGGCAATTGTCTGAACTTTTGATTCGTTTGATTCATTTGATTACGCTGAAGCGCAAACAGCTTTACCTAAACGTCTTAAATGTCGCCAAATAACTAACACCACAAAACTGATAACTAACACCCCTCACCTATTCAGACATTTTTCCGCATCTTGCATACCATGTCTGCCGCCAAACTCACCTTAGGAAAACAAATTGCCTATGCCTCCGGTATGGTTGGCTGGAGCATCATGTCAAACCTGGTGATTGTAATGGTGCATTACTTTTACCTGCCGCCGTCTAATACCGGGCTTACACAACTAGTGCCACAATTATTGCTTTTTAATGCCATCAACCTGCTGTCGATCGTCGATGTTTCGGGTAGAATGATCGATGCCTTTTATGATCCTTTTATCGCTTCATTGAGCGACCGAAGTAAAAATTTAAGAGGGCGGCGTACTCCTTTCATGAAATGGGCGATCATACCGGCGGTTATTTTTTGTTGCCTGATATTTTATCCACCTGTAAAAGGTATCAGTACCAACAATGCGCTTTGGCTAGGCGTGACGATGGCCTTATTTTTTATGGGGGTAACCAGTTATATCATCCCCTATAATGCACTACTGCCTGAAATGGCGCCGGACAGTGCAGCCAAGGTAAAACTTTCCTCGTTTCAGCAGGCGGGGTTTGTGTTAGGTATCATCATCGCTGCCCTCGTGAATAATGATGCCGACCTGGTACAAAGTATTTTTCACATAGCCGACCGCGTTGCTGCGCTGCAATACACCATCTGGGGACTTTGTGTGTTGGCAGGTATATTTATGCTGATACCAATCTTATCTATCGATGAGCGAAAATATACAGCCAGCCGTCCTGCGCATTTGCCGATTATGCAGGCCATAAGGCAAACCTTCAGGAACCCCAATTTTAAATTTTACCTGGTGTCTGATTTTACTTTTTATATATCGCTGAGTATCGTTTCAAGCGGTCTGCTTTATTTCGTTACCGTATTATTGAAACTGGATGAATCGATAGGCGGTGAATTGATGGCAGTGATGGTTTTGTCTTCCCTGTTTTTCTACCCTTTGATCAACTACCTTTCAAATAAGATAGGTAAGAAACCCTTAGTGCTGATTGCATTCGCTATGTTAAGTCTGATCTTTGTAATGATCTATTTTCTGGGAAAATTTCCATTTTCATCCAAAACTCAGGCATTTGCTCTGGCGCTCGGTACTGCTTTTCCGTTGGCCGCCCTCGGGATATTGCCCAATGCTATATTAGCCGAAATTGCCCAGCAAGATGCCCTCGAAACCGGAGAAAACCGGGAAGGTATGTTCTTCGCTGTAAAATATTTCTTTGTTAAAATGGGGCAGACCTTTGGCTTTGCTTTGTTCGCCTTCCTAACCATTTACGGCATCAACCGTGGGCACGATCAGGGATTGAGGCTAAACGGTATCTGCGGGTTTGTACTATGTTTAGTGGCCTTGCTATTTTTCAGCAGGTTTAAAGAGGAACGGCAAAAATAAATCCCCAATACAACTACTACAACTAACGCCCCAAATTATTCGGCCTTGCATACACCAACTGCATCACGTTGATATTGCGCATGGCAAATGCAGCCTCACAGTAACATAAATAATAGTTCCATTTACGGATGAAGGTATCGTCAAAGCCCAATGATTTTACAGCATTAAGGTTAGTGTTAAATTGTTCGCACCAAAGTTTAAGGGTTTGCGCATAGTGCAGGCCAATATCTTTCAGGTCGACCATAGTAAGATCACCGGTGCGGTTAACAGCGCTGTTGATTGCAGAAACTGAGGGCAACAATGAACCCGGGAAAATATGCTTTTGTATCCAATCTACCCCTTTACGCAGGCTATCATACCTTGAATCGGGTGAGGTGATAACCTGCAAAGCAAGGATGCCGTTCTTTTTAAGCAGATCCTGACATTTTTTAAAATAAACATCGAGGTATTTGTGGCCTACTGCTTCCAGCATCTCCACCGAAACGATCTTGTCAAACTGGCCCTCCATATTGCGGTAATCCAGCATTTGTATCGATATCTTATCGCTTAAACCTTCCGCCGCTACTCTTTCCCGGGCCAGTTTCAACTGCTCGGCCGATATGGTTAAAGAGGTCACGTTGCATCCATAGTTTTTAGCCATATAAATGGCATTACCCCCCCAGCCGCTTCCAATCTCGAGTACGTGATCGCTTGGCTTCAGGTGCAATTGTCGACATAAACGTTCGTAT
>CAIPPO010000222.1 GCA_903866915.1 uncultured Mucilaginibacter sp. | reverse complement strand
TTTAAACCGGACCTCAGAAATATCAAAAGGAAGATTGGTTTTGTTTTTTAGACTTAGGTCAACAAGGATGTATTCTCCGGCTGTATAAATATTGTTAACCCAGCCTTCCATGCCATTTTCCTTAGATTTAAGATTGTAAATACTTCTTTTTTTGCTGAGTGCAAAAAAGGAGAGCCTTTCAAAATCAGTAGAAGCTGGTTTATTGTATTCGTTTAGGCGCCAGGTTGGAGATTCCGGTGATACTGACCACCTAAATCCGAGGCAAGTTGACCATGTTATTTCGGGGCAAAGTGATCACGTCATTCCGGAGCAAATTGACCACCCTTATTCCGGAGCAAACTGACTACTTGGTTAGCATTCACAAGGTACTTAAGATCGGTTGACATGAAAGTTTGATAATAGGGCTATTCTCGCCCTTCACTATCTAACTAACATGGCCAACAAACCGATTCAAATGAGTAAACTCAGACAAGTATTGAAGTTATATTGCCAGGGGCAAAGCAAGCTTCATATCAGCAAATCAACCGGCCTGTCGCGCAATACCGTAAAAAAATACCTCAACGTCCTGACAGGTTTGAAAACAACCTGGGAAGAAGTCAGCAAATTATCAGACAAGGATCTGGATGAATTGTTCTGCAAGGAACCAGAGGAGATAGCTGATGAACGTTTAGCCGCACTGCATATTTTTTTCAAGGATAATGAGAAACGACTTCAACAGCGCGGTGTTACTATTCTAAGATTGTGGGAGCTTTATAAGCGAGATTATGTGGGCGGCTTCAGCCGCGCCACTTTTTATCATCACTATAACCTATGGCGCAGGCGTGCTAAGCCGAGCATGCATATGGAACACAAGGCTGGGGATAAGGTTTTTGTGGACTACACAAGCGAAAAGCTTCATATTGTAGATGAGCTAACGGGTGAAATCAAAGCAGTAGAGGTTTTTGTAGCGATCCTTGGTGCCAGCCAGTTGACCTATGTTGAAGCGGTGGAGACACAACGCGTGGAGGACTTCATCAGTTGCTGCGAGAACGGGCTTCACTACTTTGGAGGATCCCCTAACGCGATTGTTCCAGATAATCTGAAATCAGCGGTAACCAAAACGAACCGTTATGAACCCAAGTTGAATGAAAACTTTGAAGCCTTTGCCGACCATTATAATATGACAGTTCTTCCGGCCAGGGCGTATAAACCAAAGGATAAGGCGCTGGTGGAAGGTGCTGTAAAAATCGCCTATATCCGCATCTTTGCTTCATTACCAGATAAAATACCTGCATCCGTAAACGAATTGAACGCGCAGATACGCATCCTACTCAGCGCTCATAACAATACAGCCTTCAAGGGACGTAACTACTCCAGACAACAGCAGTTCGATGAAATGGAAAAGAAAACCCTGCAGCCACTTCCTCAAAACCGCTATGAACTGCGCCGTTCCTTGCATGCCACGGCTATGAAAAATGTTCATGTATGTCTTAGCGTGGACAAGCATTATTACAGTGTGCCCTTTGCTTATATCAGCCGTAAGGTTCGGATACTTTATAGTAAATCGCTGGTGGAAATTTTTTATAAATACGAGTTGATCGCAAAACACGATCGTATTCGAAGTGCACATAACTACACAACAGATGCCATGCATATGGCAACCCAGCACAAGATACTCGCTGAATGGAATCCGGATTACTTTTTGGCACAAGCCCGCGCTGTTGGAAGCGATGTGGAGTATTATATCGGGCAGGTGCTACTCAAAAAGCAACACCCTGAACAGGCTTATAAGTCGTGCCAGGGTATTTTATCGTTTGCCAAACGTGTAGGCCACCAGCGGCTGATCAAAGCCTGCATACGGGCCCATGCATATGGCCTATATCACTTCCGTGCCATTGAGGACATTCTGAAAAAAGGGCTTGATCTCTTTGACATAGAAAATGAGGAGCAACAGGCCATGCCCCAGCACGACAATATCCGTGGAGAAAACTATTATCAATAATAATCACCATCACTTAAAAAAACGAAAATGAATGAAAACACCATTGAAAAAATGAGAACCATGAAACTCTACGGGATGGTTCGCTCCTTCCGTACAACGCTTGAAGGGGCTAATACGGAACAATATACCCCCGATGAGCTAATTGGGATGCTGGTAGAATCGGAATGGGACGACCGCTACAACCGAAAACTGGATCGGAGTGTACAGAACGCCCACTTCCGATACAAGGCATCCGTTGAACAAATCAGCTATACAAGCGACCGGCATATTAATAAAAATCAGGTGTTACGCCTGGCCGACTGCGATTTTATTGCCAAGAAGGAAAATGTTCTGATCACCGGAAGCACCGGAAGCGGAAAGAGCTATATTGCTTCCGCACTAGGCCACCAGGCCTGTTCCCTCGGATACAAAGTAATGTATGAGCACAGTACAAAAATCTTCGCCCGTTTGAAAATGGGGAAAGCAGATGGGTCTTACCTTAAAGAACTGGTAAAGATGGAAAAACAGGAATTGCTCATCATCGATGACTTTGGTTTGCAACCGCTCGATGCGCAAAGCAGAACCATCCTGATGGAAATTATTGAAGACAGACATGGTAAAAGATCGACCTTGTTTACCTCCCAGGTACCCGTGAATAAATGGAATGAAGTGATAGGTGAACAAACAATCGCCGATGCCATCCTGGACCGTATTGTCCACGATGCCCACCGCCTGGAACTCAAAGGAGACTCCATGCGTAAAAAAAGAATTAACTTAGCCGTCGAGGATGAAAAAAAGGAAAACTAAATCTTGAACAAAAATCAACCGAAAAAAAGCAACTTTTTTGATGCTAAAACGAGAGTAACTCTAGGTGGTCACTTTGCCTCGGAATAAGCTGGTCACTTTGCTCGGAATATCCAGTTATGATCTCCAAATGGAAGACAGAGTTTCTCCAGAATATGGGCGCTGCCTTTGAAAAGGACGCTGTCGAAGAAAAGGATTCTGTAGGCTGTCCATATCTTTAATAAATCTGCCACCCAAATGAAAACAAAAT
>CAIPPO010000221.1 GCA_903866915.1 uncultured Mucilaginibacter sp. | reverse complement strand
TAGAGCGCCTTTGGTTACCCATTTGTATATGCTTACCATATTTATGTAAGGCCTGCGATATCAATTCACCTTCATGGGGGTTCTGTCCGCAGGGTTTCTCTACATAAACATGTTTATCATGCGATGCTCCTAAAATTGCTGCAGGTGTGTGCCAGTGATCGGGTGCAGCCACTACCAGGGCATCAAAATCTTTTTTCTCGACCAGTTTGCGGATATCGTGCACCAATTCAGGTTTCCGTGGGGCATTTTTTAAAGCTTCAAAACCTTTTTTGATCGCACCCTCTTCTACATCACAGATATAAGCGATCTCGACATTGGGCAATTGCGAATAACAATTGGCCAAATAGTTGCCCCGGCCATTTAAACCCATTACACCCAAAACAACTTTGTTACTCGGTGCATTCTTCCCGAAAACGGGAAAATTCAAAATAGTAAGTCCTGCGGTAGCCAGCGAGGCATTTTTGATAAACTTCCTGCGATGCATAATAGGTGTTTTTAAAAAATTGGTTCCTAAATGTAGGGATAAAACTGTTAAACCGACAGTATTGAATTAAAAATGTAACAAACATGTTATTTTGATAACGACCGAATCGGCCATGCAAAAAGCCGGATTTGATTTTAGCAACTGCTACGGTATATTTGTCACATGTTGCAGGTTAGCCAGCTTTTTATCTATCCTATTAAATCAATGGGCGGAATTTCGGTAAAATCGGCATTAGTTACTGACCGTGGTTTTGAAAACGATCGCCGATGGATGCTGGTGGATGAGCATAACCGGTTTATTTCCCAGCGCGAAGTGGCCGAGATGGCATTGCTGGAAGTAACTATAACTGACGCCGGCTTAACTGTAAGGAAGAAAGGGCGTCATTCGTCGGTAATGATCCCATTTAAACCACAAACCAATGAATTTGCCGAAGTTATAATTTGGGATGATCAATGTCCAGCGCAATTCGTAAGTCCCGAAGCCGACCTTTGGTTTAAAAATACGCTGGGCATCAACTGTAGGTTAGTTTATATGCCTGATTCCTCTTTTCGAGCCACAGAAGCTGAATATACTCCTACCGGGTATTTAACATCACTATCTGATGGCTACCCTTTTTTACTGGTAGGACAGGCATCCCTCGACGATCTCAACAAACACCTTTCTGAACCACTGCCTATGGGTCGTTTCAGGCCAAATATTGTATTTACCGGTGGCGAGGCTTTCGCCGAGGACCTAATGAAAAGTATTACAATAGGCGATATCCTGTTTAATGGTGTAAAACTCTGCGCACGCTGCCCCGTTACTACCATTGACCAGGACACCGGTGAAAGAGGCAAGGAGCCATTAAAGCTGTTATCGGCCTATCGAAAAAGAAATAACAAAGTATATTTTGGACAGAACCTGATCCATGACGGTGCGGGCACGATCAGCCTGGGCGACGAAATCCATGTATTACAATTTAACGACGAAGAACGCTTTTTTATTTAGGCTATGGATAGGAGGATTATTCACGTTACACTAGTGGTGAACGACTACGATGAAGCCATATCGTTCTACACAGAAAAGCTTGACTTTAAATTAATTGAGGACGTTACCTTAAGTGAATCCAAAAGATGGGTACTAATTTCCCCAAATGAATCCGGCGATTTTTGTCTGCTTTTAGGAAAGGCCGCCAACGAACAGCAAGCCTGCCGTATAGGCGCCCAAACTGGTGGCCGTGTGTTCCTGTTTCTTCACACTTCCGACTTTTGGCATGATTATTACAACATGCAGCGTAAGGGTATAAATTTTGTAAGGGAACCGGCGGAAGAAGCCTATGGAACAGTAGCTGTTTTTGAAGATCTGTATGGTAATCTGTGGGATCTGATTGAAAAAAAACAATAAAATTCAGCTGTTTAGGTACCTTCTTATAACTCCCTAATAATTAGTGATGTCTGCCTTTTGGGCTAAAGTTGATTTTGGCCCAAAAACGGCCTCAGCAAGCTAAAAACGCGCATTTTAATGAACTTTTACGCTTCAAAAATCGTAATAGTCCTTGTATCAAAATAACGAACATGAAATTT
>CAIPPO010000220.1 GCA_903866915.1 uncultured Mucilaginibacter sp. | reverse complement strand
GCCAATGAAGGGATTAACGAGGCCTCGCCAGTTATTAATTCTTCAGGCTCCTGATGAATTGAAAAAAAGCAATTTAAATAATCGGCATCAATTTCAATCACAAAAACGCTTGCACCATCTTCCAAAGTACTGGTGAAATGGGTACCCGCATTTAATACCATAAAAGTGTCGTTTTGAATACCTAAGCAGCGGCGTCCAATTTTACAAAGCTCAGTACCGCCAAATACAAAACGGAGGGTGAATCCCTGAGCAATTTGAGGTCCGGGGGTTGGAACCTTACAGCTGGTAATGCGGTTTTTGTTGCTCAATATCCTGGTCTGATTCATCATGCTGCGGTAATGTATGCTGCTGATTATAAAGATACTGAGAGGTAGGTAGCGACCAATCACCCTATTGGGGGGATTTTGAAAATAAAATAAAATTGCCCTGGTGCGGGCATATTTAAGAGGTTGATCAGATTAGCCTATTATTTTTTGCTGCTTTGATAGCATCGGCTCTCGAGTTTACATCGAGCTTGAGGTAAATATTTTTGATGTGGCTGCGTACTGTTTCGAGGTCAATGAAAAGGTCCCTGGCAATTTGACTGCGGCTTTTGCCATCCGCTATTTGTTCCAGAATCTGTGTTTCTCGTTTTGATAACGGCGACTCCTGGTTGCGTTGGAACGATTTTATAACCATCCGTGCAATATTTACACTCATTGGGCCGCCACCATCCTTCACCTCCCGGATCGAATCAACAATACGGGCCGCAGGTGTATTTTTTGTGAGATAGCCTGAAGCACCATTGGCTAAAGCTTCAAATATATTTTTTTCCGATTCGTATACGGTAAGGATCAGGATATAGGCATGCGGAAGTATGCGTTTCAAACGAGGTATGGCTTCAATGCCATTGGTTCCGGGCAGTTCAATATCGAGCAGGATAACGTCGGGTCCATCATCAGTAATTGACTTTGCTGCATTGTCGAAAGAATCATAGCTATTAACTACCGTATAGCCATCGGTTTGCCCGATAAGAATGGAGTAGCCTTCGCGGATGATCTGATCGTCTTCGATAACCACGATCTTGATGTCTTTACCCATAATGCCAAATTTAAACTTTTATGCCGCTTCCAAGACTAAGCTTTAGTGTTACGAAAGTACCTTTTCCTAAGTCTGATCTTATATCAATATTTCCTCCGATTCGCTGCGTCCGCGTAATGATATTTTTGATGCCTTGTCCTTTAAATGAACCGTTTTGTAAGTATCCGCAACCGTTATCACTTAATGTCAATACTATTTCTTTTTTTTCAAGGTGATCGAGCATTAGTGTTACCTTCGTTGCCTGTGCATGCTTCAGGATATTGTTAAGTAATTCTTTAAATATCATTGGAATATTGCGGCTGTACTCCAAAGGCAACTTAATGGCGTTAAGCGATTCGTCGATATCCTGAAATTCAAATACTACTGCTGTATCCAGGAATAATTCGCTTCCGAAATCTTTGATATGGTTTAATATCTCGTAAAGGTTGTCGCTTTTAGGGTCCAGAGCCCACAGTATATCTTTGGTGCCATTATAAAGCGATGATGCATTTTGCCTGATCTGTTCCAAAAGCTTTTTCTGATCGGTCTGTTTCTGATCCATTTTGGTACCCAGTATTTCGGAAAGCACTGTAATGCGTGTAAGCTTATTTCCCAACTCGTCATGAAAATCTTCGGCAGTTTGCTGACGTATCCTCAAGCTTTCTGCACGCTTGGTGGCCTCAATGATTTTTTGCCGTTTTATTTTGCGCCAGTTAAGATAATTTTGAATGATAAAGCCTAACAGGATAAAGCAAAGGATTGTAGCCAAACGGAAAGGCGTGGTCTGATAAAAAGGAGGCGTGATGGAAAAAGAAAAGCTTGCAGTATTTTCTGACGGGGTGCCGGCAGCGCTGATTGCTTTTACTTCAAAGGTATAATTGCCCGGCGGCAAGGAGGGATAGTCGACCACATCATTGGTTACCGGTGCCGAGTAGTCGCTGTCTAGCCCCCGGAGCTTATACCTGAAACTGATTGCATTTGGATTACTAAGATCGACTCCGCGAAACCATATTGCCAGGTGGTTTTGGTTATTCGAAAGTACAACACCCTCATTCAGTAGCTGGCTGTTATCCCATCCGTTTGAAGAGCCCAATTGCGGAACTAGCCTGGCCGACTGGATGATGACATGCGGCGAAGTGGCACCGCCCTGCTTCGAATCGGTATTATATATAACCGCGCCTTTAGTAGTACCGATCCACACCTTATGGTCTGCATACATTGCAGCATTTTGGTTTGATTCCAGGATAAGTGACCGCGGGCTATCGTTGCCTGCTACTACAAAAACATTCTTTTCTGTGCTGAACAACAGCCGGTTAACACCGCGGCCGGTACCTGCCCAAATGACACCATTATTGTCGGCCACCAGACTGTAAATAGTATTTGAATTCAGGCCATCTTTCAGACTATAGTTGTTGAACTGGCCGGTAGCTCTGTTCCAGATAAATATACCCCGATCATCGGTACCGAAAATGAGTTCGCTTTTATATTTAAGGATACAAAATACCGCTGATGTGCGCAGTGGATTGAGCTTAAACTGCTTTACAAGTGCTTTTTTTACGAGTAGCGCGATACCGTCGTTGGTGCCTACAATCACTGAATCATGGCCCAGCGTAACAATCGAAGATAAATAACGATAAAAATTGCTGATACGTCGGGGGATGCCCTTATCCATATAAAAGCAACCTCCGGAAGTGGTCAGCCAAAGTGTACCATCGCTGCCTTCCGTTATCCCGTTCACAGCATAATTTAACCCTTTGATACGTCGGGCAATCCCATTTTTATAGGACCATAATCCATTGAATGTTCCTAACCATAACGTGCCTTTACTATCGGTATAAAGTCGTTGAATTCGTTTCAAATCGGGATCCTTTTGATGCAGGTTAATTGCGGAAAGTTTCTTACCGGTATATCGCATCAATCCACCACCGTACATTCCCAATAAAATATCGCCTTTTTTATCACGACTGATAGCCATCACTACCTGGTTTAAAGGCAAACCCTGTGAACGGTCGAGCATCACAAAGCGCCGACCCTCATATTTATAAAGCCCGTTTCCCTGCGTGGCAAACCAAAGGTTATTATCGGCGTCATTAAAAACATCTGCTACCGAATTATCGGTTAAGCCATTAATTGCTGTAAAGTGGGTTACCTGATGATTTTTGATATAATAAGCCCCGATAGTAGTGCCGATCCGCAAATTATCGTCGGCATCAAGCGCAGTACTCAGCAGGTAAGAATTAAGCGCGATGCCGGCCATGGCTTTGCCCTCAAAAGGTTGTAACCTGCCATTGGCAACAGTATAAACGGAAGTATAGGTCTGAAGGTAAATCTTACGGTCGTCTATCCTGTCAAAAAAAATATGCGCTACGTAAAATGACTGTTTAACGTTCGGGTATTGCGCTACCAGGTTCCATTTTCCACTATCAAAACAATAAAGACCCTTTTTGAAAATAGAAGCATAAATCCTTCCGGTTTTGTCAGTTGCAATACTTGTTAGTGCATTTTTGATTGTATCCTGTACCCATTGCAGTTTTACCGTATCGCCCGTGATCCTGAACAGCCGCCCTCCAATGCCGGCCCAAATATTTCCACTCCCATCCTGAACTATGTTGCGTACCCGACGATTATCGAGACTATCGGGCAGTTTAATATTGATTAGTTTTTTATTGACAACCTTTACCAACCCACTTTGGGTGCCAAGCCATTGGTTGTCGTCTTTGTCAGTAAATACAAAGTTGACAAAGTTGGTAGGAAGCCCGTTCTGCCGGGTATAAGAGATAAACTCTTTACCATCAAACCGGCAGGCGCCTCCAAATGTGGCTACCCATAGTCGATGTTCGTGATCGAGTGCGAGGTTGTTTACCTGTGATTCGATCAGACCATCCTCAATATCGTAATGAGTGAAAGTATATTTTTGGGCCCTGCAAAAGGTCGAACCAGCTAACAGAAAAAATAGCATGCCCAGCACCCGGCGCAAAAGCTGTGCACTATAATAGCTGCATATTATGTTACCTTGCTGAGCCAAATTCCTGATCAATTAAATGTACTATCAAATAACGTTTATTTAAAAAATAATTACCTCCCCCTAATAGGGTGATTCCTATACTGTCTTTGAGCTGGTTAAGGCAAAATATACCTATTTTTGAATATGGCGAAAGCACATCTATACCATTTAACGATCAAATGGACCGGAAACCGCGGTGCCGGTACCAGCGATTACCGCTCATACGACAGAGATCATACGATAAAGGCCGAAAACAAAGTCGAAATTGCAGGTTCATCCGACCCGGCATTCCGGGGCAACCCTGCACTTTATAACCCTGAAGAATTACTGGTAGCTGCTTTATCCACCTGCCATATGTTATCGTACCTGCATGTTTGTGTTTTAAACGGTGTGGTCGTGACAGACTACTTTGACAATGCTACAGGAACCATGGCCGAGACACCCGACGGAGGCGGACATTTTACCGAGGTAGTGCTCAATCCTGTAGTAACGGTTAAAGAGGCATCCATGCTTGAAAAAGCCAATCAACTTCATCATAAAGCAAGCGAGCTTTGTTTTATTGCAAATTCGGTTAACTTTCCTGTCAGGCACCAACCAATTAGTGTATTAGGATCTTAGATATCAACAGGCTTCATCCTGGGCACAAGCACATGCATAATGACCCAACCCAGCAAATACGCGCTACCGCAAACGAAAAACATGATATAATAAGCCACTTCGATATGATTTATGGCGCGGTAATGAACAAACATATCTTTCTGCACAAAAAGCGACAAAAACACTCCGCCAATGGATCCAAACATACCGCCAAGGCCTGTAACCGAGCCAATCGTATGCTTTGGGAACATATCAGATGCAGTAGTGAAAATGTTGGCACTCCAGGCCTGGTGCGCAGCAGCAGCAAGGCCGATGATTAATACCGCCAACCACATATTTACGCTCCCTAAAACCTGTGCAAATATAATCGGCACTACCGCAAAAGCATAGATCAGCATCGAGGTTTTCCTTGCTCTGAACACCGTCCATCCGCGTTCTATGAGTAGCTTGGGCAGGTAGCCTCCATAGACACTTCCAGCCATTGAAATCAGATATACCACAGCAACCGGCACAGCGATTGCTTTTAGCGTTAGCTTATATTCACTTTGCAAAAAATCAGGTAACCAGAACAGATAGAACCACCAGATAGGATCGGTCAAAAACTTTCCTAAAGCAAAAGCCCACGTTTGCCTGAAGCCAAAGAGCCGGCGCCATGAAACCGGTGGCAACGTTTGTTCGTCATCACTGCGGATGTCGTCGTCGCTATAGATATAAGTTAACTCTGAACCAGAAACTCGCTTCTGGCGCGATGGTATTTCGTAGTATCGCAACCATAATATCAGCCAGATAAAGCCAACAGAGCCGGTAATAATAAAGGCCACCCGCCAACCCCAGGCAGCCGCTATAAAAGGTACCGTTAATGGAGCCATTATTGGCCCCACTCCCGCACCGGTATTAAAAATACCCGTTGCAAGTGCTCTTTCTTTTTTGGGGAACCACTCTGCTACCGTTTTGATAGCAGCCGGAAAATTACCCGCTTCGCTTAATCCAAGCGCCGAACGGACGAAGATAAATCCAAAAGTACTATTGACCAGGGCATGCAAAACTGCGGATGCACTCCATAAAAAAGTAGCCATAAAATAGCCAACTTTTGTTCCGAGCCGATCAATCAACCGGCCTGCAAAAAGTAAACCAAGGGAATAAGCTATTTTAAATGCTATCTCGATATTGGCGTAGTCGCCATCATTCCACCGGAAGTCTTTTGTAAGCGTGTTTTTTAGTAAGCTTATAACAGCCCTATCCAGGTAATTGATGGTTGTCGCAAAAAATAAAAGCGCACAAATTACCCAGCGGTAGTTTCCAGGATTTGACTTCATCATAGCCTGCATGCTTGTATCAGTGCCAGGGCCTTCAGGGTATCTGCATGTAATTGGTCAAAAAGTTTACCTTCTAAAACAGGTTTGCTGATCAGTTTGCTGCCCAAACCTACTGCACAAACTCCTGCCTTAAACCAGCCTCCAATATTTTCAGAAGTTAATTCCACTCCGCCGGTCGGTATAAATAATTGTCCCCTGAACACATCTGAAACCGCAGTTACAAAACCTGGACCCAATATATTTGCCGGAAACAGTTTGATCAATGCTGCGCCATGTTCCCTTGCCTGGTGTATTTCGGTAGGTGTCATACAACCCGGTATCCACAAACCACCCAAGTCATTTACTATTTTACCAACTTCGGGATTAAGATTAGGTGCAACTATAAAATCGGCACCCGCATCTGTAAATCTTATGGCATCGGTTTTGGTAGTGATCGTTCCCGCACCGAAATAAAAATCCGGCATTTCCTGATCAACTGCCGCTTTCAATATTTTAAAATTGTCGAATGCCTCTTTTGCCCTGTTGGTATATTCCATCACCCTAACCCCCGCCCGGTAAAGCGAACGCACAACCTGCAGGCTCACGTCAACATCCTCACAAAAAAACAAAGGCAACATGCCCTGCTGAATAATGCTGTTGAGTATGGTTTCTTTGTTTTTCATTAGTTCAATGCAAATTATATATTCTTCTGCGCACTTTCGGACAAAATTTCGTCCACCAACAAATTAGTAACATCCGCTTCGATAAACAATTTTTTGAATGCCGCTGCTGTAGCAAATTCAAGTATTTCTGCAGGCTCATGCGTATAGTAAAAGCCATAGATCAATCCCGCCATAAAGCAATCGCCGCTGCCTACTTTGTTGATGATCTGTAGAGCATGATATTCCCTTGAAGCATAAAACTCCCCGCCCGTTGCCATGGCAGCATAGTAATTAGCCTGTCTGTTACTATCAAAGCGAAACGTATTGGCCACAGCCTTACATTTTGGGTACCGCCGAATGATCTCTGCAGACGTTTCCCTTGCTGCTTCCAGGTAACTGCTCTTTTCACGCATTTCAAGTAAACCACCCCTTACAGGTATCGCGAGCATGGTTTCTGCGGCCCAAATATTCCCCATTACCACATCGCAATACTGAACGAGTTCGGGCAATACTTCATCGGGTGTTTTCCCGTATTTCCATAGTCTGGAACGGTAGTTCAGGTCGATAGAAACTATTATATTTTTGGCTGATGCTATCTTGAGTGCTTCCTCACAAACGTTGGCAATATCCTGGCTGATCGCCGGACAAATAGCGCTGAAATGAAACCAGCTGACACCCTCAAATGCTTTCTCCCAGTCAATCATCCCCGGTTTAAGCTCCGAAAAGGCAGAGAAAGCACGGTCGTAAATAAGGGCATCATTTTTTAAGTCTTTTCCTTTGGTCAGGAAATACAGTCCCAGGCGCTGGCCGCGGTAATCGACAGCCATTTCAATACCCTGCTTTTCTTCGAAAGCTACGATCTGTCTGGCAAGTTCATTATCCGGCAAGGCTGTTTGGTACCTCACTGGTATGCCCCAGAGGTTCAATGCTGTGGCAACGTTTAACTCTGCTCCGGCAATAAAAAATGGCAATTGATTTTGGCTGAGCCATTGTCCTTCCTCATCCGGCGATATCCTTAATAGCAGTTCACCAAAAGTGAGCACTTTGCCCCTGGGTTCTAGTTTTAATGCCGCTGCCATGTGCTAAAATTCGAAATAGTTTTTGGCATTGTAATAACAAATATCACGGATAATCTTCCCGGTCCATTCTATATCATGCGGCAATTCGCCATGGTCTATGTCTTCACCGAAAAGGTTGCATAATATGCGCCTGAAATACTCGTGCCTTGGAAAAGATAAAAAGCTGCGCGAATCGGTCAGCATACCCACCATACGGCTTAACAGACCCATATTTGAAAGCGTGTTCAATTGCTTCGTCATCCCATCCTTCTGATCCAAAAACCACCAGGCGGATCCAAACTGCACTTTGCCCGCAACCGAACCATCGTTAAAATTGCCGATCATTGAAGCCATTACCTCGTTGTCGGCGGGGTTAAGGTTGTAGATGATGGTTTTTGCCAAATGGTCTCCTTTATCCAGTTTATTAAGAAAGCGGGAGAGCGACCTCGCCTGGCTAAAATCTCCGATTGAATCCCAGCCTGTATCCGGGCCCAAATTGAGCAGCGCACGGGTATTGTTGTTGCGCAGCGCACCAACATGGCATTGCTGTACCCAGCCTTTCTCGTAATCCCATAAAGCAAAATGGTATAACATGGCCGATTTAAATTTCAATATCTCCAAGGGCATCAGACTGTAATTGTGCCTGATTTTTTTAAAAATAGCATTGATCTCGGTATCGGTAAAATCTTCTGCATACAAGTGTTCTAACCCATGGTCGGAAAGTTTGCAGCCATTGGCAGCAAAATAGTCGTGCCGAACTTTCAGGGCATCGAGGTAGGTAACAAAATCGGCGATCACCAGACCCGAGAGGGTTTGCAGCTTGTCGATATATTCATTTAAAACAAAAGTATCATCTACCTGCATCGCCTTATCGGGGCGAAAAGCGGGCAATATGCTGATGTTGAATCCCAAGGCTTTGATCTGCTGATGATATTCCAGCGAATCCAGCGGATCATCAGTTGTGCACACCACTTCAACCTTCATTTTCTGCAGTAAATTTCTGACCGAATAATCCGGCGTTTGCAGCATGGCCAAGGCTTCAGTATAGATATCTTTTGCTGTAGCGGGCGACAATAATTTGTCAATTCCAAAATACCTGTTTAGTTCCAGGTGGGTCCAATGGTATAGCGGGTTGCGGAGGGTATAGGGTACCGTTTCGGCCCATTTTACAAATTTCTCTTCTTCTGTGGCTTTGCCGGTTACGAAGTGTTCACTAACACCATTGGCCCGCATAGCCCGCCATTTATAATGGTCGCCCTGCAGCCAGGCATGGGTAAGATTGCGGAAGTTGATATCCTTTGCTATTTCATCAGGCGGCAGGTGACAATGGTAGTCGATGATGGGTAAATCAGCTGCAAACTCGTGGTAAAGCCTTTGTGCGGTTATGCCATTCAATAAAAAATCATCGTCCAAAAATGCCTTCATATTAGCGGTATAGTGTGTTTTTAATACCCATTTCCAGGCCGCGCAACTCGGCTAACCCTTTCAGCCTGCCAATTGCTGAATATCCCGGGAAAGTATCATAATTAAAATCGTCCAAAAGTTTATGGCCATGGTCGGGCCGCATCGGGATGGCAATATCTGTCCTGCCGCCCGCAGCGCGTCTTTGCTGTTCGCGAATAATGCTTTTCATGATGGCATACATGTCCGAACTACCTTCCAGGTGGTTGTCCTCGTAAAAGCTGCCATCAATCTCACGTTTTACATTACGCAAGTGCAGGAAATGGATATGCTTGCCCAGGCGGTCGATCATCGCAGGCAAATCATTATCCCCTCGCGCACCCAAGGAGCCGGTGCAAAAAGTCAGGCCGTTGGCTTTTGAGGGAATAGCATTGATCACATCCAACATATCTTCTTCATTTGATACAACGCGCGGCAAACCCAATATCGGGAAAGGCGGATCATCCGGGTGTATACATAAACTGATGCCCAGTTTCTCTGCTTCCGGGACAACCGCTTGCAGAAACCAGGTTAGATTTCTTTTTAACTGCGCAGCATCAATCCCGGCATATTTTTCAAGATGCGCCTTGAATTGCTCCAGTGTCAAAACATCTTTGGTTCCGGGCAGGCCGGCCATGATATTGTTGATGAGGCGCTTTTTATCCTCCGGATTTAAGCTGTCAAGGTATTCTTTGGCGCGGGCTTGTTGTTCGCTGCTGAACTCCTGGTAAGCTGCTTCGCGTTCGAGGATATAGAGATCAAAAGCGGCTAATGCAGGGGCATGGAAACGCAGCGCTGAGGCACCATTGTCTAACCTGAAATCAATATCGGTGCGTGTCCAATCCAGCACGGGCATAAAGTTGTAGCAAACGATGCGGATATCGTGAGCGGCTAAATTTTTTAAAGTGTCGATATATTTTTCGGCGTACTGCCCGCGATCGGCGGAAGCAGTTTTGATGCTTTCGTGCACGTTGACGCTTTCCACAACAGACCACCTGAGACCTGCCGAACGAATCATATTTTTCCGCTTTTCGATCTCATCGCCTGTCCAAACCTCACCTGCCGGGATATGATGCAATGCGGTAACAATTCCCGTTGCCCCGGTTTGCCCGATAGCTTGCAGGCTAACCGGATCTGCCGGGCCGTACCAGCGGAAGGTTTGTTCGAGGTTACTGAACATGGTGTTAGAAGTTTATAATTTTAATAGCCTAATATAGGGTGTTTTTTGTTGGTTGTAGTCCCGATGGCTGCCGGGATGGTTGTATTAGTTAACTTATCACTTTTCAGCAGCATCCAGTGTTCAACAAAACTCCTGTAAAACACCTGTTCTCACCCGAAAACAGCCTGTCCGAGAGGCGTTTAGCGCTCAAAAGTCGGCTTGATGTGTACGGTCATTTGCTGCTTTTTTTATAAGCGAATGATAACCAGTGCTTTAAGTGTTCAAAAACACAGGCTCGACCGGAATTTGTAAACAGCTGTTAATCAGATTCTTGCAGGGTAAAAACAGTAAAAATGAACGGTAGTCCTGAACAAAACCGCTAAATTCCTAAAAATTAAGCGGTTAAGTGTTCAGGCGACCGGCAATAATTGATGCAGGGTAAGGTGTTGATAATCAGTATGTTTTTGTTCGAAACAGCGTTTTTTGGTGTCGCTGTTTCCGGTGGCGTTCGGGCGATGGTGTAATTAAATGGCTTTGAGGTAGTTGCATGGGATTGGACCGGTTATAATTGTTGCCAGCACCAGAATGCGAAGTTGTTTCGGAGCCCTGGCAATTTTTAAATGCCTGGGCTTTAACCTGGCAACAATTTAGGCCTGCCCGCAAATAAAAAAGCGCCCTCGATTTCTCCGAGGACGCCTTTTTATTGATTCATTCGGCTATTTACCAGAACCTGACGTACAGTAACGAGATTATCATCAGGGTAATAACAATCATCGCAATGATGCCCGGTTGTAATTTAAACATGCTCTTGTCCAATGCAAAAGCCTTGGGATTGATTTTTGGTCCGCCAAGGCTGATCAATATCATGATGGCCATAGTAAAGAAAAATGCCAGCCCCATACAGATGTGGAATGGTATCTCATAAACACCATCGGCGTTTTTATAAGCTGTATACAATATTGTTTCGTGACCAAGCCATTTCGGAGCGAATTCATTGAAAAACACAGAGAGCAGGAAGCCTGTTAATACACCCACAACTGCGGCATTACCAGTGGTCCTTTTCCAAAACATACCCAGTAAAAACATCGCAAATACTCCAGGGCTTATAAACCCGGTATATTTTTGAATAAAAGTAAAGCCACCGGTACCCCCTATTCCGAGCGTATCGTTCCAGGTAAAAGCAATGGAAATGATCAATGCGGCAATAATGGTGATACGGCCAATCTTAACCATATTCTTTTCATCTGCATCCTTTTTGATGTATTTCTTATAGACATCAAGTGTAAATATTGTCGAGATACTATTGGCTTTTCCTGCCAGCGATGCTACAATAGCGGCTGTCAGCGCTGCCAGCGAAAGTCCTATTAAGCCGTTCGGCAGATATCCTAAAATTGCAGAATAGGCATTGTCTGAAACTACTTCACCATGCTTGCTATTTACCAGCATTTCAGCCTGCAACATTCCTTTTTGATGCAGTACATAGGCTGCAATACCCGGTAACATTACAATTAGCGGCATCAATAACTTAAGAAAACCTGCAAAAAGAATTCCCTTTCGTGCGGTTTTCAAATCAGCGCCTAAAGCCCGTTGGGTGATATATTGATTGCAGCCCCAATAGTTCAAATTAATGATCCAGATGCCCGCAACGTAGGAAAGCAAACCGGGTATCGTCAGGTAATTGTCAACCTGATGTTGTGGTGAAGAAGCGGTCGGCCTGGCAAAGATCATGTGAAAATGGTCGGGCGCGTTTTTTACCAATTGGTTAAATCCTTCAATTGCATTTTCGCCAAACCCAAAGGCTTTGCTTACAACAGTTAGCGCAATATAGGTAGTTGCAAGTCCGCCAATAATCAAAACGCTTACCTGGATTACATCAGTAAAGCCAATAACTTTCATGCCACCAAGTGTTATGAAAACAGCAAATACCGATAAAGCGATCAAAATAATTTCAAATGTTACAGGTGTTCCTCCAAGCAGGTTATTGATGGCCAGTGATCCCAGGAATAATATTGAGGTAAGATTTACAAATACGTACAGGAAAAGCCAGAAGATTGCCATAATCAGCGCAACCGTTTCGTTGTATCTCGTTTTGAGGAACTGAGGCATCGTAAATATTTTATTCTTGAGGTAAACCGGAATAAACCATACCGCAACGATGATCAAAGCAATGGCAGCGATCCATTCGTAAGCAGCAACTGCAATACCTATGCTAAAGCCATTTCCGCTCATCCCAATAAACTGCTCAGCCGAAATATTTGACGCGATCAGCGAGGCACCGATGGCCCACCAGGTGAGCGATCCTTCAGCTAAAAAGAAATCGTGCGTATCGGTAACGGCCTTTTTCTTTTTGCGGTAGATGTAATAGCCATAGCCTGCCACGATAAAAAAATAGATCACGAATATGACGTAATCAACTAAATGAAATTTGCTCATGTTGGTTTTTAATTGTTGCTGATACCGCTAAATTCCCATCTTAGCCTGCATCCTGCCTGGTTTATATGTGTTGGTTTGACAATTATATAGTATCTTTCTTGTATTATCAATACATCGACTGTCTAAGATAAACTATTTTATCAACTGAATCCGTTCGGTAGATTTATTTAGCCTTATCGTTTATTTTTAACCACAGCGGGCACAGAGAAGAAAGGAAGGGCACAGCGGTTTTTCTCTGTGATCTCTGCGAAGCCCCCTGTGCCCTCTGTGGTTAAAATAATCCGCCGCGATCAATAAAGCTCCAAAGTAACTACCGATTTAGCAGGCAATGCCACTACCAGTTTATCGCCATCTTTTTTGGCACCGCTGAAGTTGGCTAGTTTCAATTTGTCGGGCTGCTGAAACGTGTTGATGTCGGTCAGGTTAGCCGAGGTCAGGATCTGCCCGCTTACTTTGTTCCAGGCTAGGCCATTCAATACGGTTGAAAAATTGATGCTTTGATGCGGGTCCAGGTTAACAAATGAGATATGGATCTTGCCCGCAGCATCCTGCGAAGCGGTAACACTCATGGCCGGTATCTTTTTACCATCTACCACATAATCAGGCGAAATGAGTTTGACAGGCAAAAATTTAGCATCCTGGTGCACCTTATACAAGTCGAACACATGATAGGTTGGTGTCAGCACCATTTTTTCCTTGTCGGTAAGGATGAGCGACTGCAATACATTGATGGTTTGCGCCAGGTTGGCCATTTTCACCCGGTCGCAATGGTTGTTGAAAATATTCAGATTGGTGGCAGCCAGCAAAGCATCGCGTAAGCTGTTTTGCTGATACAGGAAACCAGGGTTGGTGCCCGGCTCTACATCGGTCCAGATACCCCATTCGTCAACCACAAGTGCAACGTTTTTATCCGGGTCGTATTTATCCATAATAGCCGAATGTTTGGTTACCAGTTCTTCCATTTTTAGCGTGCTCACCATGGTATTAAAATATTCTTTCTCATCAAAACTGGTTGCCGAGCCTTTGTGCCCCCAGTTGCCTGTAGGTACGGTATAGTAATGCAGCGAAAGTCCCCACATATCCCAGCCTGCATTCTTCATCAGTACTTCGGTCCAGTTATAATCGTCGCCATTGGGGCCACTGGCAATTTTTTTCAGCCTTGCACCGGGGTAGTTGCGCGCATAAACCGCATACCGCTTGTATTGATCGGCATAAAATTCCGGTGTCATATCGCCCCCGCAGCCCCAGCTTTCGTTGCCCACACCCCAGAAGGTAACCTTGTAAGGTGCAGGGTGACCATTTTGAGCACGCAACCGGGCCATGGTACTTTCCCCATCAAGGTTCAGGTATTCCACCCATTTTGCCATTTCTTCTACGGTACCGCTGCCTACGTTGCCGGCGATATAGGGTTCACAACCGATCAGTTCACACAGTTTCAAAAACTCGTGTGTGCCAAAGCTGTTATCGTCGGTTACGTTACCCCAATTGGTATTTACCATTTTTGGACGTTGATCACGCGGACCAATTCCATCGCGCCAATGGTATTCGTCGGCAAAACAACCGCCGGGCCAGCGCAGGTCGGGTATTTTAATTTTTTTAAGCGCAGTAACCACGTCAAGCCTTATCCTGTCCTGCTTTTCAACCGGCAAAGTAGGGTCAACCCAAAAGCCACCGTATATGCCGTGCCCCAGGTGCTCGGCAAACTGCCCGTAAATAAAACGGCTGATAGTAAGTTTCGAGTCGCTGCTGATCTCGGCTGTTGCTGTATTTTGCGCAAACGTGTTCAAACTGATGAACGCCAGAGCCAGAAATAAAAGGAGTTTAGTTTTCATTTGTTAAATGTATAAAATACAATTTTAATTTTTTCAGCGCTAAACCCGCAAAACTTTGCTTTTTCGGGCGATTAGTTTTAAATTTATTTCCTGTTACAGATCAACTCAAAATTCAAATAAAAAATTATGCCTAAATATATAATAGAACGGGAAATTCCCGGAGCCGGTAACTTAACTGCCGAACAATTGAAAGGTATATCGCAAACTTCATGCGGTGTTTTACGCAACCTGGGTCCTGAGATCCAATGGGTACAAAGCTACGTTACCGGTGATAAGATCTATTGTGTATACATTGCACCAAATGAGGAACTGGTCCGCGAGCATGCCAGCCAGGGCGGTTTTCCGGCAAATTCGGTGAGCGAGGTGATGGCGGTTATCGACCCGACAACTGCTGAGTAGCAATCCCGGTTTCTCTTTTTGGCAAAGCCTCCGGATTCATGTCAAAGTAATATTTACCTAAGCCGGGTTCTGCTTAGCGGATTTGGGCTAAATTAGGCTCATGAATAAAGAATTGAGGACCATACCCACTGAACCTACTTACAAAGGTGCTCGTTTAGTTTCGGCTGCAATTGAAAAGCACTTTGCCAATCAATTGTCTGCGGCAGCTTTACAGGGCCTGACAATGCTGCCCGATAAACCCCGGAAAGAAATTATTGCCTCAATTATCGATGTCGCTTTCTGGGCCAGTTTACGTAAAGAAGAGGGCCGGTCGCCAAAAATATCAATTGCATTCTTACAGCCGCAACAATCAGAATTGCCGCTGATATTCCAGCAACGGTTGATGTTAACAGCAGACGTATTGACTAAACTTGCTCCGGCCGTTGAAAGGTCGGGCATTCATTTAGGCGTATGGGAAGAGGATGGTGAATGTTATATATGGGGCACAACGCACATTATTCCCAGTTTTTGCTTTGTATTGGAAGTGGTAGAGCCCGGATTACTGGTAGTAAAGCATAAGCGCATAGACGATTTTGGTAAGTACGTTAACGTAGCCGTATTAAAAGGCGACGAAATAAAGGTGATAGATCCGGAAAGCATCAACCTGCCCGACTGCCCTGCATTACTTGAATCCCTGCTTGGATACACGACGAAAAATTCTAAGGACCTGCCTGTCAACCTTCACATGCAACTGGCTGTTTCCATGCGTGAGCATGGTCATGGCGGTATTTTGCTTATCGTACCTTCCAGCAACAGCCATTGGCAGAAATCAATTATCGATCCGATTTCCTATGCGATCGACCCGCCATATGCCGGACTTGCAAACTTGATCCTGGAGTCGACTACACGGGAGGATATGGCACTTTGGCGGGAGGAGCTGGATGATCAGATCGACCATGTTGCAGGGTTAACCGCTGTCGACGGTGCTACTATCATCAACGATCGCAGCGAGTTACTGGCATTTGGTGCAAAAATTACACGCCCGCACGGAAGTGAGACCGTGAAAGAAATAATGGTCACTGAGCCTGTAATTGACAGCGACGCGCAAATTATTACTCCGGGGCAGGATGGGGGTACCAGACACTTTGCTGCTGCGCAGTTTATTTACGACCAGCGCGATGCATTGGCATTGGTGGCTTCGCAAGATGGACGATTTACGATATTTTCCTGGTCGCCCTGCGACGAGATCGTACATGCTCACCGGGTAGATACGCTATTGCTATAATTAATTTGCTAAATATTGAGGTGCAAAAACCGGCTATTTCTTTACCTGCCCAATCAGCCATTTCGCCACATCATCGGCAGCCTTATCATTCTGAAAATCTTTAGGCAGTCGCCCATTGGTATATTCGTTATAAAGCCAGGGGTCGCCAACAGCCATTACAACACCCTTGCCATATTGTGCCACAGCTATAATATCATTGTCGCCATCTTTTAATATCGAATAAGCCGGTCCCGAAAGGCTGAGCGAGCAGATATCTTTCATAAAAATTTTCCTGGCCGTTCGAATAACCGGGTTGTCTATGATGATAAAAGCGCCCTGTTTAAAATGCTGGTCATCACTAACATGGTTCAGCAGATCGTTATTAAAATGTATACCAAAATTGGCTGCCAGTTCATTAAAATGCTTTAACTCCACATTGGCGCTGTCGTTAGCCATCAGCAGCAATACCCCACCCTTAGCAACCCATTCAGTAATTACTTTGATATCCTTTGATTCGACGAATTTCGGATCGGGTGTTTCTTTTCTGGAATTGGGATCAACAATAATATACAGGTCGGCTTTGGCCAGTCGTTCCGCCGTGGGCTTTTCATACAAAGTACTTAATGTTCCGCCATTACGCTTAAAGGCCTCGCCAAACTGCGAGAAGCCGCCGTTGCCGGTTTCTTCCCACTTGTAGTGATAAGATATCAGCTTACCGGATGCATCTTTGATGTGCTCGTTATTGAACCAGGAATCGAGTACGACGCGCACCTGGGCATTGGTTGATGACACCTTCAATAACATGAGCACCCCAAAAAATAGTCTTTTCATAGTTAAGCTTGTGAGGGTGAATTTATCAAAAATTGTCCTTTTTTAACTATTTTGGGCCGATATTCTATGAAACATACCCGCCTGCCCTTGCTCTGCCTGTTTTTTCTAACAGCAATCTCATGTAGCCATAGGAAATACGGTTTACCTTTTGATCAGGTAAAGGATATTCATTTTAATGAGGTACGCCGGGTTTTTAGCGACGGACTGGTTTTTGATAAGCAGGGTTACCAGTTGGAACCGGTTTGGCGATTTCATTTTATTTCGAACGACTCGGTTCAAGTATTCAGTCCAAAAAAGCAAAGGTACTATGGGTTTCATGTGTATTACGACCACGACCAGATCTTCAATATGATCGATTCCTGGCTGGTGCTGCGAAAAATGTCGGCTGACAGCCTGGTATTTCAATCGCTGCGGGTAAATGACAAACGCGAGATCATCCTGAATGATGAGGGTTCAAAAGTATTTATGACCTTTTATGCTGATGCTTACCTAAAAAACAAAAACCCTGAAACCATTAAAAAGATGGGGCTTCCCGGTGCCAAAGATACGGCCTATATCCGCCAGCGCTCCAAACTGGCAAATAGCATATTGGATAGCGGCTTTTCGGCCAGGCAGCCGGTGTCGATCAAAAGCAGTAGTCCCTATGTCATTGCCGAACGGGTTGTAAAAACCGAGGACCCGTTATCGGATATGGACCCTTCGGAAGATTACCTGTACCCCGAGTATAATATTACCATCCATCATGCCTACGAAGATTTTGCCTATGCGTTTTCGGCCTATATTAATGATAAAGGAAAAATACTATTCCGAAAGTCGCAAATACCCTATGATCATGAGTTTGCAGCTTCGTATGAAAAAACTATTAAAGCCATCCTGGCGGGCTATGTCGAACGCTATGTACAGGTAACACCCGGAAGCACATTAGGTATCCGGCATACCAGTATTGTGCTGATCAATTTAACGGGGAAGAAGGATTGAGTATATAGTAGGCGAGTTTAACCACTGAGGGCACAGAGAGAGAGGGCTCAGCGTACAAAGCGATGTGTCAATTCAGGGCTTCTATCAGCATAAAACGGTTTTCCGGTAATTCTCTTTGTTTCAGCAGTTGTTGCAGCACTTCTTTGGTGATCGGTTTCATGATAAAAGCCTTCACCAGATCATATTGTTTCAGGCGGTCAAGATCGGTTTGGAAGCGCATGGCCGACAGGATGTAGATCTCTATCGGCTTCGCAAGGGCAGGGTATAATAATTGCAGTTTATCCAAAAACTCCCAGGCATCAAACTCGGCCGAATAAATATCCAGAAAAATTATATCGGGCATAATTTCGCTGTTTGCGCGTTGCTGCAGCAAATGGTTAAGCACCTCTTTGCAGGATTCGGTCGATTTTACCTCGATAGGGATGCCGTACCTCGACAATATTTTTCTTAAAATAAAATGGTCGAGCTGGTTGTTGTCGATATAGGTAAGCTTGTTCATGGCTTTACGATTTGATCAGCCAAAACTAAACTTGCCTTCAAAACTATACAGCAGGGCTGTTACGCGTTTGCCAGCGTGTATCTACGCAATTACTTTGTGTAATTTCCGCAATCATCGGCTGATGAGGCTGATAAACGACCGCTGGTCGGCTTTAAAATCACATAGGCCGTCTTTCGCAACGAGGGTTTTGTGCTTCATGGCCGATTGGCTGTTGGTAATAAATATATCCAGCTTTTTAACCGAAATTGGTAAACCCGAGAGGCGTACTACCCTTTCGGTGCCGTTATTAACCAGGTGGATGGCGTATTGCTTCGTATTATTATCGCCCAATGCAGCGCATGAAAAATCATTGCAGGTATTGCTGATCGGCATCGCATAAAGATCTTTAGGCGTTGAAGCCAGTTGCTTCAGGTTCCAAAAACGCTGGGTAGGTTCGATCGGCCCATTGTCGCCGAAAATGCCACCACCCTTAAGCGGCGAATAATCGGCAGTGAGCTGCCATTGTAAAATAGAAAGTGGCTGACAAATAGCCAGAAGCCGGGTATAGAGGTTGATCTCTTCAAGCGCATAAGACTGTTCCTGAAAATAGGCAGGATATTCCCAGGCGGCGGCATCAATACTGCCTTCGCCAACGATGAGTGGCAGACCGGTCTGCCTGGCGGCATCGGCCCATTTTTTCAAAGTTTCGGTACCCCAACCCCGCCACGAATGGAAGGAGATGGCGCCCATATAGGGCCTGGCCCGGGCATCGTTCATGGCAGGATAGATGAATGCATAGGTATTGGCGTCGGAATTGTCGCCAAGTAATAATTTTGTTTTCAGGCCTTTCGAATTAAAATAAGCGCCGAGGCCCCTGATCAAGTCATCATGTTCTTCGCCGGTTTGCCTGATGTTGATCCCCAGGTCCGATTCATTGAACGAGAAATAGGCTACATCAACCCCATAATGCGATTTAAGGTATAGGATATAGTCGGTTATGGACCTGTAAATTCGGGGAAGGGCAGCATTGCTAAGCGGATTACCCCATACCCCCTGTGGCGTAGGCCCGAAATTTAATTTGCCAACAACGGCCCATTCCGGAGGGAACCAGGCGGTAAGGATCACGGGAATATTTTTATCGGCTAAACGGCGGGCCATCAGCATCGCATTCCGCACATGAGGATTTAATTGTGCGGTATCTAAAATTGTTGGGGCGGCCGTTGTATCCGGCTGCCAGGCGCTCCATGGCATCTCCACGCGTCCCCAGGCCACACGCATGTTTTTGAGGCAATAATCAATCACTTGCGGGTCGGCCTTCGGGTTCTGCAAGCGGAAATTTCCGCCAAAACCCGCAAATACATTCCCATGCTTGCTGGTGTCAAGTTGCAATACAGCAGGTGTTTGATCAATCTCGCCATTTACGCGAATCTCAAACGATCGGCTATAAATTTGCCCATTAACCACGTTACCGGAATGTACAGGCAAATAAAAGCGGATAAACTCCCGTTCGGGTTTAAAAAGCACCTCAGCCGTGGTATCTGACTTAATTGAAAAACTTTGTTTAGGGGCTAAAAAACTCATAGCGGAGGCAGCAAGCTGATGTTCATTCTCCAGACTAAAGTTCGTTAATACCTGCAATGGTCCTTCGTCGCTGCTAAACTGACTGTTATTAAATACCAGCTTCGGTAATCCAACGGATAAATAAATTCCGTCGAGGGGCGTATCCTCATGGGAAGATACTGTTATGGTAAGCTTTATACTACCCTTGCCAATATCTTTTACCGTTTCGGTCAAATGCAGCGAATCGATATCGGTATTCACGATCTCTTCATCGCCCTTGCGTTCAAATTTAGGTTTTTGCTTTTCCTTCGCGGTAAAACCGACTTTTTTCCAACCCGGTCCGGCAACTGCAATGCGGGTACCAAATGGCATCAGTTGCCCTTTGATCCGAATCCCGTTCAGGTTACCGTAAGGCATCAGTTCGGCCTGGGCAAAAACCTGGCCGGTGCCTGCCAGCATAAACAGGGCAATCATGAAGTATGTTAAATAGTTGTTCGGTTTCATTACGCTTAATTGACGTGGGGTCGGCTTAGCATAAAGGTAAAATATAATGATCACAAAATACGAAGCCAGGCAGATATAGGCTGCCGGATGTTAAGATTGTACAACGATTTGTTAAATGGTTTCGGGAAGTTTGTTTGCAGACGGGGATCAGAACAGCAGTTGTACCCGGAAGGTATTTGAATGGGTCTGCTTATCGTAGATATAGGTAAATTCGTCAGACGAACAGGTGATGATGAGGATACCAAAATGTTCCATTACCTGTTCAACGGGCAAAACCTCGTCGAAGGTACCTTCTTCGCTGGCAAAGCGGATATGGTTCTCACTTTCCCAGATGGCATAGAGTGAGTTCAGCATATCAGCGCTGATCAGTTTTTTATTATCCCCAGCAAGGGCGGGTTGATGATCGGGTTCTACCAGGTAAAGCGGCGCGCCCTGATCTGTTTTGCGTATAATCAAACAATCGGGATAGGTTTCTATCTCAAAGGATGTGTTATTATTGCCTGCATGTTTGATGCCGTTCGTTAGCAATTCGGTGATGATCACCTTGCTTTTGAACAGGATATCTTCTGCATCGGCGCGTGCCGGCAAATTGCCCGCAATGTGTTCGAGCATATATTCCAGCGAGCTCACCAGCCTATCGGCATTATTGTTGAACTCGAAACACAGTTTTTCCGCGCAGTTTTGCATCAGAACTTATTTACAGCGAACTGAGCCTCTTCGGCGTAATTGTAGATCTTGAACACTTTGTCGAGTCTGATCAGTTTGATCAGGTCGCGAATATCGTTGCGCAAGCCAACCAGTACGATATCCAGTTTAAGGCTGATGGCGTATTTGAGTGAACTGACCAAAGCTCCAAGGAAGGCACTGTCGACATATTTCAATTCCTGTAGGTCGAGGATAATGATCTTTTTATGTTCATCCAAAAGCCGAACCAGTTCGGCCTTGAACTGATCCGAATTGCTCAGGTTAGCCTCGGTGATGGTTACATCAGCGACAACAAATTTGGGCCCTTCATTATTTACAGTGATCATATGAATTTATTTTTTTTAAAGTTTACTGATATTGATAATACTACAGTCGTCGACCAGTGCCGGCGACAAATTTTGCATCAGATTTTGCCTTATCTGTTTAAAGTTAAGGCCATCTGCTATCATATGTGAAAGTTTATTTTTAAATAAGTTATAGTCGCTTTTTTTCTCGCCGTTATCCTCGTAATCAATCAGTCCATCGGTAAAGATATAAAGCTGGTCGCCCGGCTTCAGCACGATCCGTTCCTCGGTATAACCCCCGTCGGGAAATAAACCCAAAAGCAAACCCGAGGAATCAACCTGGGCTATCTCGCCTGTTTCAGCCTGATAATGCAGAGCTGGCAGGTCGCCGGCACCCGAGTAGGTGATAATCTGTTCCTGTTTATCAACCATGATCAGCGACATCGTTGAAAGAATATCTTTGAGCGCATCATCATAGCAGATCACGCTGTTCACTTTTTGAAGGATATCAGCTGTGGAGAAATCGCGGTTCATGATACCGAAACGGATAGCTGCCCGGATATAGCTGAGGAAACTGAAGGTAAAAAACCATGCTACCCATTTTTTGCCCATTACATCACCCAATACAATGTAGCTGTACCGCTCATCCACCTCGATAAAATCGATAAAATCGCCGCCGGGTACGTCCTGGTAAGCCTGGTGCCAGAAATCGATTTCAAATCCTTCGACGGACGGGGCCACTTTAGGAACCGTACGAATATTAAGCGCCAGAGCAGCTTTTTTGATCTCCAGTACCGATAGTTCCCGTTGTTTTTGTACCGTGTCAATCAGGTTGCTGATCTTGGAAACGATCACATTAACCGGGGTTTCTTTAACCACATAATCAACCGCTGCCAAATCGAGTCCTTCAGCTATCAGGTCTTTGTCGGTAATATAACTCAGGAAAACAAAGGGTATATCCTTAAAATCGGCATGGTTCAGTAAAACCTTACGGAATTCGATGCCATTCATTTCGGGCATTTCATAATCCGACAAGATGGCATCAGGAATATTGAGGTTAAGGTAGTCTATAGCCTCGCTGGCAGATGCACAGGAGGCGCATTCGAATCCTGATTTCGTAAAAGCATGAGAAATAATCTTCAGGAATAAGGGATTGTCATCGACCAGTAATACCCTTTTTGCATTTGGACTCGACATATCGTTATTCCTTCGGATAGATTATAGAGCGAAGCGAACAGCAATATATGCGCCCGAAACCAACATGGCAGAGGCGACAATGTATCTTACTGTATTATCGTGTGTGGCAGGCGGCGTTAAAACGATCACGACGGCCGCAACACACATTGCAGCACCAAGAACGCCACCTATCAAACGTGGCAGGCGGATGCGCCCCAGATAACGCCTGGTGATCTTGTTATCGAGTTGGTGATTGGCAAGCAGCGAATCAAACTCGTCTAAAAGATCGGTGCGTGATGTTGCCGGGCGTTCGTCGGTTTTCTTGAAAGGCTTTAAGTCGTTTTCGATCGTCTTATTTGCCGGAATGCTGTCAAAACTTTTTATGTTCACGTTGTGCGTATTTATATGCCTTATTACGTTTTGTTTACTGCAAGGTTACGGGGCAGCGCGGTTTAATCGTAGAACCAGCCTAATATCCAGAACCGCTTACCATCATAGTATAGCTCGATGCTGTTAACACCCTGGGCAATTACTTTGCCGTCTTGCGTATAGCGCGATTCATATGAACTCCAAACCTGGTAAATATTACGAATATTGTGTACCTGGCGTGCAGTTTCACGTTCATAAAAGCCGTTACGCTCCATGTAGGCGTCCGATTCGCGGTGGTATTCCTTTAAAGTGGTGTAGTGCAATACCGGGCTGCCTTTGGCATCGATACCCGCCGAGCCTATACGAACGCCGGGGATATGCAGCAGGCTGTCACGCTCGTAGCTTACTTTCTCGCCTTTTTTTACGCTTACTACATCATAGTAAGCCTTTATAATTCCATCCAAAGTACCCACGTCATCACCAAATTTGGTGAGAACATGTTCCTGCTGAGCGTATGTTTTATAGCTTGCCGATACGCCTATTGCGCAGGTTAACAAGATCATTATCAGCTTTTTGATGCTTTTCATTATACAGGGCTCTAAATTATTTGGTTTTATTTCACGTAAAAGGCCTGAAGTAAAAGCTTTATGTTGTTCAGTCTCTTGTGATTGAATCTGTTTTACGTAAGAGATTTTAAAAATGTTAAGTCTGTTAATGTATTTTTTTTCAGGCTGTTACCGATTTGGCTTGAATGAAGATCGGGGGGCAAATTTTAATAAATTTGCGCCATAATAAATACGCTATGTACAAAACGTTGATTTTTGCTATCCTGCTGACGCTATTATTTACTGCATGCAGCAACAAACCAGTAAAACAGGGAAAGATAACCTACGATATCAGTTACCAGCTACCGGATAGTTTGAGCCGTTATGCTGCCTATTTGCCTAAACAGGCCATCGTTTATTTTAAAGGCGATTCAACAGTAACCATCCAGCAACAGGGAGATGAAGCTACTACCGTGATCACTTATCAGCCAACATCTTTTTTACGGGTGCTGTTACATTCATCTGCAGCCAGTTACCAGGTAGATTATACAAAAGCCGAACAATCGACTTTATTGCCGGCGCCCCTGGGCTATCATTACACCGCAAAAAAAGATACTGCAATTATTGCCGGATACCATGCTTCGGAATATGAAATTGAGGATAAAGGAACGGGCCTTACGTCAGCAATATGGTACAGCAAAAAATTGGCATTTCCAATCAACTACCTTACGATGCCATTTGACACTACCTATGGCGCCGCATTAAAATTTACAACGAAGCAAAACGACATACCCGTAACAACAACGCTGAAAGAAATTAAATTCGGGCAGGTTCCTGATGGGGTATTTTCGGCGCCACCGGGCTATCGCAAACTTACACCACAGCAGTTTAAAGATATACCGGTTGGTAACTGATATGCTGAAAACGCGCCTGAAATATAGCTTCATCACGGGTGTTATTATACTATCAGGCTTACTTTCGCGTAAATTTTCCATTATCCCGCTTTGGGTTGGCGATGTGCTTTGGGCTGCAATGATCTATTTTATCCTGCGCTTTTTTTATACCCGGGCCCTGGCAAGGGCCATTGCAACCGGTAGCATCTCCATCAGTTATGCCATCGAATTTAGTCAGTTATATAAGGCTCCATGGATCGACAGCCTGCGTCAAACATTTCTGGGACGAATGGTATTGGGCGACACTTTTTTATGGGGCGATCTTTTGTCTTATTCAGCCGGCATTTTGCTAGCGATTTTACTCGACAAGCTGTTTAAAAAGGCGATGCGATAAAAGCTGTATTCCGGGTATTTCTAAAACTTGATACAACCTACAGGAATAAATCAAAAAGCCAGCAGCGACCATTAATACAACCTTTTTTTATTTGATAGCGTACTAAATAGCTAACATCTTCAATAGCTATAGGAATTAGAAATGCCCGATCATGAGAATCGCCTGCAAGCTGTAGAGCGCTTTAAACAACTCGACCTCCAAAATGACCCTGAATTCCAGGAGCTGATACAAATGGCTTCTGAAATTTGCAATATGCCCATTGCGTTATTGACGCTGGTTGACCAGGATACGCAATGGCTGAAGGTGCGCAAAGGCACGGAAGTAAGCGAATTGCCTCGGGCAATTTCATTTTGTACCCATACCATTCTTGGTGATGAACTGATGATCATTAGTGATACTACCCGCGACCCGCGTTTTTACAATAACCCAACAGTTACCGGCGCACCGGGTATACGGTTTTATGCCGGCGTACCCCTGGTTAACAGCGACCGCGAAAAGATAGGAGCACTTTGTGTTTTGGATTGCACACCAGGGAATCTGAATAAACACCAGCAGCTGATGCTTAAAATGCTGGCCAAACAGACAATTAACCTGATGGAATACCGTATCAGTGCTGCATTACTTGAAAAAAACACACAGGCGCTCGAAAAGCAGAATACTTTGATCAAATCTGCCGAGATCACGCTAAGATCGTTTTTTGAAAGTGCACCAAATTTTCATGTGTTGCTGGGCCGATCTGGCGAGGTACTTGACTTTAATAAAGTAGCCTTCAATTTTATCAAAAAAGTTCATGGTGCGGAGTTGAATCGCGGTACCATGCTTGTAAAATTCCTTGCCCCGGATTTTGTCAATAAATTTCTTGTCGGATATAATACGGCACTGGCCGGCGAAAAAGCCTTTGAAGAAGGCTCGACCGATTATGGCGCCCACGGCATTATTTATTGGGAGGCATCGTTTGAAACCGCCAGGGATATGAATGGCGAAATCATTGGCATCTCTTATATCATACGCGATGTTAGCGACCGTAAGACCCGCGAACACAAAATACTTGCGCAAAATCAATCTTTGTTAAAAATTGCACATTTACAGGCGCATGAGTTCAGGGCGCCATTGACTACCATAACCGGCATGCTTGACCTGATCAGGGCCGAAGACTACCAGGCACCACCAGCGTATTTTGAATTGCTTGAAAATGCTGTAAAAAACCTCGACAGCAAGATCCGCGAAGTAGTGGATAATGTGGATGATATTGTATTGGAAGGCACCGAAGTTTACCGGGCAAACGGGGAGCACCAATCGTAAAAAATAAGGGTAACCCAAGCTGCTTTTATGAGGGGAATCATTAATTAATCGGGTTTGATTGCCGATTTTAAAAAAAAAAGTAAAATGAACTTTTTTAAAATCAAAACCACGTGGTCAAATGCTGAGCTGGTTGTGCTGAAATTGTGTATCGCGACGGCATATTTACTTGTCGGCGGCTATTTTCACGCGTTCATTCGGCAATACGATGTGCCTGTGCTGATCATCTTCGGAATAACCTGTATCTGGTCTGTTTACTTGTGGATCGTAAAAATGAAAGCATCGAAGTAAGTTTATTGCTTAAGATTTTCGTTCATCCCTTTTAAATTTTCAGGGCCCGGATGCTGCGTTGGTTATAATTGAAAAACTCAGCAATTAAAAGGTTAGGGATCCAGCTGAGAAGTGCTATGATCAGGTAGTTGTTTTCGAAATTTACACCGTGTCCAAAAAGCGTCAGTATCCAGATGTATAGGCGTAATGTTACCGCTGCAAATGCCAGCGCGTAGCTGCGCCGCATCATCCTGATATGCCGGTCGATCTCGCCGTTCTTCACCAATACCCATGCCGAGATGGTAAAGCTAACCCACAATGTATTTTGCAGCAGAAAGGAAACAAAAACACCGGTACCACGGTGAATAAAAAACGTCATCACATAAGCACCCGGCGCCGCGAAGAATAAGGCGCCAAACACATAAATTTTACCCAATAACCTATGCAAAGGCTTGTTTGCCTGCACGAATTTGGAGAACTGGAAAAATCCGGCCATCAAAATTGTCGACGCCCCAAATATATGCGCATAGAACGCCGGCAGGTAATAGCCGGTTTTTACAGCAAACTGTTTCAGTTTTAAAAAGGCGGTGTCCGGTTTAAAACTAAGGTATTGCAATGTTCCCAGGCAGAGTATAAGTACCAGGATTAATGCGAAATACCGTAATAATTTACCGGCAATACTCATTTTGCGGCCAGGGTATTGGTTTTAACGCCTTTAAGTTTCTGCGCAATCCAATTGATATTGTATTTATCAATAGCAGTAAGGGAGTCATCAACAGAAGCGTTGCCCTCCTTTGGTTTCTGCGTATCTGCATCGTAGCCGTAAGCCGGCATATCTGCAAATACCTGTTGCCACCTGCTGTCTTTAAATTTATAGCCATAATCGGCATAGATCTCATTTTTCATGTAACGCAGTAATTCGGGTGTAATATGGTCGACGGTTGTTGGTTTGCTGCTTTTATAGGTTGTACCCACCTGCAAACGATAACAATTGTTGAGGTAGGTATCATCCATTTTTACATATTTAGTGAAACCGAAATAGCGTTGGTTTGGCAATTCTACCAGTTTGTTATTCCTGATTGCCAGGTAATGATAGTATGGGCCACCGGTGAGTGTTTTTGTAGAATCGTACAAATCGGCCCATAATACTGCACCCGCTTTTACTTCATACAAACTATCATTGAGCACTTTGATATTGTTCACATCGCAAATACCATCCAGCGAATCGCCGCCATCTATCTCACGCACATAGTTGGTACCAATATCAGTAGTCAAAACACGATTCTTTTTCTTATCTACAATAACCAGGTTCCTTTTATCATAAAATTCACTTCTGCCGCCTAAATAATAATCTCTAACCGAATAGAAAGATGCTGTTATCCAATTACTGTCGTCCTTCACTTCACGAAGAAAACCTATATCATAATTTTCATTGACATCGTCATAAACTACCTTTCGCAGCGGGTTTTTAAAGTTCTCGGCGATGGCTACCATATTAAGGTCAACTAAATAGGAAGGTGCGACATAAACAGCACCATCTAACTGGCGGGAATTATATTCCGTTACTACCGTCAATGCCTTTGCATAAAGATCGACCTGATTGCCTAAATCCCTTATTTTGGGTAAAAAGTCGCTGAATTTTAAGTCGACTTTATCCGAAATACTCAGGTCTTTTTTCAGGTAAAAAAAGTCTTCGCCGTGTTTCAATACCGCAAGATTGGCATCATCGTTTATCGGAAATATCTGTTCATAATTAACAGGCACCACATTTTTACCATTGAGGTCATAAAAACCTCTTTTATCCCCTTTTTCAACTTCGATCAAACCTGGAAAGGTAGCATTGATGGTATGGATCATATCAAATTGAGGCGGAATAATTTCTTTCAGGTCGGGACCGAGCAACCCCATTTTATAAGGCCCAACCACGGTGTCTTTTCGCCTGAATACAACCAATTCCTGATCCCAATTGCCATTGACTACGTAGTAATAAGTATTTTCACCCAAATGGGCAAACCAAACCACCGTGTCATATTTGCCTTTCAGGGTTTTTGAGGTTTCGAAGGCTTTCAAGGTCGATTCACTATAAATATCCTTATCGGTCAGGGTTTTGCTTTTGATAAAATTTGTAAAAGCCAGGTAATCGCCCATCATTTTGTTGGCATCAACCTGCACTATTTTATAGCCTTTGCCATTGACCCTGCGTATTTTTAATTTTAAAATCGTTGATCTGAAACCCAATGTATCATTGCTGAATTTAACCGGCACATCGGCCTGGGCTATTTCTTTGTTGATGATCCTGATCGTAGCGCTATCTATCAGAAGCGAAAGCTTGAACGAGGGTGATTCGTCGCCTTTCAACCCCGTTTTATTGGTCAGCACGCTGATGAGCCTGTTCAAGACAGCAGCCTTTTGATTGATCTCAAAACAGGCGTTCACGCTATCTTTATGACCTGCTTTCAGCTGTTCGTTAAAAGCCATCAGGAATCGCAAAACCCCACTTTTCTCCGGGGCCGATTGAAACCGGCTTCGAACAATGAAAAATACGGCAACAAATACAACAATAAGGCTAATGCCGATAAGTAAAGGTTTTGTTTTCATGCAATGAATATACTAATATTCTTAAATACAAAATCGGTTTACTGTTTAGCAATACTGGAGCTATTGCCGGATACTTAAATGGTGCCGGAATTTATATATTCAATGGCAAATGCGTTGTAAGTACATGCCAGTTTATAAAACAAGGTGCAGATATTTTTCTTCTTTCGCCCTAAATTCTTCATTTTTATCCTGGCAAATCGTCGAAACGATGCATCCCCCGGAAAAGAGGTGATAAGTAACAACCTTGTCATGCTTACAGGCTTATTTTGAAGCATCAATGCAATGGCAATAACAAAGAAGCAAACTGCCCCGGCCAAACACCAAACGGTGAACGACGAGGTAATTTACCACATTTTTCAGCGAAGCTTTTACGATAGTAATGGCGATAAGCATGGCGACCTGGAAGGCATCCGTCAAAAGCTGGATTATCTGCAGGAACTGGGAGTAACTGCTATCATGCTTACACCGCTTTACAAATCACCTTTCTACCACAATTACTTTGCCGACGATTTTAAAAAAATTGACCCGCGTTATGGTACCCTACAAAATTATTTGCAACTGGTGCGAGAACTGCATCAGCGTGGCATGAAGCTATACCTGGATATGGAAACCCAATACGTGACCGAAGACCACGTATGGTGGACCTCGGGTATCAATAACCCAGGGTCGAAATACAAGGACTACATTTTATATGATGATCCGGCCCATACCCAACCCAGTTCAATTATATATGGCTTGAAAGGATTGGAGGGATATGATGGCACTTATCGGCAAATTACCACCGTCAATCTCAATAATCCAGCCGTACTCGAATACAATTATCAGCTGTTCAAATACTGGATGGACCCCAAAGGCGACGGCAGCTTTGATGAGGGCGTAGATGGGTTCCGGTTGGACCATATGATGGATAACCTGGATGATAAGCCAGCTTTGCCCAATTTATTTGACACTTTCTGGAACCCTTTGTTAGGCAGGCTGCGCCGGGTTAATCCCGCTATATGTATCATAGCCGAACAGGCCAATTGTACCTCCTATGGCGAAGAATACCTGGATAGGGCTGGTGCAGACCGGGTTTTTGGCTTTGAGCTATGCAAAGCCATAAGGTCATTTGATAAGGCCAATATCATAAACGCGGCAGAAGCTACCCTTCGCCTGGTGAGAGATGGCAAACAACAGGTAATATTTATCGAAAACCATGATATGCCCCGTTTTAGCTCGGGGGTTGCGGGGAATTGGGCAAGATTAAAAATCGGGGCCGCACTCAACTTATTATTGGGGGGTGTCCCCGCAATTTATTACGGACAGGAGCTAGGTATGAGCGGCATGACGGCTCAGTTAGGTGATACTGATGCCAATGATATCCCAAGTCGCGAGGCTTTTGCATGGCATGAAAACGAAGGTGCCGAAGGTTTGGCCACCTGGTATCTGCAAACCGGTACCTGGAAAGATCAGTTCACCAAAGAACAATCCGTTGAGGGTATAGCATTGGAGCAGCAGTGTTTTGACCCTGGTTCACTCTGGAATTTTTACCGTGATTTGATCGGGCTACGCAAACAACACCGGGCGCTAATTAATGGGGCATTTAAGAACCTTGATAATGATAACGATTCCGTTTTTTCATTCGAACGGTTTAATGGCACAACTAAGCTGATCGTGGTTATCAATCTTTCAGAACAGAACCAGAATGTTTCGATACAATTGGGCGGGATGGGGAAGAAACTGAAGTCGCTCTTCGGCATCGCAACGCCCGCCATTTCCGAAAATACCATTAAAACTGAAATTTCGCCATTTGCGATCGAAGTGTGGAAGATCAGATAAACAAGCTATGGTCATTACTTTTGACCTTGCAGGTTAAATTTCAAGTTAATTTTTTTGGTAACTTAGATCAATAGATTGGCGAAAAGAACACCCATGATGACAATCCCGAAAAAAACACTGCCTGCGCTCGATGATTTTAAACCATTGCTATCCGAAAATTTAAAGGAATTTACAGCGAAAGGACATACATTGGTCAGGGGCGTTTTGTCGGCAGATGAGCTGGCCGTTTATCGCCCGGCGATCGTGGCTGCTGCGGGCAAATTCAATAATGAAAAGCGCGATATGCAGGAACGTGACACCTACGGTAAAGCGTTTTTGCAGATCATGAATCTTTGGCGGGTTGATGAAGACGTGGCAAAATTTGTTTTAGCCAAACGTTTGGCTAAAATTGCTGCCAACTTGCTTGGGGTTGAAAATGTGCGCATTTACCACGATCAGGCGCTTTTTAAAGAACCGGGCGGCGGTCCTACGCCCTGGCACCAGGACCAGTATTACTGGCCCATTGATACGCCTAAAACCATTACCCTTTGGATGCCGCTGGTAGATATTGATGTAACAATGGGCATGCTGACTTTTGCCTCAGGATCCTTTAATCGGGGGCCGGTATTTGACTTTGAGATTTCCGACGAATCAGAAACCGCATTTGAAGATTATGTTGCTGCTAACCAGTTCCCCATCTGGCGGGCCAGCGCTATGCAAGCAGGTGATGCAACTTTTCACCTGGGTTACACCATCCACAATGCGCCGGGCAACCAATCCGATAAAATGCGCGAGGTAATGACCATTATTTACGTTGCCGATGGCGCCCGGGTAGCCCAACCCCGGCACAAATGGCAGGTGAACGATCATGCCAAATGGCTAATGAACAAACCTGTCGGCGAATTGATCGATTCGGAATTGAACCCAAAAGTGCTATAATCCAGAAAGGCAAACCCGCGTTTCAGCCCAATGTAATCAGGACAAACACAATTTTTTTAAAATTCATTTTAATAATCTCTCTAAAGGTTTATCTTTGCAGCCCGAAATAAGGGTTAAAGCTTGTTTTGAAGAGGCGTTTGGCAAGTAGCATGGTGTAAAAACCAATGCCCAAAAACCATCGCCCAAAGCCTTAAAAAGGCCCGTTCGTCTAGGGGTTAGGACGTAAGATTTTCATTCTTGAAACAGGGGTTCGATTCCCCTACGGGCTACAACACTATTAAAAAGACCCTTGGCATTACGCCAAAGGTCTTTTTTCGTTTGTAAAGCTTCGCAGGAGGTTTGAGGACTGTTCAGCTTTCGCCATAGCCATTTATCTTATAATAATGCATTAATTGGCCAGGTGAGCAGCAATTTGGATTTTCATGCCTGGCGATATAAATAGGTTCCCTTTCATCACCTGGTAAGCATCGGTTTACAGAAGTAAGCCTTGGCGTAAGTGTCGTTTAGATTTGCTGTTGAGTTCATTATCAGGTAATTAATTCCTCGCTTTAGGATTGCTTTGTTTGATGCGGACGCAGGGGTGTAGTTCCAAAAAATGGAATCTCAGTGCAAAAAATGTAAAGCTTAATCTGTTAAGATCATCTAGCCAAAACCCAATTAAACTCCCAAAAATGGCTTCCTGCTACTCATGAGGCCTTTTTAGATATTTGGCACGTAATTTTTAAAAGCATGCTCTGATCTGGCAGGGTATTTGAATTTTAGTGCAACCGAACCTATTGATAACTAGTGAAATAAATGGCACTAGTTTTGATTTATCAATTTGGGTAATAGATTTTTAGCTCCCAAAAATGTAAAAAGCCGGCACAAAAGTTAAAAGCTGGCATGTTGAATTTAAATTAAAGTTGATTGACTATGTTAAACCTTAAACATCTTAAAGCACCGGCCGAACTATCAGATTTTGTAACATTGAGGCCCGGCAATTCGTATAGAACCTGTTTTCCTGCGGGAAAACGAACGCTAAACAACTATTTTATGGGCGGGTTAACAACCTCAGTTCAACATTTATGCTTTTTCTTTCGCTCCTGGTTTTTTACCAATATCAAGGGAACCCCAAAAACTCGTTTAAAAAGCCACTCAAATCTTAATTTACAAGGTGTTGAAAATCACATGCTTGCGGTTTATCATTTAAAGCAAATTCATGATTCGGCGAACAATCTTGAAAAAATTTCAATACGTCCAATACGCCAGCAATTCCGGTCCGAAGCCGGCAAGGCAGGTTATGCTTTCACTTCTGAACAATATTGAGTATGAAAAGTACTTTATCACAATATCACAAATTTGCGAGGACAATAGCCCCGGTAATCGCTTTTATTACTTTTTTTTTATGTTGCTCCACAGCCGCATATGCGATACACGTAACCGGAGCGACGTATGGCGGACAAACCGGAACTGCTAATGCGGGAACGGCCACGTCGGTCACTTACACAATTACACTTGGCGAAACTGGCGCTGCCGCCCCTATTGCAGACAATATTACACTGGCGTGGACTACTACGCCGACAGGTGCAACATGGAATTTTACTTCGGCAACTGAGACGCCTATTACTGGCGGTGCAACCTTAACCCCGACTTTCTTACCAAGCGGAACGAATAATTCTACGATTACTTTTACAGTAACAACCTCTGCCGCGACCCCTGCCGGAACCTATCCATTTACGATTAAAATCAAAGATAATAATACAGGAGGAGGAGGTACATTTACCAGCGCGACAATTAACCTTGTTATCGGAGCTCCCGTAATTCCAACTATTAGTTACGCAGGTTCTCCCTTCACCTATTATACAGGTCTCGGAATTTCAAGTTTAACGCCAACTGTTACTGGTAGTCCAACTAGCTATTCAATATCTCCTGCTTTGCCCGCCGGTTTGTCGTTCAATACTACCAATGGGGTAATTTCAGGAACGCCGTCTGCAGTTTCGGGAGCAACACCCTATACTGTTACTGCTACAAATGCCAGTGGCAATGGTACCGCAATCATAAATATAACTGTTTTGGCGTCCAGCTTGAGCTACGTCGGTACTCCTTTTACCTACCGCGCAGGAACAGCTATCAGTACCGCTTCACCTACCCTTGTTGGTGGCACGCCTACCAGTTACGCTGTAAGCCCTGGCTTACCGGCGGGTTTGTCATTTAATACAACGAATGGTCAGATAACCGGAACTCCAACCGGCGCAGTTGGCGCTGCCAGTTATACAGTAACGGCCAATTATTCAGCCGGGCCGATTGCTACTACTCCGGTTAATATCACGGTGTTATCGCCTACGATCAGCTATACGGGTTCGCCTTATACCTATACGACAGGTATTGCAATTTCAAGTTTGACACCCGTAGTAACCGGAACACCGGTCAGCTATTCGATAAGTACAGCGCTGCCGACCGGGCTGTCATTCAACACGTCTACCGGAGTAATATCAGGTACCCCTACGGCTATCACGGTGGCTACCAGTTATACAATTACGGCTAATTACAATGCCGGCGTCACCGCAAATACTTCCATTAATATTACAGTCAACCCGCCGGCACCGGTGATCAGTTATACCGGGTCGCCGTTTATCTATACTACCGGCGTGGCTATAACCAGTCTGACGCCAGGCAATACCGGCGGTGCTGCTACTAGCTGGGCTATTAGTCCCGGACTACCTGCCGGTTTATCATTTGATACTTCTACAGGCATTATTTCGGGCACACCTACCGCAACGTCGATACAAACAACTTATACGATAACGGCTACCAATGCAGGCGGCTCTGGTGCAACGACCATCAAAATCACTACCAATCCACCTGCACCTGTCATTAGTTATAGCCCATCGACAAACGTTTATGTCGAACTTACAGCTATTTCAGCTTTAACCCCGACGAATACAGGTGGCCCTGTAGCAACCTGGTCTATCAGCCCCGGATTGCCTCTTGGATTAACTTTCAATACAGCAACTGGTGTTATCTCTGGTACACCTTTGGCAATATCGGCATTGACAACCTATACCGTTACCGCCACTAACGCAGGCGGCAGCGGAAACACTACGGTAAAAATAGAAGTGGATCTGCTTGCTCCTTCAATCGTATATACCCCGGCAGCTAATACTTATACTGTAGCCCTGGCAATTGCAACCTGGTCTCCAACCGTATTAACGGGAACTCCAACCAGCTATAGCATCAGTCCCGGACTTCCGGCAGGCTTATCATTTAATACCAGCACGGGTGCCATTACAGGCACTCCAACTGCTACATCGCCTTCAACCATTTATACAGTTACTGCAAGTAATGCCGGCGGTTTCGGAACAACAACTATTACGATTACTTGCAATAACCCGGCTCCGCCAGTGATTAGCTATACCCCAGCATCCAATATTTACACGACTGGAGTAGCGATCAGCACCTGGACGCCAACCAATACCGGCGGTGCGGTAGTAAGTTACAGTATAAGCCCAGGGTTACCAGCTGGCCTGGTATTTAACACGGGTACGGGTGCTATTACCGGTACGCCAACTGCTACGTCGACGATAACTTCTTATACAGTTACGGCTACTAATGCAGGAGGCAGCGGCAATACTACTATTAATATCACAGTTAACCCGCCGGCGCCGGTAATTAGTTATACCCCTGCATCCAATACTGATGTAGCAGGTATAGCCATTGCAACCTGGACTCCGAGTAATACGGGCGGTGCTGCAGTGACCTGGTCGGTCAGCCCGGCATTGCCAACAGGACTTTCATTTAACACATCAACCGGGGTTATCATTGGTACACCGACAGTAATTACTGCATCGGCCAGTTATACTGTAACTGCCACCAATGCAGGTGGTATCGGCACCACGTCAGTAACTATTGTTGTAAATCCACCGGCCCCAATCATAAGTTATACGCCAACAAGTAACACTTATATCGTAGGTACTGCGATCACAACCTGGTCGCCGACTAACACGGGAGGTGCAGCTGTTACCTGGTCAGTAAGTCCATCGCTACCTGCCGGGTTAACATTAAATACCGCAACCGGCCTTATTACGGGCACACCTACTGCCGTAGCAGCCACAACTACTTATACGGTAACAGCCACAAACGTAACCGGCAGCGGTACAGCGACGATTACGATTACCGTAAATGATATAGCTCCGGTTGTTAGTTATACGCCATCAACTAACGTTTACACTGTTGGAACGGCCATTACAGCATTAACGCCAACCAATACAGGTGGCGCGGGCACAAGCTGGTCTATCGGCCCTTCCCTGCCGGCCGGTCTGATCTTTAATACCTCGACAGGGGTGATTACCGGTACACCAACAGGTACTTCACCTGTAACTACTTACAGTATTTCGGCTGACAACAGCGGTGGTACCAGTACGGCTTATATTACCCTGAGCTGCATAAACCCGACGCCGCCAATCATTAGCTATACACCTTCGAGCAATACTTTTATTACTGGTACAGCTATCGCTACCTGGTCTCCTGTTAATACAGGCGGTGCAGCTAGCAGCTGGGCGATCAGTCCGACTTTGCCGGCAGGACTAAGTTTTGATCCAACTACCGGTAATATTACAGGTGCACCAACAGCAATTTCGGCGACCACTTCCTATACGGTAACTGCTACCAATACAGCAGGTAGCGGTACAGCAGGCATTACGATTACGATAAACCCGACGGCTCCGGCCATCAGCTATACACCGGCATCCAATACCTATTCTGTTGGGGCAACTATAACAACCTGGTCGCCAACCAATACTGGTGGACCGGTTACTACCTGGTCTATTAGTCCGGGATTGCCTGCAGGCTTGTCGTTTGATCCAGCTACCGGTAATATTTCCGGCACACCTACTGCCACTCAGGCTTCTGCGTCGTATACAGTTACAGCAACCAACGCTACCGGCAGCAGTACGGCCTCAATTACGATTTCAATCAATAACAACGGACCGGTGATTAGCTATTCGCCTAATACGCTTAGTTATTCGGTAGGTACTACGATAACTGCCGCAACTCCAATAAATACCGGCGGTGCTTCATCTTCGTGGTCGGTAACAGCCGGTGGATCGTTCCCAGCGGGGTTGACGCTAAATGCTTCTACCGGTGTAATTTCAGGAACGCCAACGGCGGTATTTGCGACTACAACATTTACGATTCAAGCTACCAATAGTTCCGGCAGTGCTAGTTGTTCAGTTATTATAACAGTTAGCCCCCATGCACCGGTGATCAGTTATTCACCATCTACCGTTGTGCTTCCCTTAAACGCACCGATGACCACCATGACACCCATCAATACCGGTGGTGCGGTTAGCGGTTATTCTTATTCATCTACAGGCGTATCATTAACTGGAGCAACCCTGAGCGGACCCAGCTTAATGTGGATCGATGCTTCGGGTAATATTTATGTTGCTAATTATAACAATGGTACTGTAAGTCGCTGGAATTCGGCACATACCTACCTTGGTACTTACACTACGGGCAAATCGATCAACAATGCCGAAGGTATCGTATTCGACTCGGCAGGTAACTGTTATGTGGAAGATACGGGAGCAGGAGCGATCTATAAATACGGACCAACCGGAACTTACCTGGGCACCATCGTATCAGGATTAAGTCACCCCCTGGGTATTAGCATCGATCCGTCGAACAACCTCTATATCGCAACGTATAATTATAGTTCGCCTTATACCAGTTCGGTGACCAAATACAATACTACTGGTACTTTGCTGCAAACGCTTCCTATTGCAAACATGGATGAGTCGGATGGTGTAGCAGTTGACGGCGCAGGAAATATTTATGTTTTGAACCGGTCTCTTGACCAGGCAGGCTCAAATAAAGGTTATGTAACCAAGTATAATTCTGCTGGTGTTTACCAGGGAATATTCAGCACGGGTTACCAGGATCCGCTGGCTATTGCCTGTGATCCTTCAGGTGACGTTTTCGTTGCCGACTCGCATAATAACCAGGTTAAAATTTACAGTTCAACCGGCGTATTATTGAATACTATCAACGGATTTAACGACGTGGAAGGTTTCGTAGCCGACGGTAATGGTAACTTGTACGTATCAGATTTTACAAACAATACCGTTAAAGAATTCGCAGCATTAGGTGGATATTATATCAGCTCACCATTGCCCGCAGGTTTAAGTTTCAATACTTCCACCGGACAGATTACCGGTACCCCAACGGTGACTTTCGCGCCTACTACTTATACCATTACTGCATATAATATTACCGGTAGTGGAGCAACTACAGTTACGTTATCCTGTATTCAGTCTAACGACTGGGTAGGTACTACCAGCATCGACTGGAATGTGCCGACCAATTGGCTTAGTAACCACGTTCCTGTAGCAGGCGAAACGGCCTATATTGGCGTTAACCGGGCATTTACAAACTTCCCAACTGTTCTAACGGCCGACGGAGCACTTTCGGTAGGTACGGTTCAGATAGGTAACCTTGGTGGCCAGGCCGGTGGCATTGCTGTGCAAACCGGAGCGTCATTGAGCATTACAACACTTACCATACAGAGCGATGCAAGCTCAAGCAACGGGTATACCCAAACACTTTCGGGCGCAGGTACCATCAATACAGGTAGCCTGAATATTATTTCAAATACGGCCAATGCCTATGCCTATACCAGTATCTTGTCATCGTCAATCACCAATTTTAATGTGACGGGTAATATAGCACTGACCTCTTCAAAACCGGGGTCCTATACCGAAAATTCGACCTTTAATGTTACCGGCGGTACAACTACATTAACAGGCTACTTCCAGACTACCAATACTGCCGGTACCACTTCAACAATCGCTGTTACTGGTGGAACTTTGTCTTTAGCGAATGCTACAGCCTTATCAGGCTTATCGGCTACAGGCACCAACTCGGTAACATTTAACAATGCCGGAGCTACGATACAATATTCGGGAGCGGCACAAACGGTTTACACGACAAATGCTATTACCGGGCTTGCTTCGGGTGTAAGTTATTACAGCATTGCTTTTTCGGGAACAGGTATCAAAACTGTTGCATCTGGTAACCTCAACATCACAGGAAACTTTACCAATACATTGGCAAATGATGCAAGCAACTATGTTAGCTTAAGCAGTCCGACTGTAAATTTCAATGGAACTACACAAACTATTGCTGCCGGTGGCGGCAACGGTACAACTTTCTACAATGTTGTTTTTAGCGGAATCGGAACAAAAACGATTGCCAGTGGTATGATGAACGTAGCTGATGTGGGAACGCTGAACATGAGCGGCACCAATGCGGCTACTATATTAGCTGCCAATGGGAACCTGACACTCAATTCTGACGCTACCGGTTCGGCTTCTATCCTGGCGATGTCAGGGCCAAGCATCACAGGTAATGTTAACGTACAGCGTTTTATTACCGGAGGAGCAGGCTACCGGGGTTACCGTTTAAACTCCTCGCCGGTATACACAGCAACTGTAGGCAGTAACAATGTAACCAGTATCAATTATATCCAAAACAGTGTTTACATTACAGGCGCAGCCGGTGGTGGTTTTGATAAAACTGGTAATCCTACTATTTACCTTTTCCGCGAGGATCAAACTCCGTCAAACACCACTTTTATCAGCGGGAACTTCTGGGGTTTAAGTGCCATTAACAATTCACCGGCGTATAACTATGGAGTTACCGGTCAGTCAGCTTCCGGCACCTTTAATATACCAGCCGGTGTTGGGTATCTTTGGTTCTTTAGAGGCAACAGAGCTTCTGCATCCCTCGCCACCGAAACTTCTACTACTTATACAACACCGGTAGCTGCTACACTGACTGCAACCGGCACGTTAAACCAGAACCACGTAATTGTTTCTGAATGGTATACGCCTGGCTCTACTTCACTCAATTATACAGGTTCGGGTACAGGAACTAATTTCACGGTACGCGGCTTTAATATGGTGGGTAACCCCTATGCCTGTTCTATCGATTGGGAACAATTGAATAACGGCAGCACAACAACCGGTATTTATGAAAATAATGTAAGTACAACCGTTTACGAATTGAACCCGGCTACACAAAATTATGATACTTACCAAAAAGGTGGAGTTTATACTAACCACGGACGCAGGTATATTATGAGTGGCGAGGGTTTTATTGTGTTAGCTACGGGAAATAGTAATCCGCAGTTAATGTTCAATGAATCGGCAAAAACTTCTGCGCAATTAACTGGTCTTAACTTGTTTATGAGCACACCATCGCAAATTGCTGCGCTGGGCGTTCCAAATGTTGAGCCACATATCCGCCTGCAAATGGCAATGGATACACTGAACAAAGACGATACGTACATTGGATTCGTATCAGGTGCCAGTGCAAATTTTTCATACAACGAAGATGCTCCGTATAAATTGGGCAATGGTAAAATAGGACTTTCAAGCTTTTCAAGCGATCACATTCGTTTGGCGATCAACAAAATGGATTTACCCGGCACGAAGACAACCGTGATTCCGTTAAACATTTCGGCACGTGCTGCTGGTATATACCATCTTAATCTTTCCGAAATGCAAGCTGTTCCAAAGATCTATAAAATTTGGTTGAAGGATAATTTCAGAAAAGATTCACTCGATATGCGAAGCGATTCTTCCTATGCATTCAATATAACCTCGGATACGGCAAGCCAGGGTGCCAACCGTTTCGAATTAATATTAAGGCAAGATCCGGCACTGGCAGTGCAATTACTTCAGTTTGAAGGAGTGAAAACTGCTCAAGGCTCGAAGCTAACCTGGTTTACAGAAAATGAACAAAATTACACCCATTTTACCCTGCAGCGCAGTACCGATGGCGGTAACACATTTACTGTAGTTGGGGGCTTGCCTTCAAATGGTGTGGGCACTTATAATTTGTGGGACACTGCTCCATTTACGGCTAACCAGTACCGCCTTCAAATACAGGATTTGAACGGGACAATTACCTATTCAAACATTGTTACACTAATGTATGCTAACCCGAACACGCTGACCAATAATATCGCGCTCTACCCTAATCCATCTAAAGGGCAGATTAACCTGGCAATTACGCCTCCATATGGTTCCGGGTCTACTATCAAGGGTAATTCACCCGGAGGCACGCTTGGTAGCAACCTGGCAGCACAGCCGAGCGTTGGCAGCACGCAATACAGCATTAAAATCGTAAATGCAACAGGTATTATTGTTAAAACGGCAACTACCACCCAAACTAACTGGCAGAATGATGTGAGCAGCCTGTTACCGGGAACTTACATCCTGCAGGTGATGGATAATAATGATAAATTGGTTGGTGAACGTAGTTTTGTAAAATTGTAATCAGGACAAAAAACCTGATAAATAAACAGCCCTGCAAATTTACCTGCAGGGCTGTTTTGTTTTAATTTACAATGATAATGCCTGATAAAAATCACTTCAGCGCATACCGATAGCTGCGTTTTCAGAACACAATCAAATTAAAAGTCAAACCAGGCGCTTGCTCTAACACCAAATTTTGATATGCCGGGGTTTGACAGGTAGGTAAAGCGTTCTATGAAATCGACCCGGAATATTTTCAGAATATTGCCGATGCCTATACCACCTTCAACATAGGGTTTGCTGCCGAGTGTAAAGGTTTGTGGCATGCCGTTCTGATTAAGCGGGAATTGCAGTAAATTGGTGTGCAAAGCAGGATTATTCTCGTCACGCAATCCACCGTAAAGCACTTTGAAGGATATTATTTCTCGCCACTTGAGTTTTTTGATCAAGGGTAATTTGTTTAATATGAAACCATTCAGGTCATAATCAACTTTCACATCCGCATAATGATCGCTTACAAATTCCAGAAAGTTCATGAGGTTGTAGGAATCAAGGTCGAAGGCATAGGTTTGATTGGCCTGGTGAATATCCAATAGCGGGAAAGGCACCTGCCCGAAAAGGTAGTTTCCTTCAACGGTAACATCAGCATAGCCTAGCTGCGAAAGGTAAAAACGTTTGTCAATACGGCTGGTTAAATTTTTGTAATTGTATTGACCTCCCAAGAATCCTTTAACATCCTGCTGGTAGGTTAAACTGATAATGGGGTATTTATTCGGGATGTCTATACGATAAAGTTTCCCCTGAAATATCTGCTCATGTGGCGCGTAACGTAAACCTACAGCAAATTCTGAAGTGATAATATTGGGGACACTATTCGCCAGGCCATTTACCGTATTGGTGAAGTTTAACGATCCTGCCGGTGTTTGCTGCCAGCTTTTGAACTCGAAAGAGTAGGAAAAATGGTTCTCCAGTTCATGTACATAATCAACTTTATAGAACTGGTTATACAAGAATTTATTATTTACTCCACGGGTAAAAGAATTGTAGATCTGGTCGGGTTGCTCAAAGGCAAGTTCCTCGCCGGGTATTTTGATATCGTATTGGGTTGAAACCTTAACATAATCATTCGGGAATTTATAGATCGATTGATGATTAAGCGAATAGGCTGCACTCAGCAGGTATTTAAATTTCTTATCGCCAGTACCATAAGCGCCGTAGGCATCAAGGTAATAACGGGTGCTGAAATTATCGGTGGTTCTGAGTGCAAACTTTACCCGCGAGCGTTCTACCGGGTTATAACTATAAAATGTGCCGAATGGGCCTATCTCAACCGGCCCATCCTGTATAAATCCCACCGCAAACAGGTTGATGGCAGTCATCATGTGTTTGAACGAGGGGATGGTTTGCAGGCTATCTATGTTTTTGTATGCGTTGGATTCAATAGCGGTCAGCGTATCGCGTCCCCGGCTGCTTACCCAAAATGCCTCATTGCGGTTCATGGCACCGGGTAGTATAACCTGGTCGGGCCCGGTATAGACACTATCGGCTCTGGGAGTGTTGATCAGGAAATGATTGTAGGCTATGGTGCGTTCGCCAAAGATCCCCTTATCGCCTTTTTTTGACAGACCAAAGCTTGCCTTCATGTCGCTTTTTGCCAGGTGATAACGACTGTCGGAGTTTTGTTCATAATCAAGGTCTATCTGCATATCCTTTACCCAGTTCAGGTTGATATTTTTGTTGATAGACAGTCGCGCTTTCTGAACAGCGTATTTGCCGTCGAGCGTAACAAATATCAGGCCTTCAAAAAGCATATCATTGCCGTTGCGTGGGGTAAAGCTTAGTTCAACCAGTTTTTGGTTATTAACTTCGATGGTATCTGTAATGAAAAATTTATAGAAAGTCGGGGCGGCATCGCAGATAGGGCTTAAGAACTGATTGGTCATCAGGAAGATATTGTTTGAATAAATATCTACCTCGTTGTACATCCTGTTCAAATAACTGTTAACGCCCTCTTCGTCAACAAAAGTTACTACATCCACTTTTTTTTCGCCCACTACTACCTTTTTTGTTTTTTGCGGCTCTTTTCGGTAAAAAGTTTGGGTGGTTTTCTCTTCCTGGTAAACCGGCAAAAGCGATTTGCCTGGCAGCGCCGTTGTGTCGCGGTTATCGTAAAGGAATTTGTAGTTGTGGGTTAGTTTGCTTTTAAAGAATTTATCAGAGACGTTGATAAAAGAGAACTGGAGTTTTTCATATTGCTGGTACTCGGTAAAATTATAACTCTGCAATCGGTTGGAATCTTTATGAGCTATAACCTGCCTGATCAGTTCAACGGCGGGATTGTCTTTGTTACGGTATCGTTTTTTCTGTCCCGACCGGATGGTTACAATGGCCAGATCTTGTACATTGGGCTGCAGCTTAACGTTGATCACCTGGTCTTTATAAGCAACTATGGTACGTAAAACCGGTTTGTAACCCACAAAACTGAATTTTAGCTGGGTATACGACTTCCCGGTTTCTATATGGTATTTACCATCATTATTACTGGTTACCCCAATCGATGTACCCGGAAATCCTACGGTAACAAAAGGCAAGGGTTGGTTGGTTTTCGCATCGGTAATAGTGCCCCTCACTATTGTATTTTGGCAGTAAGCAAATAAAGGCAGAAAAAGAAAGGTAAGTGCTAAAAAGGGGTATCTCATACGATTGCTTTTCACCTGGATATAAACCGTACATCGATATTCCAATTCAAATTTGCCAGGTGAGCGAAAATTTAATTATTTGATTTTGCCGGCGTTTACAGTTATTATGCTAACGATGATAGTTTAAAAATGTTATTTTTTTGAAACTGTAAATTAGAGATTAAATTAAATAAACGGTTACCAAAGCATTAATTTAAGCTGGACTGACTGGCATTTTGACAGAAATTTGAGATTATTCGGATTTGTTAACGAATTCGTTGATCTTATTGACTAACTCATGGATGTCAAATGGTTTTGCGATGAACGCATCAAATCCAAAATGCCCAAGAGAAATTGCCAGTTCGGGATAAGCCGAGATCAAGATTACCGGTATATGGGTAGTTTTAGGGTTGCTTTTGATCTGCTGGCAAATCTTACCGCCATTGGTGCCTGAAAGCAGATAATCGGTTAGAACCAGATCGGGTGCGTATTGGTCTACAGCTTCAAGTATATCGTTGGTGCGTTCCAGACCGTTCACGATAAAATCGTTATGGACAAGTACAGTTTCCAACACCTGTAAAATGTCTTCGTCATCCTCAATGATCAAAATACGCTTTGACATTTTTTAGCCTTTTTAGCAGTTTAACTAAATTAACCAAAAAATGTTTTAAATTAAGTATGGTTGTAAGGATAATTAAATATTAATTAATTTTTTTCCTGTGATTCATTTTTGCTATTAGTTCCCGCAGCTTCCGGAACGAGTTGTTGGGACCAACGGTAGCGCCCATGTTAACCAGCCAGCCAGGCAGATCGCCCCCGGGGTCGGCACTCAAAATATACTCAATTTTCAATTTTTTGTTTGGCAATTCAGTCACGTCCCAGGTAGCCAGTGAACTAGGTATTCTTACCAGGTCGGGGTATTGAGGAATTACACCGGCTACACTTTTGGCTCGTATGTGTAGTAAATTATTTACCGAATCTTTTGCAAAGCTGATCTGTATCACGGCGTCGCGATTGCTTAAGGGCCAGGGTAGGGCTATTTCGGAATAATAAATGATAGTATCCTTTCCTTTTTTGCTGATCACATAGGTTCGTTTTGTACCGTAACTCCAGGTATTATGCCTGGGTATATCCTGTAAGATAGTAATGAGCTGGTCTTCAGTGGCGTCTATCTCGAAATCGACTTTTACTTCTTTAAATTTTGCGGATGGAATGCGCCGGGTGTATATCATAATGCCGTCGTCGGTACGGGCTAATTGCCAGCCTGATTGCGCAAAGCTTATTGCAGGAATACTCAGGAATAGTAGTAAAAATAGGGGTATTTTAATCATTTTAGCCAGAATGAGCGTTAAAGGGCTGGTTCAATTGGGTTGTATTAATTGCATAATTAACTCGTAAAACCGGCATTTGTTGCCGGAAGCTATAAAATCTCAGTTTCAACTTTCCTTAAATGCCCAAAGTACCTTGCACATCCAACGGCGACTTGCTTTCTGTTCCAGGTTTTTTAAATAGCAGTGCTTACCATGTTTGTTCTTTCCACCATCGGTTGCTTGCCGAAAGTCTCGTTATCCCGCGCTATTTAGTTTGTGATAGTAAATATACGAGCCGATGATAAATATAAATCCTGCACCCAAAAATGGCGCCCATTGGGCAATAGGCGAATGGTTGTTTATAAATATATCAGTAGCGCCAATCAGGTCGAAGGTGAAACCTGCGTAGGCCCACTCTTTTAAACGCTTAAACCCCGGAGTTAACAGGGTTATGCTACCCAATATTTTGGCAACCGCCAGTAGTTGAAAAAGATAAGCAGGAAATCCGATCGTTTTGGCAAAAGCCTTTGTCTGGTCGGGTATAAACAAGCTGCCATAAGCCGAAAAAAGCATCAGAACAACAAGTAATACGGTAAATACCCAGAATAAAATTTTTGTCGTTTTCATTGTGCCTTGTTGTGATTGAATTGGAACTGGTGAATAATCGGTTTTAATTAATTGCTAAAATAATGAAGAATTTTGATCAAAGCCTAATTTATTGAGGTAGCTGCTGTCGAACTTCAGAAGGAAATGCTTTTCTTCATTGGCTTAATGTTGTCAGGTATGCTTTCAGTTTGGTATGGTCCTCGTTGCCTTGAAATGTTTTTACGGTGATCATAAAAATTACAGCGGGTTATTTGATGAGCATGCGCCGCAGAGCCAGGCTGTCACCATAAAAGGCATCAAAGTCGACGGTATGGTTTATCCCAGTTACAGTAGCTTTATCTGAATGTTGCCACATGAGCCATTGTTTGCCTCCTGCCATACCCATTTCAGCTTCATCGTATTTGGCTACCCATAGTGGATAATCATCGAAATATCCTTTCAGGTAATCCTGATAAAAGCTTAGCCCCGAATAAATTATTGGCTTTACCTTGCTTTTCTTTTCAATGTAGGTTAAAAAATCCTTCAACTGTTTGCGCATTTGTTCAGGGTTCACCCTGTTCAATTCTTCTACATCAACTACCGGTGGCAGATCGCCTTTTTCTGTTTTAACTGTCTGCAAAAAAAAGCGGGCCTGCCAGGCACCATTTTTCGATGGCTTAAAGTAATGGTAGGCACCGCAAATAATTCCTGTCTTTGCAGCTTCGCGCCAGTTGCGTTGAAAATAGGGATCAACAGATAGGATACCCTCCGTAGCCTTGATAAAGGCAAAGCTGATATGCACGCTGTCATCTTCCATCGCTTTAACCTTTTGCCAGTCGATATTACCCTGGGCGTAAGATACATCGATACCGTGTATGCTGTACTTATCGGGTATTCGGATGTTAAAGCTTCTATAGGTACGGTAATGCGGATTCTCGCGGAGGTCGCTTACCCAGCGCCAGGTGGATGCAAAGAATTTGATCACATAAGCATAATAAAATGGCGAGAGCAGGATAATTGCAGCCGCTGCAATTACGATCTTAATACTCAAAGGCCAGCCTGTTTTTTTCTTTTTTCTCCGACTGATCGGCTTTTTTTTTGGCGCAATCGATTTACGGGAAGGTCCCGAGGCTTTATTGATCCACGAATTGTCGTCTATAGGCGGCACAGCGCAAATTTACAAAAAGGATGCGGCTGCTAGCGAACAATAACTACCGCTGCGCTACCAGCCGGGATTTTAACAGTAACGGTACCCTGGTTGATCGTCAGATAATTATTAGTTACGGGCGAAAATGTACCATCAATATTTACCTGGTTCCCGGCAAATGTAACCCCATTTGTAGCCGTAACAGCGGGTGCTGATAGCCGCATAATAGATGCAGATGAAACCGGTTTTGATAAATTGATGGTATATAAAATATCGGTATTCAAGTCTTTATTAATCAGTGTGATATCGTATTCGCCCGAGTTTTTAACTGAAGCATAGGCCGTACAATTGTAGTTTGATGTTTTGCTTAGGGAAACCGGAACTACTTTTGCTCCGCTTGACGCATATCCAAAAGCCAGCATGGCATAATATTCGGGCATCGCTACAAAGCTTCCATTCAGATTTAATATTGGTGAATAATATAAATTTTTTGGGCCCAGTGAACCCCCATGGAAATTGATGCCCTGCCCATTTGCTGCCGCTACCTGCCACATAAAATCAAGGGCCCACAACGCAGCGGCAAAGGTATCGCTCACGCCTTTTTTGCCACCGCCCCAAATATTGTTGGTTTCGGTGATCCGGTATGGGACCTGGTATTTTAACGACCAGGAAGCCATATTGGTCAGGTAACCCGGTAGTACGTCGGAAGCAGTCAGAATATCGTTATAAGTAATAGAGGGATTTGTTGCAGGGCCGGTAACATAAAAATGGGCGTCCATTAGTTTTATATTAGTGCTTTCACGTTGAACAAATTGATTTACCCAATCGGTATTGTTGGCCGCATCGGGTCCGGCGAATACTGCATCGGGTAACTGGGTCTTTATTGCAGCAAAATAATTCTCCCATTCAATAGCGTAATTGTTCACGTTATAGGTGGGCGGACGCGGGCCATAACTGGAATAGGTATCTGGTTCATTGCCCGATTGAAATGCATAAAGGCTTGTACCCAATGCCTGTGTAGCATAAACTGCCTCTTTTGCTGCCGAAGGGGCATCATTATTCCACATATTTAGCCCTAAAATTACCGGCCAGCCGGTTGCTTTGGAGAAGACCGACAAACGGTCGATATCTGTAGTAGTAAGTGTGTCAACGCTCGTATTCGCAGTTCGGGGATGGCTCGCCCAACCTATCTCGTCACTTGTGCCCCCGCCAATGCGCAAAATACCGGGTCCCAGATTTTTTAACAGCTGGATCAGCGTTTGGTTATTGGTATTAAGGTATTCGGGATTTTTGGTAAGCAGGCTGGTTTCAAAACTTAGTCCCTGGAAATTCTGCGAAATAGGAAGTCCAGACTGCGCTTCGTTCAGCGTTACAGTTGCGGTGGCAACGAATTTGGGCGGCGGCGTAATTATTACATTCCGTTCTTTTTTACAGGCAGCCAAAAGTATTAGCAGGGCCAGGGTAATGAGTAATCCGGAATTAAACAGTGGTAGAGGCCGGCGGTTAAACCGGGTATTATGCAGGTAAGGCATAGGTGTATTCGCGTTTGCTAAAAATAAAAATTATACTGGTAAAAATGTTCGATCGTGTATAGTTCAATTACGTCACCAACCTTCCATTTGAAACAGCAAGGGAAAGTACTGGCAGTGCTTTTTACCGCTTTGCATAAAAAACACTGTAAGTTCAATGCCCATCGTAAATATAAAAAATAAAGATTTAGTTTTCGGCCCCAATAAAAAACCCCCAACAGATACCATAAGGGGTTTTTAAAAAATATATACAGAGGCATTAGGGAACCTCTAAATCAAATTATAAACAAATGTAACCATTTTGTTACAAACAAACGTAGGTGTTCTTGTTTTTTTCGCCACATAATTTCGGGGAGACAGTCGACGGGCTAGCATCATTTTTTTTAGGTTTGTACCGATGGAGCATTTATTGGGAAGCCCGGCATGGCATGCGCTTAATTCAGGAAATAAAAACCTGGGTTTTGGCAACGAAAAAGTTAAGTATTTTGCCGGGGATGTTTCGCCCTTTGCTGCCATGGTAGCCAATACCGATGAAAATTTGCAGTTACTTCATGAAATTTATCCCGGCGACCGACCGGCATTGTTGATGTCGGAGATTGAGATTAGTATACCTAAACCATGGCAAGTACCGGCATTTGTGAAAGGAATTCAAATGGTTTGCAAAAAGCAGGCATTAAACGACATGGCCGGCGATAAAATAGTTCCGCTTTCAGGCGAACATGTCCCCCAAATGCTTGAATTAACTAAATTAACCAATCCCGGCCCTTTTGCAAAGCGAACCATTGAGTTTGGACATTACGCAGGTATTTTTGAAGGAGAGCAATTAGTTGCAATGGCCGGCCAACGTTTGCATGCCTATGATTATGCCGAAGTGAGTGCCGTTTGTACTCATCCGGATTATACCGGCAAAGGGTATGCAAAACGCTTAGTTGACCACCAGGTCAGGCGAATATTTGCTGAAGGCAACATTCCATATCTTCATGTTCGGCACGATAATTTGCGGGCTATCCAGGTTTATGAAAATGCAGGTTTTTGCAAAAGCCGCGACATGTATTTTTATGTGCTGAAGAAGGGAGATGTTTAACAAGGTAGCTGGCGTTTTCGGGTGATTTTTTTTTATTTTCGGTGGATGAAGATAGCCGTTGCATCGCCTCCCTATCCAAGCTCATTGGATGATGGAATTGTACAGGTAAAAAAATTAGCTAAGGCAGCAGCTGAACAGCGTGCTTCAATTATTTGTTTCCCCGAATCCTACCTGCCAGGTTACCCTTCCGCCGAATATCATCCTCAACGATATACTGCTGTGCAACTGCAACTGGCTTTAGACCGGGTGAGCGAAATAGCCGCTAATTATTCAATCGGTATTATTTTACCTATGGATTGGTACGATGAAGGTAAGTTTCTGAATGTTGCCCAGGTACTATCGCCATTAGGGAAGCAATTGGGGTATCAATCTAAAAATCAACTCGACCCATCTGAAGATGATATTTGGGAGGCAGGAACTGAACGGAAGCTTTTTGAGGTGAACGGTTTGAAATTTGGCATTACCATATGCCACGAAGGGTTTAGATACCCCGAAGCAACGCGATGGGCAGCCGTTCGAGAAGCGCAAGTGGTATTTCACCCGCATTTCGGTGCCAGTGAAACGGGGGGACCAACTTTAACCGAATGGGGGCACAAAGACAATCCCTATTACGAAAAAGCGCAGATGCTGCGTGCAATGGAAAATACCATCTATTTTGCAACATCAAATTATGCTTCGCGCTACCCGGAATCAGCAAGTGCCATCATAGCACCCGATGGTGCTTGCATCGCCTGGCAGCCCTATGGCGTGCCCGGTATTGCTACAGCAGAGCTGGCTCTTGAACAGGCTACGGGTTTACTAGCAAAGCGGTTCAACCCCGATTTGTACCTGTAGAACAAAAAAATACCCCGAGGCTGGGAGCAACAGGGTATTTTCATCAATCAACAAAACAACACGCGCACTAATTGAACCGGTAGCCTGCGCCGGGGCCAGGTATCCATGAATTTACCTTCACCACGGCCGGATTGTAACTGTTACCGGATCACATTTCATCGTAATGAAATCTAGTTTACGCTGCAAAAGTATCCCGGTTTTAGGCGTCCGGAAATGACCTCAGACACAGTAGTATATGATTGTGGTCATTAGCAGCATCCAGTTAACCAATTTGGGAAAAAGGCAGGAACCGAAATGCAAGCAAGCACAGCAAAATTTTGGCGAGATTAATCCGCCAGTTCTATCCAAACCGGCCCATGGTCGCTGCTTTTTTCCCTACCGCGCACATTGCGGTTTACGCCGGCTGCTGTCAAACGGCCAGTCAGTTGCGGACTCAATAAAAAATGATCGATTCGCAGACCAGCATTCCGTCCATAGGCATTGCGGAAATAATCCCAATAAGTATAAATAGTTTCTTTAGGGTAAAGCTGCCGTATAGCATCGGTCCAACCCTGGTCGATAAGCTTATAAAAGGCTTCACGGCTCTCAGGCCTGAACAAGGCGTCATTGACCCAGTTCTCGGGTTTATAGGCGTCAATTTCGGAAGGGATCACATTATAATCGCCGCAAAGTATAGCTGGCTTCCCGGTAGCCAGCAAGTCGGCTGCATGCCGGTGCAGACGCTCCATCCAGCGTAGTTTATAATCGAATTTCTCACCCGGGTAAGGGTTGCCATTGGGCAGATACAAACAACCAATGATAATACCATTTACTTCAGCCTCGATATACCGGCTCTGTGCATCCTCGTCGTCGCCGGGGAGTACGTTGCGCCGTTCAACAACCTCGCCTAATCTGGAAATGATAGCCACGCCGTTCCAGCTTTTCTGCCCATGCCATATGGCCTGGTATCCCAGATCGTTAATTGCCTGCAAAGGAAAATTTTCCTGTATAGCTTTCAGTTCCTGGAAACATACAATATCCGGTTGTTCTTCAGCAAGCCAGCGTTGCAGGATTGGGAGGCGTGCGTTGATGGAGTTTACGTTATAGGTGGCGATTTTCATTTAACAAATTTATTAACTTGTGCTCAACAAACATCAAATAAACCTTACCACAATGAGCATTTTAAAAAGCTTTTTTAGCAAAAAAGACAAGCCTGTAAAAACTTATGATGATTTCTGGAACTGGTTCGCAACGAATGAAAAGACCTTTTTCAACGCGGTCGACTCGCAAAATGATATAGAAAAAGATTTTTTTAATAAGCTATCACCCAAACTTGAAGAATTAAGAGAAGGCTATTATTTTCTTGCGGGAATGTACGCTGCTGATACAGCCGAATTAGTGATCACTGCTGACGGAGCCATTGAAAACATCGTTTTTGTAGAGGAGCTGGTTGAAGCAGCACCTAAATTAAAGCGCTGGAAGTTTACTGCACTCAAACCGGCCTTGGATATAAAAGACGTATATATTAAGATGGCTGACTATAACTTTAGTGACAGCAATATGAATTTCTATGCAAACGAAAATGCCGGTTATCCGGATGAGATCGATATCGCCATTGTTCACGATGATTTTAATGAAGAAAATAAAAAAGCAATAATCTCGGGTTGCTATATTTTCCTTGATAATTTTTTGGGAGAATTGGAATTTGTAACGCTTATCGATAAAGTCAGTTTTTTATCTAAAGTTGAAGCCTTGCAGGAATTGATACCAATTGGCAAACTAAAAGATTATTTAAACTGGCGACAAAAGGAATTTAACGAGAGGTATGACGGTACATGGCATAGTAGCGAAAATGATGAACATTCGATACTTGAAACTGAATTAGACAATGGAATTCCATTAATAGCTGTATTCAATACCGATCTGCTTAAGTGGGACAGTAAGCCTTCACATCCATGGATAATGACTGTGGTGATAAAATATGATGGAAGAAAATCTAATGGTATGCCAGACAAGGCAAGTCAATCGCTATTATACGAAATTGAAGACAAACTCACTACCCAACTTAAAGACATTGATGGCTACCTTAATGTTGGCAGGGAAACCGGCAATAGTTCCAAAGAAATTCATTTTGCTTGCCGTGATTTCCGTGTTCCATCAAAAGTTGCGCAGCAGATATGCGATGAATATAAGGAGAAAATGGAAATGAGTTATGAAATCTATAAAGACAAATACTGGAAAACTTTTAATCGGTTTACCGGGATCTAGCGAATATTAAGGATTTAAATCTTCTCTTCTGCCGCCTACCACCTGTTTAATGGACCGCTTGTTCAAGTCGTTTCCTATTTCTAAAATAAACCGTAATTTAACACTTAAATGAGAAGTGCTTTTATTCTTTTTAGCCTGCTTTTTGCACTGCTGTTTAATAATAGTCATGCGCAAACAGCCATGGCCAATGTCTACGGGCGAAGGAGTCAGCTGTTGAACGGTGACTGGCAGATAGTTGTTGATCCCTTCGATGTTGGTATGGGTTGGCGGGCTATTTACAAGGATGCAAAGGCGACTGGCAAAGCGGATTTTGTGGAGTATTCATTCGAGCCCTCTAATACGCTGCGGGTGCCGGGGGATTTTAATTCGCAAAAGCCGGAGCTGACCTATTTTGAAAGCTCGGTTTGGTATAAAAAGATATTCGACTGCGATGCCGGGAAGCAAGAACGCGTATTTCTGAATTTTGGCGGCGCCAATTACATCACCGATGTGTGGCTGAACGGCAAGAAGCTGGGCAGGCACGAGGGTGGTTTTACACCTTTCGGGTTCGAAGTAACAGTGCTTATTAAAGCTAACGGCAATGCCCTTATGGTTCGGATAAACAGCGCGAGAGTTAAAAACGGGGTACCGGGTTCGTTGTTTGATTGGTTTAATTACGGAGGAATCACGCGCGATGTGCATCTGGTTAAAACGCAGCAAGTATTTACAGAGGACTATAAAATACAGTTGGATCCCAATGATCCGAGTCGGATCAGCGGTTATGTGAAGCTAAACTGTGCTAGTTTAGGCAAACAAATAGCGTTAGACATACCGGAATTAAGAGTAAACGCGAAACTACAGAGTGATGCTAACGGATATGCAATAATCAGTCTTAAAAAGAAGCTGGAATTATGGTCGCCGCAGCACCCGAAACTTTATGAGGTAAAACTTAGTGTTGAAGGTGATACGGTAAGCGACGAGATCGGCTTCCGGAGCATCAAGGTGGAGGGAACTAAAATTTTGCTGAATGGCAAGCCGCTATTTTTAAGGGGGGTCAACATTCACGAGGAAATACCTCAAAGACGTGGGAGGGCCTACTCCGATTCGGATGCCCGGCAACTGATCAACTGGGCAAAGGACCTGGGCTGCAATTTTATTCGGCTGGTACATTACCCGCATAACGAATATACCATACGTTATGCCGCACGTCAGGGCCTGTTGGTTTGGGAGGAAGTGCCGCTGTACCAGGGTATAGAGTTTGCAGATACCGCGGTAAAGCCTAAAGCTGAACTGATGCTGAAGGAACTGATCAAACGCGATCAGAACCGCTGTAATGTGATCTTATGGAGTATTGCCAATGAGACTACGCCGTCAAAAGAACGCGACCGCACGCTGATCGAACTCGCTAGAGAAGTGAAATTGCTCGACCCAACACGACTGGTTACCGCTGCCTTTTATAACGTTAGTCGTAATGAAGATGAGTTAACGTTACGCGACACCGTGATGAAATATGTTGATGTTGTTGGGGTAAACGAATACCTGGGTTGGTATACCGATTGGCCGGGCGATCCCGAAAAAATACATTGGAAATCGGATTTCGGAAAGCCGATGATTATCTCGGAGTTTGGCGGCGAATCTGTTTACAACAATAAACTTGATACCGCCGTAAAGGCAAGTGCCTGGAGCGAGGAATACGTGGCCAATATCTATCGCAGGCAGATCAAAATGTTTGCTCATATCTCTTTTCTGGCCGGGGTATCGCCGTGGGTTCTGGCCGATTTCAGGTCGCCCTATCGTATGCAAACCAGCTACCAGCAGGGTTGGAACCGCAAAGGGCTATTGTCTGACAAGGGAGAAAAGAAAAAAGCCTGGTTTGTGTTAAAGGAATATTACGAGCGATTGAGGGAGGGGAATTAGTCATTAGCTAAAGGTTTTATTAATTTTTCAGCCCCCGCCTGTTCAATCGCCCCACTTGAACACAAAGCCGTTTGAGCACCCCGCTCAAGGACTACTTACGCTGATAAAAAATCAAGCCGGTTTTTAACCAGGAGTGAAGGCGCAACAAATTTAGGCGTTCAAGTGGGACACTTGAACGGGCGGGGTCCTTCAGACCAGCAAGATTGCCCCAAAAAGCACTCGCATTGCGTTAATTATCGCAGATTTTTTTAATTTTAGGCGCCCTGCTCCCATGACGTCACAATCAAGAATAATAAGCACCTTACTATTACTTTGTATCGCAACATTTGCCTTGGGGCAGGACGCCGATATCTTCAAACCAAACCCCAACCGACGCCAGCTTAAAGCAGTAAAAATTTTTACCAATATCAAAATTGACGGCCTGCTTAATGAACCGGAATGGGCGCTGACACCGGGCGCTTCGGAATTCATACAAGCCGATCCCGATCAGGGAAAGCCGTCGCGCTTCGTTACCGTAGTTAAAGTACTTTATAACCAAAAATATCTTTATATCGGTGTGATAAGCAAGGATCCACTGGGGAAGCGCGCAATCATGGCAACGGATTTTGCCCGCGATTTCGACTTTACCAAACACGACCTGGTCAACCTGGCTTTCGATACCTTTAATGACCAGCGCAATGCCATCGTTTTTGCGACCAACGCTTACGGCGTACAGCGCGATTTGCTGTCATTCGATGATCTTTATTATGATGTCGATTGGAACGGTCTTTGGAATGTGCGCACTACACGCAGCGATTCGGGTTGGGTGGCCGAGATTGCGATCCCATGGAAAACCTTGCGGTATCCTAAAAGCAACGATACTTCGCAAAGCTGGGGCTTTAATGTATACCGTAACCGGCGTTTAACCAACGAGATCAGTTCATTTTCGCCATTTCCGCGAATATTTTCGGCAACGCATATGAATTATGCAGGGCTTTTGACCAATTTGCAGCCTCCGCCACCTTCACCTAATATCATCGTCGATCCTTATATCCTGGCCTCTACAGATCATTACAGCAATTTTGGCAGCAGCGAGCCACCTCATACCCAAAGTCTAAAGTATGGAGGCGATCTGAAATGGGCCATAACGCCCAATTCCGTGCTCGACCTTACTGCAAATACCGATTTCGCACAGGCGGATGTTGATCAGGAGGTTAATAATACTACCCGTTTCAACGTGTTTTACCCCGAAAAGCGCCAGTTTTTTTTAGAGAATGCTTCCCTTTTTGGCGTTCAGGTAACGATGAATGGCGACCAGGCTGGCGGTTCCATGCGCTACCAGCCATTTAACAGTAGAAATATTGGTCTGGATACCAGCGGTAATCCAATACCCATCGTTGGTGGCGGCAGGTTTGTTTACCGTTCATCATCTATGAATTATGGGGCAATGGCTATCCGCCAGCAGGCCTATAACGGCAGCCCGGCTACTGATTTTTTTGTCGGTCGGTTTTCGCAGAATTTTGGGACACAGGACCGCATCGGCGGACTTGTGACGCTGAAAGAACAACCCGGAGCGGCAAATATAGAATCAACTGTTGATGGCTTCTTTAGGTTTAATGAATCCAATTCTCTTAATGTCATCGCTACGCAGTCGACTACCACTAATACTGGTGCGCGGGGGTTTGGGGGCATTGTGCAGTATTTTAATAATACCAATTCGCACGAAATCTGGTTGACAGAATCTGTTATAACTAAAAATTTCGACCCGCAAATGGGGTTTATTTCCCGGAACGACGTAATCAGCACCACACCGGGTGCCAATTATTTCTACCGCGGCGATCTGCTTCCCTTTAAAAAATTCCTGTTAGCCTACAGTCCCGGTATTTTACCCGAACTCTATTATACAGCCTCTACCGGTAAATTTTCTGAGGCCGACCTGCCGGTTTTCCCGGTATGGTTCAATTTCAGGGACGGTGGTTTTTTGGGGTATGGCTTTATTGCCGTTTGGCAGCACCTTACCTCTACATTTTCGCCGCTCAATGTAGATATCGGCCCGGGCAGTTACCACTATTTCAATCAGCAAATCTATTTTCAAACCGATCCATCCAAAATAGTTAATACGATTATTACACTTTCAAGCGGCAGCTATTTCAACGGCAGGCTATTCACCGGCGATTATAAGGTTCAATTTGCACCCATCCCCTATGTCTCCTTTACAGGTGAGCTTAATCAAAACCATTTTACGAATGTGGGAGTAAACCAAACGACCAAGTCGGTCAACCTTTTTATAATACAAGGCCGTTTTGCACTTAATCCCCGGGTACAATTTACCGGAATCTACCAGAAAAACTCGCTGAACAACTCAAATAGCTATAACCTGCGCATGGCCTGGGAATTTTCGCCGCTGAGTTATATCTACCTGATCTATAACCGTGGTGTAAACAATCAGCTGACTACCGCTCCGATCCAATCCCAAACCGAAGATCACCTTATTTATAAGATCAGCTTTTTACAGCAATTCTGATAGCGGGTATAATATCCCGTCCCAGGCATTTTAAATGCCACTTTTTTAAACTTTGGGGGCGTACTTTCCCCACTAAATTCCACGAAAAATCAGCAATTCCGGCACATAAATCCCCGATTTTAAAAGCCCCATTTGTTTAAAAGACGTTTTGTAAATAGCTGTAAATCAATAAAGTGTTGTTGGTGGCATTAAAATTGCCTATAAGTTAACGCTAACATAAACATCGTCACAAATGAAAACTTCTACACTATTATTGATTTCGGTTTTGTTCCTTGCTGCCTGCAAAAAGGAAAGTGTTGTTACACCGGCTGGTTCTGCTACAAAAGCGAATTCATCTGCAACTACGCCAGTATCACCTACACCAATCGCGCCCAAAACAACCGCTCCGGTAAGTGCTGATACGCTGGCCAATTTGTCGGCTATTAAATTGAAGCTGGTGCAGGATAGTACCAATAATGATGAGACGATGTTTTTGTTTAAGAAAGCAGCAAGTTCGAATTATGATCCAGCTATAGACGCTGAATATTTTGCAGGTTATGGACAGGTTAGCCTGGCCAGCATATCGGCTGATGGCACCGACCTCGCTATTAATACTTTACCCTATACCCCCAACAAGGCCATTAAGCTCGACATTAGTACCAAAAACGCAGGTACCTATTTATTTAAAATTAGTTTTGAACGTACTATTCCGGCCAATGTTCAGATTTGGCTGAAAGATGCTTATGCAAAAGATAGTTTGAATGTACGTACCGGAAACTATCAGTTCCAGGTATTGAAATCAGATAGTAATTCTTACGGCAAAAAGAGATTTCAGTTAGTTTTAAGAGCAGTACATTAAGCAAACACATTTTTTAATAGTTTTTTTAGGTTTTTTTCAGAAACAGAAAGCCCTTTAGAAGAAATTCTAAAGGGCTTTTCTGTTTACAATGTATTGTTAAAAAGAATCCGTACAGTTGGATTCTGATTAGAAGGTGAATTTTAACTTGGTAAATAATCGCGTACCGTTGAAACCCATTTGCACAGATTCAAATGAACCACCTGAGTTACTATCGCCAAAAGAACTGGTGCCGCTGGTAGGGCTAATAGAGCCTTTCACAACAGCTTCGTCTGGATGAACATTAAACAGGTTGTCAATGCCTAAATCCAATGATAGGTATTTAGCAAGTTTGAAAGTTGCATAAATATCGGTAGTTACTTTCGGACTGAAATTAAACAATTCAGGAACTGCAGCACTTCCGTCGTCTAATTGAACATAAGGCAGATATGGATCAGCTACACCGTTTGGCGCACTTACTTCGCCAAAACCAAGTTCTTTTACATCGCCGAAATAAGTAAAGCGGGTGCCGAACGCAATTTTGTTAAAGCCGTATTCAAGGTTTAAATTGAACTTAGCCCTTGGAGCGGCATATTTCATGAAATATTGTTCCCTGTCTGAGAAAAATGCAGCGCTATCGCCACCAGAACCTCTGAATGAGGCAGGGATGCTTATTTTGTCGATATTCACTTCCTGCAGGTTTCCGGCGAACGTTGCGAAGAAATGATGGTTCAACCAACGTTTGCGGTAATCAACTACAATGTCGATACCCCGGTTAGTAGTATTAACAGCATTGGTAAAGAATGCAGCTTGCTGGATCGAATTTGCGAGCAGTAAGTTATTCAATGAACCCGGAGTATTTGGATCACCGAAAGCGCTATCACCTTCGCTGTAAACGCCTGAATATACTACCCGGTTTTTAATACCGATTTGATAACCATCAACTGTTACGTTCAGGTTACTCAATGGCTGCCAGGTAAATCCAAGACTATAGTTGGTAGATTTTTCGGAAGTTAATTTTGGAATGCCAGCTGCACGGGCAACATCGGTATAATTAGGTACCGTTTTTTGATATAAGAGTACACCGCCCGAACCAATAGAAGTATTGGTATTGCTAAAGTTTATTTGCTGTAAACTTGGCGCACGGAAACCGGTGCTGATAGATCCGCGCAGGTTAAAGTTATCAGCTAATTTTAAGCGTGTTGCTAATTTTTGGGTTGATACAAAACCAAAATCGTCGTAGTTCTCAATACGTTCTGCAATGTCAACTAACCAGGTTTTGGTTACATCAAACGTTGCTTCTGCATAAGCGGCTTCTGACCCACGGTTAGCCGTATGAGCGTCGCCTGGCTGATAGCCGGGATAGCCTTCGGAACCTGGTGCTTTTGATAGATAAACAATAGAATCCTGCCCTTTGGAACCAGTTACGTGGGTAGGCAAGGTTGCACCGCCATTATTGTAAGAGTTTGGTTCGCCAGCGTAGATCTGGTAACGCTCATACCTGAACTCTGTACCAAATGAAAGTTGAAGACCCTGGAATACTTTGCTGAAATGTTTGGTTATATCAGCATTAGTGGTGTTCTGCAAATAGTTAAAGCCGCCATCATTAAAGCGTGTTTGGATAGGTTGACCTGCAACGTAAGGTGTTGAGGCATTGAAAGTATTCTGACCAAAGTAATGGAAATCATTTCGTCCTGTATTGTTGCTTACATTCCATTCCCAGTTGCCTGAAGTTTTGCCTTTGAAACCAAAAGCCGCAGAAACGTCGGAAATGTATACATCCTCTTCCGGATTGTAATAAACGTTATTAGGATCAAACGGTGCGCCCTCCGGAGCGTCATTTTGCATTACGCCTGGTACGAAGATCAGGTTGCCTGTTGTTGGATCGGTTGGAAATTTGGTTGGATTGACGCGTAGACCAAGATAGTTCCAGCTGCGGGTATAGGCATATACTTCAGAGTATTTATGGTTGTATCCGCCAAAGGCATAGAATACAGTTTTAGTATCCTTGATTGGCACTTCCAGGTTAAACATGGCGCCGCCTGCTACAATAGATCCGTCGCCGGCAGCACGTCGTCCACGGGTGATCCCCTGGTCGGGGGCATACCTGAAAGTTTTTCCCCCATCGTCAAAGTTAGCTCCAATATTCAGGAATCCGCCATTTTTACCTACAGCGATACCATAGTTAAGACCCAGATTTAAAGTTCTGCCGTCAATTTTATGCCCGGTATAATAGGCTTTGGGATCTGAATAACTTAGGGTGTTGTATTTCTGATCGTCGTAACCGCTGATACCGGCGTCAACAACCAAATGATTAATGTCTTTTTTAAGCACAATATTAATCACACCAGCAATAGCGTCAGAGCCATACTGCGCCGAAGCACCGTCGCGCAATATTTCGACATGGTCAATAGCTGCTTCTGGAATAGCGTTCAGGTCGGTACCGCTTTGGCCGCGGCCGCGGGCTGATTCTCCCGGATCTACATAAGCTGATTGGTGACGACGAACGCCATTAACCAAAACGAGGGTCTGGTCGAAACCCAGGCCGCGTAAGCTGGCATAGTCGATCGCATCAGCGCCGTCAGCACCCGATTGTTTGTTGTAGTTGAACGAGGGTACCAATTGGTTAAGCTGGCTCATCAGGTCGGGTTTGGCAGTATTGTCAGCGATGTTGTTAATACTGATCACATCAACCGGTACCGGTGATTCTAAACGGCTGCGACCGCCGCCACGGCTTCCAACTACAACTACTTCACTAAGTGAAGCTGCTGCTGCTACCAGGTCGATATTGATCACCTTGGTTTCGCCAGTGCCTAATGTTACAGTAGCTGTTTTGGTTTCGAAACCTAACTCCGAGAAAGATAAAGTGTAGGTACCTGGTTTTAAACTGATAGAATAGCGACCCGCAGTGTCAGTTGCGGCGCCGGCATTCGATGGGATAGCACGCACATTGGCGCCAGGCAAGGGGCCACCACCACTGGTGACCTTGCCACTAATTTTTTGGGCAAAGAGCGGAGCATAGGAAAAAACTATGGCTCCTATGAGAAAAATACGTAAAGATTTGAACAAACAATTTCATTTTAATTGAAAAATGGGGTTAATTGCCTACTAAATTACTATTATTAATCAATTTTTATTGAAATACTGTCAAAAATTTAGCGAATGGTGCCTTAATTGATGCGATATGACTGATTTGCTAAGTGATTATATCAGATACCTTCCCTTATTTTTGGTAAAAACTGCCCGGAAAGCAAAAATCCGGGGAAAATTATGAAGCCTTTTGCTTCTTTGATTACCCGGTAAGGAATTAAATGTTGAAAAGACAGAAATAAACGGAGTGTATTGCAAAAAAAAGAGCATTTAAATGCCCAAAAGTCTATGAATAAATAAGGACCCCAGGTTTTTTATGATTTGGGGTCCTTGTTTTGAGTTTGGGATATAAATTAGGATTTGTCTTCGGTGATGCTGGTAACTTCGATGGTATCATCGGTGATTTTACCGTCAACAGTCACATTTTTACCGGCATATTTGATCACGGTTTTCTGGTTGGTGATCTTATAAACTTTTCCACCAACCACCAATACTGCCTTAGCGCCGTCTTTAATGCATTTTTTTGCGCAGGCCACGCGGGTTTCTGGTGTGCACATTGGTTTGCTGCTGGAGGCGCACATCGAATCGTCGATATAGCCCTTCAGATGGTCGCCACCCGGTTTGAAGGCGAACGTTGTGCTGATGGCTACAAAGAGCACAGCAACTGATAAAATCTTCTTCATAGTATTTTCTGTTTTATTGGTTGTTGATCAAAATTAAATATTCTCGTCAATTATCCAAATACCGTGCTGTCCCTTAAATTCCATTATACCACGACCAGCCCGCCTGAATATCTTGTGCCGGATCTACAAACTGTTCGGTTACAACAATGCGCTGAACATATTTAACGCTTTTATAGCCTACCTGAGTTTCTACACGCAGCCGCAAAGGCGCCCCGTTGCGTGCCGGGATAGTTTCGCCGTTCATGCGGTGGGCCAATATGGTTTGGGGATGCAGGGCATCCAGCATATCAATGCTCTCGGCATATTTGTCGAAGCCGTAAAAGGAAACATAACGCGCAGAGGCTAAAACGCCAGCTTCTTTCAATAAGGCGGCCAGCGGCACGCCGGTCCATTCGGCAATAGCGCTCCAGCCTTCCTCGCAGCTGTGCCGGGTTATCTGGCTACGTTCGCCGAGTTTTTGCAATTGGTCCAGGGTGTATCTACCCGGTTTGGCTACAGCACCTTCGATGGTGAGTGCCCAATCCTTGAAATCAGTTTTAAGCAATGCTTCGTATTCTTTGCTGTAGGCTTTGGTGCTGGCCGGGTTGGCCGGGTCGCCGATATCGGTCACCGGGAAACTGGTAATATCACTTTGCTGGTATTCCATGACCAAAGCCCGCTGTGATAATAGTCCGCGCTGTACAAGGTAGGTCAGGTCGTCGCCCATCCTCAGGATACTACCATAGGTTGGCGGTGCTTTTTTCAGGCAGCCCGAAAGCAACAAGGCCCCGGCAGAGGTTATGCCGGTAAAAATGGCACGGCGCCTGTTCATTAGTCGTTTTTCTTTCATCTTTATTTACCGAAAGTGATTGCCCAAAGGTTTCGTTTAAAGCCCGTTCTGATCACCATTACCACATGCACCAGCAGGAACAGCAGCAGCAAAACGGCTGCAAAAAAGTGAATAGTCCTCGCGGATTGGTGACCGAAAAATATTTTTAGCAGGAAAGGGTAGGAGGCGGCAATAGCCGGCGACATGGCAAACCCCGTTAAAATAACCACCGGGAACAGGAAGAAGATGACCGATAAATAGGTTATCTTTTGCAGTAAGCCGTATTTGCCTTTGGCAAACGATTGTTTTTGGAAATGTGCAGAAAGATCGCGCCAAAGCATTTTCAGACTAAATTCACCACGGCCGGGTGCCAGGTCGCGGCGGAAATGCCCGCTGAAGATACCGGCTAAGAGGTACAGCAAGCCAGTGATGATCAGGAACCAGGCGGCTAAAAAATGCGTGCTGCGGCCCCATCCGTTCTCGTTAAAAATATCAAAAGTGCGAGCTGCCGTTACCTGCGAGCCGTGTAAGTTTTTAAATGGAATAGCTTTTTCCCAGCCGCCGTGATGGTAATTTTTGCTGATGGGCAATTCAAACAGCGCAGGTGTCAGGTCGTTGCCTGCTTTGCCCCAGTAGAGGCGGGGGTGCGACATGAGGATAACATAGCCGCTAACCAACAGCGCCAGAAATGCAAGAGTGATCACAAAATGGGCACTTTTAACCCAGCCTTTATGCCGGATATTTTCGGTTTTTATGCTTTGTGAAGCGCTCATTTAAAGGATGTTATTAATTCAGTTTGGAAGAACTGATTAAAGATAGACTTATTTTGATAAAATGAAAAAAGTGTTGTTCCGCAAGGTATGACGAAGATCACCTTTCTGTATGACTCGCGGCACGGTGCTACCGGGTTAGCTCTGGTAATTTTGGTGCTAAACCTGAATTTGTGTTACACACCCCGTAACAAAACGAGCGCGAAATGGAAATAACGACCTATAACACCAGCCAGGTGATCATGCATCTGCTGGAGGAGTTTAGTAAAACGTCGGCAATGACAATGGGTTATCCCGTAGCCAAAGATTTTGATTACGGCGAGCTTATGCCTTTCCTCAAATACCCCCTGAATAATGTTGGCGATCCCTTTATCCCTTCAACCTATACGGTCGGCTCAAGGGAGCAGGAGAAGGAAGTAATCTCTTTCTTTTCGCACCTGTTCAGAGCCGATGAAGATAACTGGTGGGGTTATGTTACTAATGGTGGCTCGGAAGGAAACCTGTATGGCCTGTATCTGGCGCGCGAATTGTATCCTAAAGCAATCGTTTATTATTCGGAAGCCACGCATTACAGCGTGCAGAAAAATTTGCACCTGCTGAATATGCCGAATATAGCAATACGCTCGCAGGCCAGTGGTGAGATCGACTATGAGGATCTCGAAAAAACCATCAGCATCAACCGGCAGATGCCGGTGATTATCCTGGCCAACATTGGCACTACCATGACCGAAGCGCGGGATGACGTGGGGAAAATGAAAGCCATTTTCAAAAGCATGGCCATCCAGCATCATTATATCCACGTTGATGGGGCGCTATCGGGCAGTTATGCCGCTTTCCTGAAACCCAGGCCTTCATTCGATTTTGCTGATGGGGCCGATAGCATTGCCATTAGCGGACATAAGTTCTTTGGTTCGCCGATACCTTGTGGGATGGTCATCGCCAAGAAGAGCCACCGCGACCGTATTGCACGGTCCATCGACTATATCGGTTCGCTGGATACTACTATATCAGGCTCCCGTAACGGCCATACGCCACTTTTTCTCTGGTACACCATATCGAAACTAGGCATCGAAGGCTTAAAAAAGCGCACCAAGGATTGCCTTGCCGTAGCCGCCTATGCTGAAAAAAAACTGAAGCAGGTTGAACCCCTGGTTTGGCGCAACCCGGATACGCTTACCGTCAATATCCCCAAACCCGGTGAGGCGCTATTGAAGAAATGGCAACTGGCATCCGGCAAAGAATGGGCACATATTATTTGTATGCCCGGTATGCAAAAAGAGCAGATTGATGAATTTGTAAAGGATTTGGAATTGCATCGTGCGATTGAACATGCGGTTTAATGCGCCTCCCGCCCTCCTTCGTCGGTGTCCCCACCGACGAACAATGAAAGTCCAATCTGAACTTACATTCTGTTGTTTAGATTGTTAGCGCGAATGTTCAACGATGCTATTCAAATTCAACAAAATAAGGTAGCTTAGAATTTATTAAACACAGTTTAGCGCCGCACTGTCTGTTAACATTTTAAAAGCGCTATCAGCATGAAAAGCACCCTGTATATCATACTTACTATTTTTAAAATAATTATAATAGCACCTGGTATGGTGGTTGTTACTTTAAATTTAATGGCATGGTTTAGAACTAAGGATTCAACCAAAATAAGAAAGGCTGCATTTGTATTTGCAGGAGTGGTTCTGTCAATATTTATACTTTCCGCGATAGAATTTGTAGTAGCATTTAATTAGGCCTACCCAAAAAAAGCCCAATCCCCAATGACCCAATAACAGCGCAGCAAAATGACCCCCTCCCTCATCCTCTATATCATCCTCGGTTATTTCGGTTTGCTGATGCTTATCGCCCGCCTAACTTCGCGCCACAACAAGGCCAATAGCTTTTTTGATGGCGACCGTTCCTCGCCGTGGTTCCTGGTGGCGTTTGGGATGATCGGTTCGGGTATTTCGGCGGTTTCGCTGGTGTCTATTCCGGGGAATGTGGGTAATAACAATCTGTTCTATTTTCAGTTCATCCTGGGTACCATTGCCGGTTACCTGTTTATTGCTTTTGTGCTGACGCCGATCTATTACCGGCTTAAACTGGTATCGATCTATACCTACCTTAATATCCGTTTTGGTAAGGTGACCTATAAAACCGGTTCATTGTTTTTTCTGGTGTCGCAGTCGTTTGGCGCAGCGCTTAGGTTATTGTTGTCGGTCAAGATATTGCAGTATGCCTTTTTTGATGGCCTGCACATCCCTTACTTTGTCACCATTATTATCGTATTGGTGCTGATATGGCTTTACACCAATAAATCAGGTATCAAAACTATTGTATGGACCGACGCTTTACAGTCGCTGTTTCTGATCACGGTGATGATCGTATCCATCCTTACCATTAAAAATTCGCTTGGGCTGACTATTGGCGGTATGTTCAGTACAATTGCACATCACCCTTATGCCAAACTGTTTGATTGGGACTGGCATTCGGGCTCCAATTTTTTCAAACAGTTTATTTCGGGTTTGCTTATCACGGTTGCCCTGGTGGGACTGGATCAGAGCATGATGCAAAAAACGCTTACCATCAACAATGCGGCAGGGGCAAAACGCAATGTGCTCACCTTTAGTTTTTTTATCGCAGCGGCACAAACCCTGTTTTTAGGACTGGGGGTATTGCTATATCTTTTTGCCGAACGCCATGGAATAAAATTAAGCAGTCAGAACGGCCAATTTACGGATACCGATGGTTTGTATCCTTTCCTGACCTTGCACTACTTCGGACAGATTGGTGCCATCGCCTTTTTTATCGGTATTATTGCCAGCACCTTTGCCAGTATAGATGCCTGTATCGCAGCACTCACCACAGCCTTTAGTTATGATTTTATGGATATCGAAAGTAAAGCACCTGAGGATAAAAAGAAGATCAAGAACCGCGTTTTACTCGGGGTAAACCTGGCGATGTTCGTGATCGTGATGAGTTTTTGGAACAGCCAGGGTGCCATCATCAATACCATATTCAAGATAGCGGGCTATACTTATGGGCCGATACTGGGTTTATACCTCACTGGCTTATTTTCCAAACTGCAAATGCAGGAAAAATGGGTGCCGCTTGCCTGCGTTTCGGCTGCGCTTTTAACATGGGTTTTGAATTTGGTGTTTCTGCAAGCATTCCAGTTCGACCTTGGTTTTATGAATATCCTGCTGAATGCTTTGTTGACGATTTTATTTTTGATATTGATTAAGCGAAAGAAATATGGCGAACAATAAGATCAATGCGGATATCAGGCTGACGAACGATCGAGCCGACTTTGCCGCCTGCGCTACTCTAATGGCAGTAAGCGACCCCTGGTTAAGTATGGATATCAGCTATGAGGAATGCCTTGCAGCTTTTGGCAAGCCTGAAAACACGGTGTTTGTTTTGCTGCGGGATGACAAACTATTGGGTTTTGTGATGCTGCAGGAGTATGGTAGTTTTAAAGGCTATATCAAAACTTTATGCGTCGACGGAAACTGCCGCGGGTTAGGCTATGGTACGCTTCTTTTGAAATTCTGCGTGCAGCATATCCTGGCTTATTCTCCTAATCTTTTTATTTGCGTTAGTGCGTTCAATGAAGGGGCGATAAAACTTTATACCCGTTTTGGGTTTGAATTAGTAGGCGAATTACCCAATTTCGTGAAACAAGGTTTTACCGAGTTGCTGATGCGGAAGACAGCTGGTCCAATTTCCGGTTACCTTCCGCCTGGTAGTAAATAACTAGTAAATTTTATGCTGAGGTTAAGAAACATTTTATGCCTGACGCTGATAGTCGCCACCACGCTCAATGCCCATGCGCAAAGCGCCTCCCGCCTCGTGCTTACCCGGCAGATCGATAGTATCATTCGTGAGAAAATAAACGATAACAAGATACCCGGTGCCGTCATCGAAATTAAAAAGGGTGATGAGGTACTATACCGCCAGGCCTATGGCTATGCGCAAAAATTCAATTACGAGCTCAAACCTCTGGCTGAACCGGAACTTTTAACTACCGACCATCTGTTTGATATTGCTTCCCTGACCAAAGTGGTGGGCACCACAACCTCCATCATGCTGCTGGCCGACCGGGGATTGATACATGTGGATGATCCTGTAGGTAAATACATCAAAGCTTTTACTTCACCAGACAAAGCTGCGATCACTATCCGGCATTTATTAACCCATACCGCAGGCTTGTTTGAATGGTACCCGCTGTATTACCGGGCATCCGATAAGCAACAAACCTTTAAGCTCATCGGCGAATTACCCCTTGCTTTCCCGGTAGGTGCACAGCGCAAATACAGTGACCTGGGTTTTACGATTCTGGGCGAGATCGTGGAGATCGTTTCCGGACAATCGCTGGATCAGTTTGAGGAGCAAAACATATTCATTCCGCTGGGGATGAAGCATACCTTGTATAATCCCCTAAAAAAAGATCCCAAAATGCCTATAGCGGCCACCTCCTTTGGTAACCCTTACGAGTACCGTATGGTGCACGACCCGGCGCTTGGCTTCCAGTTCAAGGAGATCGATCCGAATAGCTGGAACGGCTGGCGGCATTATGTATTGCGTGGCGAAGTGAACGACGGCAACGCCTGGTATGCTGAAAAAGGTATTTCAGGTGCCGCCGGTATTTTTTCGACAGTAGATGATCTGCAAAAATTGGTTGATATGCTGCGCAATAAGGGTAAGGTGGGGGATAAGCCGTTTATTTCGGAAGCAACCATCAATACTTTTCTGACCAAAGATCACTTTAATAATGGACTGGGTTGGATGATGGATCCGGTCAACTCCTTTATGAAGAATGGCCCGGATGGAACGTTTGGGCATACTGGTTTCACCGGAACAAGTATTACCGTTGTACCGTCAAAACAACTCTCCATCATCCTGCTGATCAACCGCCAGCAAATGGGTCTGATCAACGAAAAAGAATATTATAACGTTAATACCATACGCGAACAGGTTTTTAAGGCGGTAATGAAGTTTGCAGAGTAGTATTAACCGCTGAACCGGCATTTATCATCTGCCAAAGCTGATTTTTACCCGACGGGCAAATTCCTGGTCCTGATTTCGGCTTTTATCGCCAAAAATTAAGGGGTGGTCGGTATGAGCTTATCTCCGGTCTATTTCATTTTAGCCATTCAAGGCCTTGCTGTTAATTCGTTCTATCGAATCAACAAAAAGAATAAAATGGAAAATCATCAAGCAGCGGTTTTGGTACCTGTAGCAACAAGCCGCAACAAAAAATACTCTCCGGCTATCCGCCTCTGGCATTGGCTGAATGCACTGGTAATTACAGGGCTTTTAATTACAGTAGCTGTAAACTCTACTGTATTAAAACCCTGGACCAATGCAGCGTTCATAGCCGATAAGCTCAAAGAGCAGGGCATTAAAGTAAACGAAGATCAGGTGCGCCCGGTGGCCTTTGGCTTAGCCGATCAGGTTTGGGCAATTCATACTTACCTGGGCTATGTGCTGGCAGGGCTCTTCCTGTTTCGGGTCGGTCTGGAGTTTTTTGAATTGAGCGATAAAAAGCTGATCCGCAAGATCAAAGCCGCCCGCGAATCATTTTTACAACGCAAGGAAGATCGTATTGCCTCCCGCAACGAAATGCTGATCAAAACCCTTTATGCTATCTTCTACCTGTTGCTGGTTGTGATGGTTATATCAGGACTCTCACTGGCCATCGGAGAATATGTACCAGCAATTAAGCAATTGCATTTTATCCGCGATATCCATGGGTTTACCATGTATCTCATCCTGGGTTTTACGCTTATTCACCTCGCAGGCGTAGTTTTGGGTGAGCGCAAACAGCACAAAGGTGTGGTATCTGATATGATCAATGGCGGCGAGTAAGGGTAATCAGCCCGCTACTTCAGCCTTTTTTACCAATACTTTTTTGCGCAGCCATTCACGTACCGGCTCATCATAAAGCTTGAGACAGGCGTAGGCCAGCGCAATGCTGACAACCACCAATGCTAACCCAACCAGCAATCCTTTTGGTCCCAGCGGAATTTTATCATCCACAACCCAGGCAGTATAAACATAGATCAAAGGGTAATGTGTGATATAAAGCGGATACGAGATATCGCCCAGGAACTTACAGATTTTGGCGGATTGCGGGTTCTTGATCTCGCCGCCGGCACCGATGGAAACAATGAGCGGAAACGCAAGGATAACGCAAAATGCGTCATAAAGGCCGTTTTGCCAGAGTGTATTGGGGCCGCCAATCCTGGGGATGCTTAAAACAACAACAATAAGCAAACTGGCGATCCAAAAGGCATTTTTGATCCGGATAAGTTTGCCGAGGCGACATAATAAAACTCCCCCAAAGAAAGGGAACAGGAGGCGCGTAAAGCCAACATAAAGTTGTTCTTTGGTAAGCGACCAGCCACCGATCAGATCGCCCTGCGGGCCTGCAACCAGGTAATTTACCATCATTGCTGCGGCCAGAAAAACAAAAATCGCCAGGAGCCATTTAGGAAATCGGCGCACGATCAATGCATAAAGAATATTAGCGATGTATTCGAAAAAAAGCGACCAGGCGGGTCCATCGAGCGGATGCATTTCCTGCCAGCCACGGATATCCATAGAAAGCGGTACAGGAATAAGTGTACTTCCGATGATCATCAGTAACAATACCTGCCATACAGGTGTTCCTGCAATCAATGGGAAGGCTTGTCCGGCTTGCAGATAAAACAATAAAGCTCCAATAACCGAACCCATGATTACCATGGGTTGCAAACGTACCAGTCGCCTTTTATAAAAATCCCACTGAGTCATTTTAGTCCAGCGGTCGTCATAGGCATACGCTACCACAAAGCCCGAAAGCAGGAAAAAGAAATCCACCGCCAAATAACCATGATTAATGATCTGAATAAATCGGTTGCCGCCTGTAAAGGTTTCAAACACGTGGAAAGTGATCACCAGGATAGAGGCTACACCACGCAAACCATCAAGGATGGGATAGTGATTTTTACTTTCGAGGTATACAGGCGCTTTCGTCATTAATTGCAGGTCGGTTAAAGGGTTTATAGGTGGATGGTGAATCCAAAGTGTGTATCTGACACAATAATAATTAAAACTTTGTGTCAGACAAGCCCTTACCCGAAATAAAAAGCAGCAAACCTTATTTTGATTCTGATTCGGTTAGTTTACCTCTTACGGCTATCAAAGCTAGTAAAGTGATTAATGCAGCAAACGACAAGTAATAGCCCACATAGCTCATATGGTAAATTGACGCCAATTTGGTAGCCACCAAAGGTGCAGGCGATGCGCCTATTATGCCAGCCAGCGTAAATGCCAGCGAGGAGCCGGTATAACGCACCGATGCCGGGAATATGCCAGCCAGTGTTGTGCCTGTAGGGCCGTAAGTGAGTCCCATCAAAAACATACCCAGTGCCAGGAAAGCCACGGTAAGCAACCAGTTGCCCGGAACGAATAACGGTTCAAATACCAAACCATAGGCAAAAATGAGTATAGTAACAGTTATCAGTATTTTACCACGACCGAATTTATCGGCCATAACAGCTGACAGCGGTATGCCTATCGCAAAAAATAACATGGATATCATTTGGGCAACAAGAAAGCCCGTACGAGTATAATGGAATTTTGTGGTGCCCCAACTGATGGTAAAAACCGTCATCAGATAGAACAAAAGAAAGGTAGTAATGGTAGCGAAAGTGCCCAGTACAATCGCTTTGGTATGCTTTAGAAACACCTCTGCAAAGGGAACTTTAACGCGTTCATCTTTTTCGATGATCTTGATGAAATCAGGAGTTTCGGCAATTTTTAGCCTTACATAAAGACCAACCCATACCAGCAATGCACTTGCTATAAAGGGGATTCGCCAGCCAAAACTGATGAATTGTTGATCGCTAAGATTTTTACTCAGCAGCAAAAAAATACCACTCGAAAAAAGGAAACCGATAGGTGCTCCCAACTGCGGGAACATGCCGTACCAGGCCTTTTTACCCTGTGGGGCATGTTCGGTAGCCAGTAAAACCGCCCCGCCCCATTCGCCGCCCAGGCCGAGCCCCTGCCCGAAACGGAAAACTGCTAGGAGGATAGGGGCAAATATACCGATGCTGGCATACCCAGGTAACAAACCAATAGCTACCGTTGATGGCCCCATGGTCATTAATGCGGCTACCAGCGTTGCTTTGCGTCCTTTTCGATCGCCGAAGTGACCGAAAATTACGGCCCCGATGGGGCGTGCTAAAAAAGCAAGCGCAAAGGTGCCCAGCGACTCCAGCGTTGCGGCGTTGGAATTTCCTGACGGGAAAAATAATTTGGGAAATACCAGCACTGCTGCAGTAGCATAGATATAAAAATCAAAAAATTCAATGGTTGTGCCAATCAGGCTGGCAATGAGAATACGTCTGACTGGATTGACTTGGGTCGGTTTCATTTTGTTAGGTAAAGCAAAATTCAAACATAGACTTTTCGGACGAAAACTGTTTATTAATAGGACATCATTACGCCATTTATCTGCCATATTTTAACTGACACGATATAAAATGCCGTTTTTTTTGTAAATTTCGACCAACAAAACCTCGTCTATCCCGTTATTGCTATATGAAAAAACAGAATTGGCTTATTGCTTTAGCTGCCGGCGCAGGAGCTGCCGGATTGGCTTATGCGCTATGGCCAAAAAATAAGATTCCGAAGAGTGCTATTGTACAGCCCTTTGATAAACATAAATATCTTGGCCTTTGGAATGAAGTGGCACGACTGCCTAACCGCATTGAGAAAAACCTTAAGAATGTTACCGACGAATATTCCCTGAATGATGACGGTTCGCTCGCGGTGATCACACGCGCTTATAATTTCGATAAAAATAAACCCGTAGAAGCTGAAGGCAAGGCTAAATTTGTTGGTCCGGATAACCGCGGACAGCTTAAAGTATCGTATTTCCTGCCTATTTATTTAGATTACAATATCCTTGACGTGGATGCAAAATACCGTTATGCTATGGTATCGGGCAGCAGTCTGGAATACCTTTGGATTATTTCGCGTGAAAACGCAGTACCCGACGAAATAAAGGAACGTTTCTTCGCTAAAGCAACGGCGCTTGGTTTTGATATCTCAAAATTGGAGTGGACTGCTTTATAAAATCAGCCAATCAGCTATTGGCTTTAGGGCCAATTACCAGTTAAGGATGTAGTCTACTTTTGCGTTCCGGTATGCAGCTTTCTGTAAACTCACCTTAAATTTTTTGAAGCTTTGCGATGGGCCTTCAGTGGCAAACATATTGGTGAGCCAGGCTGGTATCAATCCACCAGGGTCGGCATGCAGTGTATAATCTATTTTTACCCGATTGGCGCCTGCTGGTGTAAGTATCCACTTTCCTTTCGAATGAGCTATCCTGACGATGCCCGGTTTTGCCGGCACCATATCAACATTACAAGGGGCGTCGATAGTTACCACTTTGGTTTGTGGATTTTGCGATACCATTAAATGCGCTATAAAATCGCGGTCGCTTACCGGCCAGGGCATATTTACCAGTGAATAGTAATACAAATCTGAGGGTGATACTTGTTTAACAATATAATTGGAAGAGGTATGGTACAACCATTCTTCGCTCCCTTTAATATCCATCAGCATAGCAACCACCTGCGAAAGCGTAGCATCAACTTCGCATTGCACCCGGATAGCTTTAACTTTTGAAGTTTCTACATCGCCCGTAAAGATCTTTATGCCCTTGCTGTTTTCTTTCAATACCCAATTGGTCCCGATCTGCGCATGTGCATAGCAAGTCAATAATAAAAATACAAAGCAAAGGTTTTTATACATTGCTGTTTTTTGAAGTCAATGCAAAGCTAACATTGCCGTTAAGAATTGTGTTGCTAAGTTTAGCCTTTTTACCTGCTACTTACATTGCAAAATTACAGATGATGCGCGCTGTAGCCAGGCTAGGAGTTAGGCTTATTGATACCAAGGTTTTGGCGGGAATATTTTTCAGGTGATTCAATGATTTTGGTAATAAAAGTTGCGAGGCTTTTTTGGGATATCACAGAGCCATTTTCAGCTTCGCCTTTGCGTGTAAGCTCATAGTCGACTTCCTTAGAATTGGTAAACCAGGTTGGACGCAAAATAGTATAGTCGAGATCGGAGGCTTCAAATACATCAGCTGCTCTCCGATAAGGTATCAAAACAGAACGAAGCGGGGTATCATAAATGCCTATAGAACTGATGAAGATCAATTTTTTAACGCCCGTCTGTTCCATGGCTTTGACAATGTTTTTGGCCATGGATTCCAAATTGCCGGCAAGGTTGGCGTAAACAATATCCTGGCCGGATATTGCCTGTTTTAGCTGGTCGAAATTCAATACATCACCCTCAATTACGCTGGCGCCTGAGGTATCGATCCCGTTTAGGCGGGACGCTTTGCGCAAAAACAGAGTAAGTTTAATATCCTCCCAATCAGACAATAGTTCAATTACTTTTCGGGCAATATTACCGCTTGCGCCCAGGATGACAACGTTTTTCATTTATTATTAGGAGTATATGATTTAATTAATTACCTCCCGAATCAAGCGTCCTGACAACTTTTGCCGGGATACCGGCAACAACCGTATTGTCCGGCACGTCTTTATTTACCAAAGCGCCCGCAGCAACCACCGAATTTTCGCCGATGGTAACGCCGGGTAAAATTGTAGCGCCCGCGCCAATCCAGGCATTTCTTTTAATTAAGATGCCGTTTAGTAAAAGCGATTTTCTATCTGCCGGATCAAGGGGATGATTCTCAGTTACGAGGTTAACCCGGGGGCCGATCTGCACATCGTCCTCAATCGTAATGCCGCCAAGGTCGAGGAACGAACAGGCGTGATTGATAAATATCCTTTTGCCCAGTTTGGTATGCCTGCCAAAATTGGTGTGAAAAGGTACAAAAATCGTGGTACTCGGATCAATAGATGATCCCATAATTTCACTCAGCTGCTCTCTGATTTCATCAATGCTGGTTGAACTATTCAAAGATGCTGATCGTTGTATAGTTAGTGCCACATGCTCCCATAATATGGGTAACTGAGGGTCATCATTAGCTATCCTGCCACCGGCAAGCATTCGTTCAAAAAGGTCGGTCAGTTTTTCGCTCATGCACAAATCTAGCATATTTACGATTTCGGCGCCAGTTCGCCATACCAGTAGGACGCTGTTACTCCGCCATCCATCAGGAAATCGCTGCCGGTGATGAAGGCACCATCAGGACCCATCAGCAAAGCACCCACATTACCCACTTCATCGGGAGTGCCTGCCCGGCCGACTGCCGAAAGGTTGATCATCCGGCGATAGCCATCGCCGCGGGGGCCGCTAAGCTCGTCTTTTGCCAAAGGTGTTATGATGATGCCCGGACTGATGGTATTGATTCGAGCTCCACGTTTGCCCCAGCGCACCGCTTCGGCAGCTACCCTTAATGAGTTGCCGCGTTTGGATAACTGGTAGGCATGCAGCGAATCCTTCACCTGTTCAGACTGAAGAAACGGTAAAGCAAGCAGTTCTTCAACCGGCGCTGTTGCAAGCGCTTTGTTTTGTCCGGCGGTCAATGCCGGCAGACGGTGACCGGATTGGGAAGCAATTACTACACCCGACCCTCCATGGCCGATTACCGAACCAAACTCTTCCAATACCAATGCCGTACCGTAAAGGTCGACTTTGAGAATAGTCTCCGACGATGCCTGTGATGGCGATACTCCGGCAGCATGGATCAGGCCATGAACCTCGCCAATTTCGGTTGCTGTTTTTACCAATGCTGCTACTGACTCCCGTGAAGCGACATCAACGATGGTAGTGCTTACTTCGAAGCCTGCCTCGCTCAGCGTTTTTGCTGCTGCGGCACTGTTTTCGGCACGAAGATCGGCCAATAATACATGTTTGCCGGCACTTACACGCCGGGCAATGGCCTGACCGATTGATCCGGCACCGATGACAACAATAACTTTTACTGTACTTGTTTTCATTTCTGTAAAACTATGGGGTTGAATAAATATCTTTTAATTTTGAATTTTAATGTTCTGCTCCGGGTAAAGCACTGGCGTGCATGGCTAAAACGCTCCAAGGCTGGTTGGCCGCTGCGCGGGTAAATACTTCGATATAAGAAAGCTGGATTGTGGCTTTTTTGCCCCCGGCCGTTACAACAAAGGTTCCTTTTCCAACCACCGTTGCCGTATTATCCACGACAATCGCCGAGTTTTCTTGTACATCTATACTGTTGTGAACGAAATTACCACTATTTAATCGTGTAATGTATTGCGTTTTAGTTTGCTGAGCCCCTGTTGAACCTACCACTACAAATTTGTCGTTGAATACTTTGTCGAGGGAATCAATTTTGCCTTCAACTTCCCATTTGAAGATTTGGCCGGATAGCTCAAGGACCATTTTTTCGTCATTTGTCTGGCTAAAACCAGTCAAAGAAGAAAGTAGAAAAACCACAAATAAAATCTGTTTCATAAATCAGTTTGTTTGATGTTTGTTTAAATGATTATTATTATTTACCCACCCTATCCTGCATCTGTTGCGGATAACGTGCGCCTTGTACGGTAATATCGCCAATTGCGTTTTCGATATCAGTCAGTTCCTGCGTGCTTAATACAACATCAGCTGCCGCCATATTTTCTTCAAGGCGACTGATCTTAGTAGTGCCGGGGATGGGAACGATCCATGGTTTTTGTGCCAGCAACCAGGCGATAGCGATCTGGGCACGTGTTACGCCTTTCGAATCAGCGATATTGCCTAATACTTCTACGATGGTTTGGTTAGCTTTGCGATTGTCCTCCGAAAATCGCGGAACTACATTACGGAAGTCAGTTTTATCGAACGTGGTATTTTCGTTAATAGCGCCCGTAAGGAAACCTTTGCCCAGCGGACTGAAGGGCACAAAGCCAATACCCAGTTCTTCGAGCGTAGGAATGATCTCCTGCTCTGGTTCGCGCCACCATAGCGAGTATTCGCTTTGCAATGCTGCCACCGGTTGAACGGCATGGGCTTTGCGAATGGTTGCCGCACCTGCTTCCGACATCCCGAAATACTTTACTTTACCCTCCTGTATCAGTTCTTTTACGGTTCCGGCTACATCTTCAATAGGTACATTTGGGTCAACACGGTGTTGGTATAACAGGTCGATGCGGTCGGTGCGTAAGCGCTTTAAAGCGGCTTCGGTCACAGCACGGATGGTTTCGGGCCGACTATCCATACCCTGTACCGGTACCCCGTTTACAAAGCCGAATTTAGTGGCGATCACTACTTCGTCGCGAAAAGGTTCGAGGGCTTCACCCACAACCTCCTCGTTCAAATATGGGCCGTAAGCTTCGGCGCTATCGAAGAAAGTAACACCGATCTCAAATGCCCGGCGTATCAGGTTGATCGCATCCTGTTTATCAGTCGCAGGGCCATAGCCATAACTCAAACCCATACAACCCAGGCCGAGTGCTGAAACTTCGAGGCCCTGTCCTAATATTCTCTTTTTCATTTTTTATTGTTTTTGATGTCCAACTGCTGTTTTCCAATGATTTGACAGAACAAAGGTGGTGTATATTTTGGGCGCCAATGTTATACCGATTACTGTATTGCTTACCAATTTTACTGATATGCGTTTTGCGATATCCTAACTATAGTTAAAAGCAGTAGTTTTGATTAGTTTAATTTGATAAGCTATGGAAGAACTTAATAGGTTTGACAGTATCAATCAATATAATGCCTTTAATAACCACGAAACGCTTCATCCCCTGGTAAGTGTTGTCGACTACTCGAAAGCTGGCCCACGGGTGCTACGCAGATCATACTTTGGCTTCTATGGTATTTTTTTGAAAGATGTGAAATGCGGCGACCTGCGTTATGGTAATAATTACTATGACTACCAGGAAGGCACGCTGGTTTTTGTTGGTCCCGGACAGATATCAGGTATCGAAAATCCGACGGAGGTCTACCAGCCCAAAGGTTTTGGTTTAGTTTTTCACCCCGACCTGATCCATGGCACCTCACTTGGCAGACATATACTGGATTATACTTTTTTTTCTTACGAAGTTCGTGAGGCCCTGCATTTATCCGAACGCGAACGTGAAACGGTCCTGGATTGTTTATCGAAAATTGCCGCAGAACTGCAGCAGTCCATCGATAAGCACAGCAAATTGCTCATCACAACCAATATCGAATTGTTGTTAAATTACTGTGTGCGTTTTTACGACCGTCAGTTTATTACCCGCGAACACGTAAATAAGGGGATGCTCGAAAAATTCGAGACCTTATTGAATAATTACTTTTTATCGGAAAAGCCTCAAACACTGGGATTGCCCACCGTTGCATGGTGCGCCGATCAAATGCATCTTTCTGCTAACTACTTCGGCGATCTGGTAAAAAAAGAAACGGGCCGTTCGGCACAGGAATATATCCAATCGAAATTAATGGATATAGCCAAAGAGAAGATCTTCGACCGCGACAAATCCGTTAGCGAAGTGGCCTATGAACTAGGCTTTAAATACCCGCAACATTTTACCCGTTTGTTTAAGCAGCGTGTGGGTCAAACGCCGCAGGAATACAGAATGGTGAATTGATTTATCAGTGAGCAATTGGCGCCTAAATAGCGAAGGCCCTCAAACCTTTGCTTGAGAGCCTTCGATATGGCTGGTTCATTAACCTACTGCCCGGCATTATAAAACCTGATATCAGGCTTTCCAACTACACCGGCGTTTTCCATTAATTTTTTCTTTTCATCTGAGAAAATTGAGGCTTTGGCTTTAGCCATATCGGTCACACGGAAAACAATATGCACCATGTTAGTATCTGCGATTCCACGGGCCAGGGCGCGGTCAGCAAGTCCTTCGCTTTCGCGTTTCGCAGAACCTTCAGCATCGAATACTTTTAGCCAGGCTGCAAAGTCTTTTACTTTGTGATTTACTACTATCCATTGTTTTTCAGTTCCGGGCGTGAACCTGATCATGTGGTAGTATTCAAAATCGGGTTTGGAGATCACGCCGGCTTTTATCATTGTTTCTTTTAGTTTCGGATCAGCTTCCATTGCTTTTGCTTTGGCCATGTCAGAGATCTTGAATGCGATCAAAATCCGGTTCGAACTATCGGCATCGCGCCCGACTGCCAGGGTCTGTAAGCCAGCGGCTTTTTGGTTGGTAGAATCTGCATCAAATGCGGGCCGCCATTTGGCATAGTCTTTAACATTATGCGTAATATCCACTACATCAAAAGGTGTAAATGCAGCAGTACTTGCTTTCTTTGATGTGTCGGTACTGGCGCTGGCTGTTGTGTCGCCTGCCTTTTTACCTGACGAGCCGCCGCATGAAAAAAGTGCTGTCGCGACGGCAATCGCCAACAAACACTGTAGTACAGGTTTTAACGTTTTCATAATTACTGGTTTTTGGTTGTGAAT